>CAMUZE010000009.1 GCA_947165135.1 uncultured Clostridia bacterium
GTAATAGTACAAGTGGAGGAACATCTCTTGGAACAGCAACAATAAGTAATAACAAGTGTACATATACAATAGCTGAAGGAATGGTAGATAAGTATATCTATGTAGTAATAGGAGCAAGTAAGACACATTATACAAGTAAGACTCTAACAGACATAACAGATGCGACAGCAAATACAACAGCAAAAGTAGATAGAAAAGCATGTCTAATGACAGTAAGTAACGCAAGTATGACAACAGGAAGTACACTTGACTTAACAACAAAAACAAGTGGAGCAGTTGGAACAGTAAGTTATACAATAAAAACAAATGGAACAACAAGTGCATCAAGTTTAAGTGGAACAAATAATAAAACATTAACAGCAGGAGCAATGAGTGCAAGCAATGATACAGCACAAAGTGTAGTAGTAACGGCGACTGAAGCACAAAGTTCAAGTTATAAAACATGTAGTAAAGATATAACAGTAACAGTAAATAAGATAGCGAATACAATCGCAGCGAATAATCAAACAGTGTATGTAAATAGTACAACGGCATTATCAAGTCTAACAAAGACAAATAATGGTGGAGCTTTGAGTGCGACAAAGGGAACAGATAATGAAGGTGGAACAACAAAAGCAAGCATAAGTGGAACAAACTTTGTAGCAGGAACATTAGCAGCGAATGATGACGCTAATAAGACAGTATCAATAACAGTAACGAGTGCAAGGACAACAACAGTAGCTCAAGGAACAGCAAGTGTAACAGTAACAGTACAAAAATATACAAGAGCGTTAACTCTAACAGTGAATCCAACAACAGTGCCATATGGAACAACAGCAGCTCTTTCAACAAGTAATGGAGGAAGTGGAGGAACACCAAGTACAACAATAACATATACAAGTAGTAATACAAATGTATTTACAGTAAGTGGAAGCACATTAACGCCAGTAACGCACACAGGAACAAGTAGTATTACAGCAACAAGAACAGGAAGTGAGACAGTAAAAGCAGCAACAAGTAGTGCAGTAACAGCTACAGCAGGAAATGGAACGTTAAGTGGAGGAAGCGTAGCGATCAGTGGAACAAATACATGGGGACAAACACTAACAGCGACGATAACAAATACAAGTCCAACAGCAGATTACACATGTACATGGTATTCAAATACAAGTAATAGTACAAGTGGAGGAACATCTCTTGGAACAGCAACAATAAGTAATAACAAATGTACATATACAATACCAAAAGAACAAGTAGGAAAATATATCTATGTAGTAATAGGAGCAAGTAAGACACATTACACAAGTAAGACTCTAACAGACATAACAGATGCAAGTGCGAATACGACAGCGACAGTAGCGAAACAAAACTTAAGTGTAACAAAAACAAATTATAGTGCAACATATGATGGAGAAGCACATGGAGTAACAGTAAAAGTAACAAGTGCAAACTGGGATGGACAAACAATAGTAAGTGGAACAAGCACAAGTTATGGAAATACAGTAACAAGCAATGGAGCAGTAAACACAAATTACACATTAACTCCAACATATACAAATGTACAAAGTGCAAAGACAGTATATTATAAAGTAACTGGAGGAACATATTATAAAGATGCAACAGGAAGCGGAACTGTAACAATAAATAAATATATGCCAACAATAAGTTTAAATCCTACAAGCGGAAATGTTAATTATAATGCTACAAATACATTTACAGCTACACCAACCACAAATGATGACTATTGTGTAGGATCATTAACAGCGACAAGCGCAGATACAGATAATGTTTCAATAACTGATGGAGCATCTTATAGTAATGTTGCAAGTGGAACTGCAAAGACAATAACATATAAAGGTTTATGTGATTCGACCACAAATATTAATGTAACTTACACACCAACTGATACAATTAATTGCGCTGTTAAAACTGTAGCATTCCCAGCAACTATTAATAGAATTAATCAGACTGTGGCGCTAAGTGCAAAAACTGCAATATATACAGGAAGTGCGATAGCAGCAAATACAGCAACTGCAAGTTGTGGCGGTAGTATTACATATAAGTATTATACAAATAGCACGTGTACTACTGGCGAGACAACAACAGCACCAACAAATGTCGGAATATATTATGTAAAAGCGTTTGTGGATGGATCTGGAACATGTGGTTGCAATGACGCTGAAAGTAGCTGTGTGGCACACACAATTAACAATGCAAAAGTCACACCTAATAAGGGAAATTGTAGTTCACTTAGTTCAACATCTGCATTGTATACTAGAAAAGGTGCGACAACATTATTTACTGGAATAAGAAATTCAACGACAGCATCACTACCAACTGTAACTGTTGCTGAAGGGTATCTATTTAACGGGTGGTATACAGGAAATGGAAGTGGAAGTAAAGTATTAAATGCTGATGGAAGTTTTACGGGCACTGCTGTAAGCGGTTATACTTCGGCTACTGCGTTTAATATGACTGCTAACAAGAATTTATATGCATATTGTTCCCCAAAAACATATACGATAAACTTTTATCAAGGAAATGCTACAAATACAGCAGGTAATACATTGTTAGGCTCAAAAACATGTACATATGGTACGGCTTGCGCATTAACATCTTATACATCATTAGGTGGAACGTTCCCAAGTGCAGAAACCGGATGGTCATTTGCTGGATGGAGCACTAGTCAAACTAGTACAACAATAACATATACAAATGGTGGATCGATAAATCCATCATCATATAGTGCAACGATAAATTTATATGCGGTTGGTGAAAGAACTATAGAATTTGCTAGTGGTTTTAGTCAAATATCCGTTTTTCATACCGATACGCAACGATGGGTACCTTACTCACTATCTACTGATTATGTTACAAGCATATTAGTGCCTGATAGCCCTAATACTAACTGGAATTTTGATGGGTATACAATGGTTTTATATGTAGAAATTAGTGCTGATAAAGTTGGAACAAATTATAAATTATCTCCACTTGATGACAGATATTTGGGTTCTTCATTTTCAAGAGAATTAGTTATAAACTTTGATAAAAATGGTGGAACTGGAAATCAAATGGCAATCAACGGAGATAGAATGCAAAATTATGTGGCTAGTCATCCGGAAGTTGGACCAGCGGTGACTTCTGGAGTTAATTACACACTACCTGGTAATGTATATACTAAAGAAGGCTATACTCTTTATAAATGGGCAGATGGCAGTCTTAGTGGGACACAATTAGATTTGAATTCATCATATTATTGGAACCCTGATATTAATGCATCTGATACCAAAACCATGTATGCTATATGGAGCGATAATCCACCTGTAGCGTCTATAAGCGGAGGAACAACGCTAAATTTAACGAGCCAGCCATTTAACTTAAGCTGTACAGATGGAGTAGGAGTAATAGGATACTATTGGGGAAAAACTGAACCTACAAGTAGTACAACATTTAATAGCGTTTCAAGCACAACAAGCTGGAGTGGGACAGGAAATGCAAATAGCGCTGGTACATGGTGGCTTGGATGCAAAGATGGATCGGGAAATATTGGGAAAACTAATGTAGCAGTAAGAAGTTATACTGTTAGAAATGTACTTTTAAACGTTACTGGTACTTCAGGAACATATACAAGTACACACTATTCGGTAGTATCTGGTAGTACATCAAGCACGTATTATATTAAAACTGGTACAACTCTAACGTTATCTAGTATTAAGCCTACTGCATCAACTGGATCTTCGGCTAGTACATATAAAGGGTATACAACTGCTGGGCCGGGTTCAACCGCTGCTACTATGTTGACAGCAAACCCAACTATATCAGCAAATGCAAATTATTATTTCTGGTATGATAGAATCACATATACAGTTACGGCAACGGCAACAGAAAACATACCAAATATTACTGTTTCAACTCAAAATAATACGTCTGGTGTAACTTCAATCTATGATCCTTCAAGTTCAAATAATAAGTTAATAAATATTAGATATAATGAACAGTTTACGGCCTCTGCAACACCAGCGTCAGGATATACTGTTGACTACTGGACATACAATGGAAATAATATTGGAAGTTCTAATCCTATTACATATACTCCAAATGCAACTGGAACTCTTACAGCTGTGGCAAAAACGAAGCCACTACGTGTTCGTTATCATCCAAATGGTGGTACAATTGGCAATAGTTCATATACAGTATCTGATGGATGGATTGCCACTTCAAGTAATCAAATTTATTATGATTATGCTGATTATGGAGAAACTTTAAACTTAAGTAATTATAATACTGATTTTAATCTTACAAAAGAAGGATATAGGACAAATTATACAAGTAATCGTCAATGGTGTACGACTACTAGTGGCAGCGGATATTGCTTCTCACAAGCTGAAGATATACCATATTCAACACTTATAGTAGCTGCTAATGAAACTTCAAGTACTTTTGATTTAGATTTATATGTAGATTGGGTTCCAAGAACATATGTATTTACTGGATTGGGCGGAAATCTAATGACTGGAAAAAGTTTGACAAAAGCCGGATACAGCGAAACATGGAATTCACCAACATTAACATCAAACACTCAATTTGGAGGGGTATATCTTCCAACGGTATTTAAAAGTGGAAATAAGTATTTGGTAACTTATAGTATTCAAAAAACTTCTGGTAATTTATATAATATTGGTGGACATATGGTTAGTGCAACACAGACTTCATTTAAAATTGATGGTTCAGATGCCAGCAGTGATTATAACATTCAATCATCAGGCGTTACTAATATCACTGATAATACCAGTGTTCATAAGATTAAACTTGAATTTACAGTTTCAAGTGATAGTGCAAAAGTATATATTCAACCAAATAGATATAGAACCGATAGCATTACAATTAATATAACTGATGTAGCGATATATCAAATACTTAATGAAGCGGGAACTATTACTTATGATCAAGTTTATACTACTTCCGAATTGCCTGATGTTAGCAATAGTTTACCATTGGTTAATAATATGAGCGGTTATGTGCATCTTGGATGGTTCAAAGAACCAGAATTTACAACGTCAATAGAAGAGGGTAATAATTTTACATCAGGAACAGCGACATTTGAAAAAATAGGCAA
This sequence comes from uncultured Clostridia bacterium, assembly GCA_947165135.1. Classification (GTDB taxonomy): domain Bacteria; phylum Bacillota_I; class Bacilli_A; order RF39; family UBA660; genus CAG-1000. The sequence goes on from CAMUZE010000009.1 coordinate 5,096, forward strand.
CACAAATAGTTATGCTTATGTATATGCTAAAATTGTATCTCAGTCAGATGCGCCAGCATATTGTGTGCTAAATGTCTCATCTGGAAATGTAGTATGGTCTACTAAACAAGGAGATTCTTGGAATCTTAGTAAGACTTCAACAGAACCTAGCACTTATAATGGCTACAATTCATTATCTGTATCGCTAGGAACATTCTATGGTCATATAAAAGCAACAGTAAATAATAATACGTATAAATACAGATGTTCAATAAATATCTCTAATGCTGTAGTACGTAGCTATCAATGTACAGCAAACCCTGCTTCTGCTGGAGGAGCGTGCGTATGTAATAATACTGATATGAATCCTGAAGGTCTTTATGATGCTGGTTGTATCGCAAATCGAGCATTGTGTAATAGCGCATGTTCTCGTTTAGGTGGCTCAATATATTCATATGCCGCTACTTCTTGTGCTGTGTGCCCTGGAGGGGATAACTATAATCCATCTACAGGAAAATGTGAGGTAGTAGTAAGTGCAACAAGCTGCGGAAGCAACTCATGTTGCCCAAGTGGATATAGTAATGCAAGTCCAATATACTCGTGTACATCTGGAACAAGATTCTCGTACAATGGAAATTATTATTGTAAAAAGTAATATTTGTATTGCGTATAAAAAAGAAACGTTAATTCACCACTAACGTTTCTTTTTGTATGATATAATATGGTATGCAACTTAAAATTAACAAAAAACAACTTAAAATTGGTTTATGCAACTGGTTTAATTAATATATAATCTTAGTATGAAAGGAGATGAATTTGTGAATTTATCTGATAATTTAAAGAAAATAAGAAGGGATAATAATTTATCACAAGAAGATTTGGCTGAGAAATTAGGAGTGTCTCGTCAATCAGTTTCTAAGTGGGAAAGTGGTCTTGCTTATCCTGAGATGGATAAGATGATTCAGTTATGCAAAATGTTTGATTTAAATATTGATGAATTATTAAATCAAGATATAAGCGATAATAAAGATAGGGAAGTAAGAAAAAACAAATTTAATAAACAAGTTGATTCTTTTTTGGATTTTATTACTAAAACTATTAATATGTTTAGTTCCATGAAATTTAAAGACATATTAAAATGTTTATTTGAACAGATAATATTAATTATGATTGCATTTCTTGTATTCTATGTCTATGCTTTAATAATTTCATACATATTGAATTGTATAGATATTATTCCATATAGTATTAGGAATTTTATGGAAATGTTATTGCATGTATGTTATTTGATTTTAACTGGTATAGTTTTACTTCATATATTTAAAATTAGGTATTTAGATTATTATAAGATTATTGATAAAAAAGATATTAATAGTGAAATAGAGGAAGAAATAATTGAAAATAAAAAAAATAATGTAATAGTAAAAAAGCAATATGAAAAAATAATTATTCGCGATCCTGAAAAATCGAGCGCTGGATTCTTTAATTTACTTGCAAGACTAATATTTATAATATTTAAATCGTTTATCGTTCTTTTGACAATTCCTTTTATTGGATCGTTTATTTCTGTTGTTATATTAATGGTAGTATCATTTTTATTTATGAAAACAGGATTTATATTTATTGGATGTATAATTGGTGGATTTGGAGCGCTATTATTAAATGCATTAATAATAGTAATATCATACAATTATGTGTTTGATGGTAAGTTTAAATGGAATAGGTATTTATATGAGTTTTTAACTTCGTTAATTCTCAGCGGCATAGGTATTGGGTGTATAATAGTTGGATTAAAAGATTTTAACCTTTTAGATTATAATAATGAAGAATACTATATAAAAGAAGTAAAAAACGTTGAAGTTAAAGATAGTTTAAATATTTATTATTATAATGCTCAATATATTGAAACTGATTCCGATGAAATTAAAATAGAATTTATTAAACCTAAGTATTCGCATAGTGAATTATATTATGATATTAAAAATAATAATGTTTACGTAAGTAATGATGAGCATGATTTTATGAATAGCATTAGATTTGCAATAGATGTGTTAAATGACAAATATGTGTTTAATAATACAGATACTAGAGTATTTATTTATACTAATGCCGAAAATATAAAGAAAATACAAATAATAAGATAATTATTTCATATAATTATCTTTTTATGTTAAAATAATTGTATGGAAACAAAAGAAATAGAAAGAAAAATTGATGAGTATTTATCATTTCTTAATGATATTAAAAAGAAGTTAGAAATTGATAATAAAGAAGTTAGAATTAAAGAATTAGAAGTAATAATGAATGATTCTTCTTTTTGGAATGATCAAAATAAAGCCAAAGATGTTTTAAGTGAACTTAAAGTGTTAAAAGATGTATATGGTAAATATAATGATGTTGATTCTTTAGTAAATACTATTTCTGAAATGTTTGAAATAAGTAATAATGATGAAGATATTTCTTTAATTGAAAATGAACTTAAGTCAGTTGATGAAAAAATAGAGTCATTAAAATTATTTGCATTATTAAGCGGTGAATTTGATTCTAATAATGCATATATTGAAATACATTCCGGAGCAGGAGGAACTGAAAGTAATGATTGGGCTAATATGATTCTTAGAATGTATGAAAGATTCTTTGAAAAAAATGGTTATGATTATGAAGTTATTAGTAGTCAGGAAGGTGAAGAAGTAGGTATAAAGGGCTGTACTTTACTTGTTAAAGGCAATTATCCATTTGGATATTTAAAAGGTGAAACTGGCGTACATAGACTTGTTAGGATTAGTCCTTTTGATAGTAATTCTAGACGTCATACTTCTTTTGCTTCTGTATTAGTGACACCTGAAATTAAAAAAAATATTGATGTTGATATTAAAGAAAGCGATTTAAGAATAGATGTTTATAGGTCATCTGGATGTGGTGGACAGGGAGTAAATACTACTGATTCCGCTGTTAGAATTACTCATATTCCAAGTGGAATAGTGACTTCTAGTCAAGTTGAAAGAAGTCAAATTAGAAATAAAGAAATTGCTATGGATATGCTAAGAAATAAATTATATATGCTTAAAATGAGTGAATTTAATGAAAAATTAAAAGATTTAAAAGGCGAAGTAATGGATGTTAACTTTGGAAGTGCTATTAGAAGCTATGTTATGTGTCCATATACACTAGTTAAAGATACTAGAACAAACTATGAAACATCTAATGTTGATGATGTATTAGATGGTGATATAAAAGATTTTTTAGAAGCTTACTTAAAATTATAGTAAGCTTTTTATTTTTTATAAATGTGAGAAATATGTAATACTATGTAGAAAAATAAATATTTATTTGCTATAATTACAATGAGATAGTGTAGCAGATAATTATTACCAAATATTGTATTTGAATAATAGTTAATTAGTATATATACTTGATTTATGGAGGTATTATGCAGTTAATAGAATTAAAAAATGTTATTAAAAGATATCCAAATGGGGTTACCGCTCTTGCAGGTGTTGATTTAGAAATATCTAAAGGAGAATTTGTTTTTATAATGGGTGCATCTGGAAGTGGTAAATCAACTTTAATAAAATTATTATATAGACAAGAAAAGCCAACTGAAGGAGAAGTATATGTTGGTGGTATTAATGTTGCTAAACTTAGAAATAGAAAAATATATAAATTAAGACGTAAACTTGGAATAGTGTTTCAAGATTATAAGTTACTTCCAAAATTAACAGCATACGAAAATGTTGCTTTTGCTCTTGAAATGTATGGATATAAAAATAGTGATATTAGAAAAGCTACAATTAAAGCTTTAGAAAATGTAGGTTTAAAAGATAAATTAAGAAGCTATCCTGATCAATTATCTGGTGGTGAACAACAAAGAGTGTCAATTGCTCGTGCCATTGTTAATAATCCTAAAGTTCTTATTTGTGATGAACCAACTGGTAACTTAGATGCAGATACTTCCATGGAAGTAATGAAAGTTATTGAAGAGATAAATGAAAAATTAGGTACAACCATTATTATGGCAACTCACGATAAAGAAATAGTTAATAGGATGAGGAAAAGAGTAATTGTTATTGATAAAGGACTTGTTAAAAAAGATAGTCAGAAAGGAAGATTTAAGAGTGAAGGCATTTAGAATTTTAAATAAAAATATAAGTGAATCATTTAAAGGCGTATTTAGAAACTTTTCACTATCTTTAGCAAGTATTTCATGTATAACTATTACATTGATTATGGTTGGATTTAGTATATTACTTTCTTATAATGTTAATAACTTTACATCTGAAATCGAAAAAGATTTAACAATAGTAGTTTTTTTAGATAAAAAGATAGAGGCAACCGATATAGAAGTGTTGGAAACAAGAATTAAAACATTAGATAATGTTAAGAGTGTTAAGTTTAATTCTAAAGAAGATGTGAAAAAAGAAATGCAAGAAGAATCTGAAATATTTAAAAGTATAATGGAACAATACACTGAAGAAACAAACCCATTACAAGATTCATTCTTAATAAAAGTAAATGATATTAAACTAATTGGTAAAACTGCAGATAATATTGAAAAACTAGATAAAGTAGAATTAGTTAAATATGGAGAAGGATCTGTAGAAGAATTAGTTAAAATATTTGATATTGTTAAAAAGATTTCATATATTGCAGTAGGTGCATTAGTTTTAGTAACAGTATTCCTAATTAGTAATACTATTAAGATTACTATTCAATCAAGAAGAAGAGAAATTGAGATAAGAAGATTAGTTGGAGCAAGTAATTCATTTATTAGAAGACCATTCTTCTTTGAAGGAATTATTCTTGGCTTTTTAGGTTCTATTATTCCTATAGCAATATGCTGTTATGGGTATAGTTATTTATATGATAAACTGGGTGGTCAAGTATTTACTGCAATAATTAAGTTAATTAAGCCATCTGAAATTATGTTAGTTTTAGTTGGAGCTTTGTTTGGAATAGGTATTGTAGTTGGAGCTTTCGGTAGTTATAGAGCTGTAAGGAAATATTTAAAAGTATGATGAAAAATATAAATAAAATATTATTATTTATATTCTGTTTATTTTTTTTAACATGTAATATAAAGGCAGAAACTTTAAAAAGTTTAAAAGAACAATTAAAGAAAGATGAGGCCAATCAAGCAGCTTTAGTAAGAAAACAAAAAGATGTTCAAAATAAAATTAAATCTGCAGAAAAAGAAATAAATACTCTTGAAAAAAATATAGAAGATTATGAAGATGAAATTGAAGATTTATTAAAACAGATTGATAAATTAAATGAAGATATTAAAGCTAAACAAAAAGAAATTGATTCATTACTTTCATTTTTACAGATTTCTAATGGAGATAATATTTATTTAGAATATGTATTTGAAGCAAAATCTTTTACTGATTTTATTTATAGAAGTGCAGTAGTTGAAGAATTAACGAAATATAATGATGATTTAATAGATGAAATGTACAATATGATTGAGGAAGATAAAAAATTACAAGAAGAATTAAAGAATAAAATAACTCAATCAGAAAATAGTATTAAGGAATTAGATAAAAAACTAAAAAATTATGATGTTAGTTTATCTGATTTAGAAAATGCTCACTCAGATATAACTGCTGAAATTAAATCAAGAAAGAAAACTATAGAATATTATGAATCAATTTATAAAGCTAATAATTGTAAGGAAGACGTTGAACTTGTTTCATGTTTAAGTAGTAAGAATGCAAATAATTTTGTAAGGCCTCTTACTAAAGGAACAATAACAAGTGAATGGGGATATAGAGTATGTCCAGTTCATGGCAGAGAAATACATAGTGGTATTGATATTGGAGTTTCAATGAATACACCAGTATACGCATCAGCACCAGGTACAGTAAGTGGAATTACTACTAAGAGTTCATGTGGTGGAAATATTGTTACAATAAATCATATTATAAAAGGTAAACAATATAGAAGTGTATATATGCATCTTGCATCAATTAATGTTAAAATTGGTCAAGTGGTTGATATTACTACAGTAATTGGTAAATCAGGTGGTGGAGGGTACACACTTAAGAAAAATGGTGGATGGGATACATGTTCAACTGGAGCACATCTTCATTTCACGATAAGAGAAGGATGGAGTGGAAGCAACTCAGTAAATCCTAGAAATTTTGTTAATTTTCCATCTAAAGGTAAATCATTTAGTAGTAGATTTTAAAGAAGATAAAAAATCTTCTTTTTTATTATAAATGATAAATTTGATATGGTGTTTTAAAATAAATGTTAACTAAAAAATTGAAATAATTATATTTTTACTTGTTTATAACAAGGTCTTGTGATAGTATAAATGCGTCGACAAAAAAAATATTAAATATGGGGTAATTATATATGTGGAAAAATATTGGACTCATTAAAAGTAAAAATTTGAATTGTGATGAATTTACTACTGAAAGAGGAATAAAGATTAGAAGAATAGTACATCCATTGATGAAAAGAATTATTAAATCTAAAACTGGTAAAGAAACTATTTTATTATCATATCCTACTCTTGAAGATGGTAAGAATTATATATTTGCTGCTGGTCATTCTTTTCCAGGAGATATTGCTAATGATTTGGCTGTAATTGATAGAAGTACTTATACTTTAATTGGAACAACAGATCAAGTGGATCATAATCCTGAAATGTATTTTCTATGGTTAAATGGTATGATATATGTTAATAAATTATCTAAAGAAAGTAGAAAAGAAGCATATAAGAAAATGGTAAAAGTGCTCCAAAATAATTCTAGTGTTTTACTTTTTCCAGAAGGGGTACTAAATAATACAGAGAATCAAAATTGTGTACCTTTATATCCTGGAGTATATCATTTATCACAAGAAACTAATGTACCAGTAGTACCTATAGTGGCAAATTATGACCATAATAACAACGCTGTTTTGATTGCTGCTTCTGATCCAATAGATTTTAATGGTTATGAAAAGAAAGAAGCTCTTATAAAGTTAAGAGATGAACTAGCAAGCTTAAGATTTAATTTATCTAGAGTAAGTTTGAGTGATGCAAGGAGTTTAAATGGTATTGTTTTAGATTCTGAAGAATTTTTATTTCTAAGTGATAATTTAAATATTCAATGTAAAAGAGAGGATTTAGTTGGAGATTTGCATCAAAAACACATGGAAGAAAGAAAAAAAATATATAGTGAAGTGACATGGCATAGTTCAGAATGTTGGGATGAAGAAATAATGTCATATCATGAAAAAGGTATTGATAATAGTTCTGAAGTTTATTCTTTCTTAGATAAAATTGATTATAGTGAAAAAAATGGTGATGTAATTAGGATTTTAGCACCATTATTAGTCGATAGAGAAGAACAAAAAAAATATGATATAAAATTATATATGAAACAGAATTGGAATAAATAGTAATTGTTGATTAATTGTATTTTTAAGTGCTATATGATATACTACTTTTAGTAAGATAGGGGTGGTAGTGTGTCATTAGAATTTGAAATACCTTTTGTATCAACAATTTTTATTTTGCTACTATTTTTTGTCTACTTTAGTAAAAAGAAGATAAATTTACTAGAAAATAAATACTATAATATAATTTTAATTTTCTCGCTTGTAGAGTCGCTTTTAAGTACTGCTGCGCATTGTCTTTGTGCTTATTATGATAATATAGTAATATTAACAGAATATTATAGTATTATATTTTTAATTAACAGAATAGTAACTACATTATTTTCTGCTATATTTATTTCATTATTTATATATACATTAATTATTAGTTATGAAAGTGCTGCCAAGAGAGAGAAGTATTATAAATATTTTTTGATTGGATTTATTATTTTGTTTTTCTTTGAAACCAGATTTTTAGATATTAATATTGAGAAAATAGGCTTAGTAACAAATATTTCTGGTAGCATGATAAATATTGGATATATAATAGTAATAATATTTTTAGCACTATCTTTTGTTTTAGCCTTAGCCAATATTAAAAAGATGAATAAGAAATATTTGATTATATATTTGATTCTTCCTATCATGGGAATTCTATATTTATTAACAATATTATTTAGAGGAATAATAATATATGATTTTGCTTTAGCAATATTATGTTATATAATGTATTTTACGATTGAGAATCCTGATATACAAATGATAGAGGACTTAAATGTTGCAAAAGAACAAGCAGAAAAAGCCAATAATGCTAAAAGTGATTTCTTGAGTAGTATGTCTCATGAAATAAGAACTCCGTTAAATGCAATAGTTGGACTTTCTGAAGATATATGTACTTATCAAGACCGAGTTCCAAAAGAAGTAATTGAAGATTCAAAAGATATTCAAAGTGCTAGTCAAGCCTTATTAGATATAGTTGGTAACATATTAGATATTAATAAAATTGAAAGTGATAGGTTAGATATTATTGAGACACCATATAATGTTAGAAGTGAACTTGAAGGACTTATTAATATTGCATCTACTAGAATTGGAGATAAAGATATAAAATTAAATATTGATATATGTGAAGATTTACCATATGAATTAATTGGCGATAAAAAGCATATAAAATCAATTATAAATAATTTACTAACAAATGCTATTAAGTATACTGATAAAGGAAAAGTAAATCTAAGAGTAAAGTGTATTAATAAAAATGATTTATGTACTTTAATTATTACTGTTGAGGATACTGGACGTGGAATAAAGAAAGAAGATATTGATAAATTGTTTACTAAATTTGAAAGACTTGATGAAAAGAATTCTACTATAGAAGGTACTGGACTTGGACTTGCTATTACAAAAAGATTAATTGAAATGATGAATGGTACTATAAATGTCCAAAGTATATATGGACAAGGTAGTATATTTATGGTTAATTTACCTCAAAAAATTAATAAAATGGTAAATGATAATGATGTAGATATTGAAATAATTGATGATTCTGATTATGGTCATAAAAACATATTAATTGTTGATGACAATAAATTAAATTTAAAAGTTGCTAAAAAAGCGCTTGAGGATTTTAATTTTGATTTAGATGAAGCATATGATGGAATTGAAGCAATAGAAAAAGTTAAAAATAAAAAATATGATTTAATATTAATGGATATAATGATGCCTAAAATGGATGGAGAAACTGCATTTAGAAAACTAAAAGAAGATTCTTCATTTAATATTCCTGTAGTGGCATTAACTGCTGATGCCGTGAGCGGAGCGGAAGAAAAGTATCTTAAAGAAGGGTTTAAATATTATCTTGCCAAGCCATTTAAAAAAGATCAAATTAAAAAGATATTAGATAATGTATTTGAAAGAAAAAGTGTTAGAAAAAGCGTGGATTGGGAAAAAGAAGATGTTTATGTTATAACAGATAAAACGGTTGACTTAAATGATATTGTTAGTGCTATTAAGGAAGAAAATATTAATAATAATGAAATTGAAAATAAAAAATTAAATAAAGATTATTTAATATCTTGTGGTGTTGATATGGATAGCGCGTTAGAACTTCTAGGTGATATGGAAATGTATAATATGACTATTGAAACATATAAAACTGATTCTTTAGAAAGAATGAAAAAATTGGAAATCTTCCTAAGAGAAAAAGATATGGAAAATTATGCGATAGAAGTTCATGCATTAAAGAGTGATAGTAAATATCTCGGCTTTATGAGTCTTGCTGATATAGCATTTGAACATGAAAAAAAGAGTAAAGAAAATGATTATGATTTTATTAAAGAACATTTTGATGAATTAAAAAAAGAATATGATAAATATAAAGTAATAATGGATAATTATTTGTAAAGTAATTTTAAAAAAGTTGATTTAATATAGTATTTATTGGTAAAATTATAGTAGGTGATAATATGGTATATTTTAGTACATATGAGGAATTTGAAAACTTTCTTGAAGAATTAGAGTATTTAAAAAATAATACTCAACTTTCTCCACTTGTTAGTGCAAAAATTGCACACTTGAGAGGAAAAACTAGAAATCAAAGAGAAGTTGATAAAATTGAATATAAATATAGATTTAAAGTATGGCAAAAGCAATTTGAAAAAGAATGGTCAGCAATGGACTTACAAGATAGAGAGAAACAAAGTCTATATGATTTTGCTCATGATTTATTGGTTACTCAAGTTAATGAATCAAAAGGTAAAAGTAGATAATTGATTATCTACTCTTTTTTTTGTATACTAAATGCGTTAGGTGGTGAAGTTATGTCATTTACAAGTAATATTAAAAATGAAATTAGTAGTATTGAATATAGTGATTCTGAAAAAATGGCAGAACTTTCTGCCATAATGAATATTGGGGTTAAAATATATAAAGATAGATTTGAAATATATACTGAAAATATTAGTGTTGCTAGAAGAATATATAAATTAATTAAAGAAACATATCATATTGATATAGATATGGATACTAGTGGAATAAATTCACTTAGGAAGAATAAATTAGTGCTTTTAATAGTTAGAGAAAAATATGATTTTATATTAAATGATTTAGGAATATTAAATAATAATGTAAGAGAGTTTGTACCACCATCATATTTAATTGATGAAGAAAAAGATAAACAAGCATATTTAAGAGGGGTATTTATGATGTGTGGAAGTATAAATGATCCTAAAACAAGTAGATATCATCTTGAATTTGTTATTTCAAATGAAAAAACTGCGGATATAGTTAATACTTTATTAAATGAAATGTATTTCAATAGTAAAGTAATTAAAAGAGATAAGAACTATATGGTTTATATTAAAGAAGCAGAAAGAATTAGTGATTTTATTAAAATGATAAATGCTACTCAATCACTATTTTATTATGAAGATATAAGAATATATAGAGACCATAAAAATATGACTAACAGACTTAATAATTGTGAACAAGCCAATGTTGATAAATCTCTTGCTTCATCAAGTGAACAATTAGAATTAATTAGTAAACTAAAAGAAATGTATGATTTTGATTTATTAGATGATAAAATTAAAACAATATGTATATACAAAGAAAAATATCCTGAAAGTTCTATGGCAGAGCTTGCAGAAATAATTAGTAGCGAAACTGAAAAACCAATTACTAAGAGTTGTATTAATCATAGATTTAGAAAGATTAAAGAGATGCTTAAATATTAAAAATATTTAGGCATTTTTTTAGTAAAGTGTTTTTTATTTTATTCACAAAATAATAATAATTTGGTATTATATTAATAGAATAAGAAATAAAGAGGTTAAGTATGAATAAAATTAGACTTACATTTGAAAATGGTGAAGTGCTTGATGTTGATAAGGGTACTTCAGTAAGAGAAGTAATTAATTTATTAAATAGAGATGATCTAGTAGCATTAAAAATAAATGGAAATGCTGTTGATGCTGACTATGAAATAGATGATGATGTTTACATTAATTTTATTACTATAAATGATAGAACTGGTAGAAAAATATATACAAAAGGGCTAGAATATGTATATATTATGGCAGTTAGAGATTTATATGGCGATGATGCTGTAGTTGAAATAAAGCATTCATTAGACAAATTTATTTATACTGAAATAATAATGAAAAAAAGAGTAGACGAAGATGTTATAAATAAAGTTAAAGCTAGAATGAAGGAAATAATTGCATCTGATTTACCTTTTAAGAATGTTAGTGTATCTCGTAAGGATGCATATGATTATCATGAAAGTTTATCTGAATATGAAAAGTGTTTAAATTATACATATTTAACTAATGAATCAGTTACTATGTATGAGTTGTCTGATTTATATAATTACTTTTATTACATTATGCCACCATCTACTAAAATATTAAAGACTTTTAATTTAATATATATAGCACCTATTGGAGCAGTAATATGTGCCCCAATAAACGGAGTTATTCCTAAGTTTGTACATAGGGAACAAGTACTAGAAGCATTTAGAACTTATGAAAATAGATTAGAAAATTTAGGAGTTAGATATGCTGGAGATTTAAATAAATTAGTTTGCGAAGACAAAATATCTAATTTTATTCGTACTAATGAGATTTTGTATGATGATAATATGAATAGGGTTGCAGATTATGTTCTTAAACATAAGAATATAAAAGCCATATTTATATCTGGGCCTTCTTCTAGTGGAAAAACAACATCATCAAAGAAACTTGCATTATTTTTAAGAAGTAAAGGAATAGATAGTTTAGTTATTTCAACTGATGATTATTTTGTCAATAGAATAGATACTCCAAAGAAACCAGATGGAAGTTATGAATATGAATGTGTTGAAGCGATAGATGTAAAATTATTTAGTAACCAATTAAAAAGTTTACTAAGTAAAAAGGAAGTTGTAATGCCAACGTATAATTTTATTACGGGTGAGAAAGAATATAAAAGAAAACCAATTGCTCTTAAAGATAATCAAATATTAATTGTTGAAGGGCTTCATGCAATAAATGAAAAAATAAATGGTGTTATTGATAAGAAAAATAAATTAAAGATATATATTAGTCCATTTACACCAATAGGATTAGATAGGCATAATCACATATCTACTACTGATTTAAGATTATTAAGACGTATGGTAAGAGATCACAGAACTCGTGGATATTCACCTGAAGTAACACTTAATAATTGGATGGGTATGAGAGCAAGCGAAGAAAACTTTGTATATCCATATCAAAGTGAAGCAGATATTATTATTAATACATCTTTAGCATATGAAATTGGTGTATTAAGAACATATGCAGAACCATTGCTTTATACAATAAGTAAAGATTCTGAAAATTATGAAGAAGCAATAAGAATATTAAATTTCTTAAAATGTTTTATAAATATACCAAGTGAATATGTACCAACTACAAGTGTATTAAGAGAATTTATAGGAAAGAGTTATTTTGAATAGGAGGAAATAAAAATGTTAAAAATAGCTATTAATGGTTTTGGTAGAATAGGAAGAACTGCTCTTAGACTTCTTGAAAATGATAAGGATATAGAAGTTGTTGCAATAAATGATTTAACTGATCCATTGCAACTGGCATATCTATATAAATACGATTCTGTTCATAGAACTAATAAAAGTAAGATTAGTTTTGATGAAGACGAATTATTTGTTAAAAATAGAAAAATAAAAGTATTTGCTGAACCTGATCCTACAAAATTACCTTGGAAAAAATTAGGAGTTGATATTGTACTTGAATGCACAGGTGTGTTTACATCTGTAGAAAAGTGTCAAGCTCATATAGAAGCAGGGGCAAAACATGTAATTATTAGTGCACCTGCTAAAGATGATGCTAAAACAATCGTTTATGGTGTTAATGATAATATTCTTAAAAAAGATGATATTGTTATTAGTGCTGCTAGTTGTACCACTAACTGTTTAGCACCGGTATTAAAACTAATTGATGATAAGTATGGAATTGTAAAAGGATTTATGACTACTGTTCATGCAATGACTAATGATCAAGAAACTTTAGACATTCCTCATAAAAAAGGAATTATGTCTCGCCGTGGTAGAGCAGCATCATTAAATATTATTCCAACTTCTACTGGAGCAGCTTCTCAAATTGGAAAAGTTATTCCACATTTAAATGGAAAATTAGATGGAATTGCATTTCGTGTCCCAACTGGGGATGGTTCTGTTATTGATGTAACATTAGAACTTGCTAAAAAAACTACTAAAGAAGATGTTAATAATATGTTTAAGTCTAATCAAAGTAAAACATTAAAATATACAGATGATCCAATAGTAAGTAGTGATATTATTGGTGAAGAATGTGGAGCAATAGTTGATGGGCTTTTAACAAATGTTGTTGAAAGTGATGGAAAAGTTCTGTTAAAAGTGGTTGCTTGGTATGATAATGAAGTGGGTTATACTGCTCAAATGATTAGGACAATGAAAAAATTCTTATAAGACTTTTTATTAAGTCTTTTTTTTGTTTACGTAAAACTATAATTAAAATGTATTTTTGAATATCAATTTATTATATAATTATTGTATAAGGAGAAGTGTATGTGTGGAATAATTGGTTATAAGGGAAAAAGGAATGTAAAAGACGTACTTATTTCATGCTTGCAAATGCTTGAGTACAGAGGATATGACTCTTCTGGTCTTGCTGTCATTAAAAATAATAAAATTAGAGTTACTAAGTGTGTCGGTAGAATAGAAAATTTAAAAGAAAAAGTATCAAGATATGATTTTGATGATTCTGTCTGTGGTATAGCTCATACAAGATGGGCAACACATGGAAAGGTTAGTGAAGAAAATTCTCATCCACATAAGGTTGGTAATGTTGTTTTAGTACACAATGGTGTAATTGAAAATTATAAAGAAATTGAAAATCTATTAAGTAAGAAATATAAATTTAAAAGTGAAACAGATACTGAAAGAATATGTGCACTTATTGATTCTTTTTATAATGGAAATAATGAACTTGAGGCAATAGAGAAAGCAACTTCTATGTTAAAAGGAAGTTATTCTTTAGGTATAATGTTTGAAGGTAAAAATAAAATATATGGTATTAAGAAGGACACACCTTTAGTACTTGGAATTGGTAATAAAGAATTCTTTTTAGCAAGTGATATTTGCGCATTACTTCCATATACTAAAGAATTTATAATATTAGATGATAATGAAATAGTTGAAATTGGGGATAGTTTTAATATTTATTATGATGGAGTAATAATATATAAAAAAATAGAAACTGCTGATTATGATGTTGAAGAAGCTATGAAGAATGGTTATGAGCATTTTATGCTAAAAGAAATTAATGAGCAGATTGATATATCTAGAAAATTATATGGTAAATATATTACTAATGATAATATTAATGATTTAATAATTGATTTAGATAAATACAAAAGAATAGACTTTGTAGGATGTGGAAGTGCATATAATGCGAGTTTAGTTGCTAAATATTTTATTGATAAATATTGTACTAATGGAGAATTTTATGCAAATTGTTATGCATCTTCTGAATATAGATATATGAATCATTATTTTGATAAGAATGTACTTGTAGTATTTTTATCACAAAGTGGTGAAACTGCTGATACACTTGCATGTCTTAGAATGTGTAACGAAGAAGGATTAGATACAGTTGCAATTGTAAATGTAATATCTTCAACTATGGCAAGAGAAGCAAAATATGTTTTACCAATGTTAGCTGGTCCTGAAATATGCGTTGCGACAACTAAAGGATATTTTTCTCAAAGTTATATATGTAGTTTGTTAGTATTAAAATTAATGTATAAAAGAAAGTTAATTAATAAAGATGAATTAACTAGAATTTTAGAAGATTTTAACAAATTACCTAAAAATATTGCACAAGTGATAAATAAAGATTACAAAGAAATAGCAGTATCTATATGTAAAAATGAAGACATTTATTTTATTGGAAGAGGTATGGATATATATACTTGTTATGAAGGAAGTTTAAAACTAAAAGAAATATCTTATATACATAGTGAGTGTTTTGCATCAGGTGAACTTAAACATGGCCCTATAGCATTAATATCTAAGCGTACTCCTGTAATAGCATTACTAAGTGAATTTTCTGTCTGTGAAAAAACAATAAATAATATATGTGAAGCTAAAGCAAGAGGAGCTAAGATAATTACTATTAGAAAGGAATCTATTAATATAGATAAAAATTTATCTGATTATGATATAGTTGTTCCTCTTGTAAGTGAATTTGTACAAAATGTTTTAATAATCATTGCTTGTCAAATGCTTTCATATGAAGTTGCTAAATTAAGAAAATGCGATATCGATAAGCCAAGAAATCTATCTAAAAGTGTTACTGTAGAATAAGTATAATTTGACTTTTATATCATTTTGATGTATACTACTCCTCCTGTAAGGGGGAGTGTATATGAAAAATATTAAAAAAATAATTTTTGGAATTGCTTTAATGTTTTTTAGTACATATAACGTTTTGGCTGATACTTTCTATTATTCAGATTTAGAATTTGGAAAAGATGGATTTGGTCCAATAGGACAGACTTGTTCACAAGTGTTAGGCACAACAGTAGTTAAAATAGTACATAGTTCTGTTGGAATATTAAGAATAGTTGCGGTATTTATTGCAATTATTAGTGCTATGTTTACTTTGACTACAGCAATTACTTCTAAAGATGCTGATGGGCTTAAAAAAGCAGGAAAGAAATGTGTTGTTATGGGAGTAGTATTATTATGTATTGGAGTTTTCCCTTCAGTAGCAACTCTTATTGCTTCAATCTTTGGATTTGACACAACATGTATTTTTTAAGTAAAAAGTTAAAATAATTATGGTATAAAAACTTCTATTAGTGTATAATGATAATAGGAGTTTTTTATATGGAGTTTAATATTAAAAAATTTAAGAATAATATTCCTTTTTTTACTATTTGTATTTCATTAATAGTAGTGTTTTTATTATTAGGACTATTAACTAATAAAGACTCAAAAACTCTTGATAAAAAAGATTTCGAATCTGGAGATGTAAATATATCTAAATTAGTTATTAATGAAATAATGACCGCTAACAAAGGAACATTTACTGATCCAAATGGAAAACTATATGACTATATTGAAATATATAATGGCAATGATCATGACATAGATTTAAAAGATTATGGCTTAAGCGATGAAAGTAAAGAAGTTAAATGGGTATTTCCTAGTATAACAATTGAAGCTAAGTCATATTTAATAGTTTATTTAAGTGGAACTAATGGTGAAGGGTTATATACACCATTTAAATTAAAATCAAGCGGTGGAGAAGTTGTTACTTTATTTAAGCCAAACGGAAAAGTAGTGGATGCTGTTGAAACAGTAGCATTAGAATCTAATACTGTTATGGCAAGAGATATTAATGGTAAATGGATAGTTCAGTCATCCGGAACACCTGGTTTTGCAAATACAAAAGAAGGTTATACTGAATTTGTAGCATCTCTTGTATCTGGTGATAAGAAAACAATTGTAATAAATGAAATACTTGCTAATAACAAAGGAAACTTTAAAAACGAAAATGATGTATATAGTGGTTATATAGAAATTAAAAATGTAAGTGATGAAACAATAGATATAGCAAATTATAGTTTATCTAATAATGAAAGTGTTCCATTTAAATGGCAATTCCCGTCTACGAGATTATCTTCTGGTGAAGTGGCTGTTGTTTATACAAGTGGTATTAATGATAAAGAAGAGGTATTAAGTACATCATTTAAATTAAATAATAATGGAATAGTTGTTCTTACTAACAGTAAAGGACAAGTAATAGATAAAGTTGAATATAAAAATCTTGCTAATGGAATAGCATTATTAAAACAAGGCGGTAATTATCTTGAAAGTAATTCTATTTCACCAGGATATGATAATACAGTTGATGGAATAAAATCTTTCCAAAAGAAATATTTATCAATGCCTAAAGATTTAGTAATAAATGAAGCTATGAATAATAATTATAGTTATCTAGCTCAAAACGCTGGTAATTATTATGATTGGATAGAACTTTATAATAATAGTAATAAAACAATTACATTAAGTGATTATTGTTTAACCACAAATAATAATACTATGTGTATGTATAAACTTCCTAAAGTTGAATTAAAATCAGGTGAATATTATATAGTTATGGCATCTGGAGATACCAAGTTATCAAATAGTAAATATAAACATACTAATTTTAAATTATCGGAGACTCAAAGTTTATATTTAACAAAATCTAGTGATATAGTTGATTCAATATTTCTAGCTAATATTCCAGATGGGTATTCAATGGGAAGAGGCTCATCTTATGGAATATACTATTTCAATAAACCAACTCCTGGATCTAAAAACGGAAGTGGTACTGAAGCAGTATCATATGTGCCTAAAGCGTCTATTGAAGCAGGTGTATATAATAATAAAAATTCAATTGAGGTTGCTCTCAAAGGATATGGACAAATATATTACACAACAGATGGTTCAAAACCTACAACTTCATCAAAAATATACAGTAGTCCTCTTACAATTAAGAAGACTACTGTTTTAAGAATAATGGGTAAAGAAAGTGGTAAATTAAATAGTGAAATTAAAACATATTCATACATAGTAAATGAAAATCATACTTTACCTGTAATGTCCCTTGCAATTAACCCAAGTGATTTAAGTTCTCTTCATTCACATGCTTGGACAGAAGGTTATATTAAACCAGTTTATGCTCAATATTTTGAACTAAATGGAGATGGATTTGAAATAGGAGCTGGTCTTAAACTATTTGGTGGATCTACAAGAGGTCATGCTAAAAAAAGTTATGA
This sequence comes from uncultured Clostridia bacterium, assembly GCA_947165135.1. Classification (GTDB taxonomy): domain Bacteria; phylum Bacillota_I; class Bacilli_A; order RF39; family UBA660; genus CAG-1000. The sequence continues at coordinate 23,288 of CAMUZE010000009.1, forward strand.
ATTAAAATTTAAAAAAAGATATGGAGCAGGTAAGTTACATTACCAGGTATTTGACGATGTTGATAGTGCAATATTTGATTCTATAGTTTTGAGAACAGGTTCTCAAGATGAGATGGGAGATTATTCTAAAAAAGCATTAATTCGTGATATAGTTGGAACTGCTTTAGTACATGAATATACTAATGTAGATGTCCAAGCATATAAACCAATAGTTCTATATTTAAATGGAAAGTATTGGGGAATATATTTCTTACGTGAAAAAATTGATGAAACATTAGTGGCTAATCACTATAATGTAGAAGCATCTAAAACTAAAACAGATTTGCTTAGAATAGATGGACAATTAAAAAGTGGAAGTAGAAGTAAATATTATAAATTAACTTCATATATATCTAGTCATCCACTTAGTAATAGTGATTATTATGATGAAGTCGCTAAACAAATAGATATAGAAAATATATGTGATTTTTGGATAGCTGAGACTTGGACTGCTAATAATGATATAGTAAACGTTAGATTTTTCTCTAATCCTGAAGTTGATGGTGGTAAATGGAAATTTATATTCTATGATTTAGATAGTGCATTTTATAATGTAGATAAAAATTATTATCAATTTTCTACTAGTGCTTCTGGTATGACTAGTCGTGGATATTCTACTTTCTTACTTAGAAACTTGATGAAAAGTTCTAAATTCAAAAAAACATATTTAGAAAGACTATCATATAATTTAAAAAATACATGGAGTACTGAAAATGTATTAAAGAAAATAGATGATGTAATTAAAGAAATTGGAAAAGATGAAATAAAAAGAAATTATAGTCGTTGGAATAAGAGTTATTCTGAATGGGAAAATAATGTTGATTTTGTAAGAAATTATGCTAAAAAAAGAAATAAATATATGGTAAGTCAAGCTAAGTCATTCTTTAATTTATCAAGTAGTGATGCTAAGAAATATTTTGGTGATGTAAAATGAAAAAAGAATATAAGTATAGACATGAATTAAAATTTAAAATATCTAATGCTGCAGCAGAAGTTTTAAAGCAAAAGTTGTCATTAATATTAGATAAAGATAAGTTTGCATATTATAAAGATGGATCATATTTGATAAAGAGTTTGTACTTTGATGATAGGGATTCAAGTTCATATTATGAAAAAATGGATGGAGTTCTTTATAGAAAGAAATATAGGATAAGAATGTATAATGATGACGATACATTTATAAGACTTGAAAAAAAGATGAAACATAATAACTTTACAGCCAAGGAACAAATATTGATTTCTAAAGATATCTATAGTAAAATATTAAATGGCAAAATTGATGAAATAAGTAAACCTAAAGGTTTATTGCTTGAATTTATTAATGATTATAAGACTAAAGGATTAATTCCATCAATAATTGTTGAATATCATAGACTTGCATTTACATATCCAATTAGTGAAGTTAGAATAACATTTGATTCTAACGTACAAAGTGGACTTTATAATTATGATTTATTTGATAGTAAGTATCCTAGATTTGATGTTTTAGAACCTGGTATGCAAGTATTAGAAGTTAAATTTAATGAAGTATTACCTTTGCATATTGCGAATATATTAAATGATATACCTAGTGTAAGAGAAGCAGTATCCAAATTTGCAATATGTAGAAGTATAAAATAAGGAGTGAAAAAAATGAGTGTAGTAGACACAATTAAAAAATCAGTTTTAAATAATTTTACTGGAACAATATCTGCTTGGGATATGATATTTTCATTAATAATTGCATTTATTATTGGAATATTCATAATATATGTATATAGGAAAACTTACACTGGAGTTGTTTATTCTAAAGCGTTTTCTCTATGTATATTAATGCTTTCTATGGTAACAGCAATGATAATAAGAACAATTAGTTCTAATATCTCTCTTTCTTTAGGTATGGTTGGTGCTTTATCTATAGTTAGATTTAGAACTGCTGTTAAGGAACCTGTAGATACTGGATTTATGTTCTGGGGAATATCAGCAGGTATTATGGCAGGAGCGGGACTTTATATTCCTGCTTTAGTAGCATCACTTGGAATTGGAGTATTATATTTCGTTAGTTATTTAATGGGATTTAAAGTATCTAATAGATATTTATTAGTTCTAAAATATGAAAGAAATGCTCATGACGATGTAATGAGAAAATTAAAAGCATTAAGAAAATTTAAAATTAGAAGTAAATCACTATTCGGTGATACAGTAGAGTTATCACTTGAAGTCGATTTAAAAGAAAATAGTAAGAATGGTTCTGTAAGTACAGAAATAGTTGATCAATTTAATAATATTGATGGAATAATTAATGCAAGTTTAATTGCATATCAAAATGATTTTGGAGAATAGGGGAAATAACTAGTGGTTAAAAGAAGACTTAAAATTAGACCAGTATTAGTAACACTAAATATTTTAGTGTTACTTATTATTGTGGGATTTTATTCTTTTAGACTAGTTAAATATTATTTAAAAGAAAATGGTAATAAAGATAATAAAGAAGGTACATTATTAGTAGACGCTTTAATCAAAAAGCAAAGTTATGTTGATTTAACAAAAGGTCTTGTTTTTGATGAAAAAGAAGAGGTTTATAGATACATTGGTAATATAGATGATAATTATTTATTATATTCAGGCAATATATATAGAATTGTAAGTATAGACTCTGAATATAATATTAAAGCTGTATCTGAAAAGTCACTAACTAATATGTATTCTGGACTTGAAAAAGGATATAATTCTTCATATATTAATAAATGGCTAAATTCTACTGATGAAAAGAATAGTGGAATTTTTGAAAATAATTTACATAATCCCGAATTATTGTTTAATACAACTATTTGTGATGATGTTATAAGTGATATAACAAATATAACTTGTGAAGAAGAAAACATGGATAATAAGTTTGGAATATTATCTTTGTATGATTATGCTAAAAGTGGTGGAAAAAGTGGATATTTAAATAATGGTGAAGATTTCTTTGTAAACACACTAAATGAAGAAAATAATATCTACTATATTACTTCTACTGGGGAAGTTAGTAGTACTGAACTTACTACTAAAATGTTTGGTGTAAGACCAGTTATTACTATTAGTGGAGATGTTAATTTAATTAAAGGAATAGGTACATTAAATAGTCCTTATGTAATAGAGGAAAATGAAATAAATATATTAAATGATTTATATGTTGGAGATATTATTGAGTTTTCTAATAACAAATTTATAGTAATAGATAATAGTTCTGATAATGTTAAAGTTGCTTCAGTTGAATCATTAAAAGATGAAGAAGGAAATGAATTATTACAAAAATTTGGTGGCTCTAGTAGTACATATTCAAATAATAAAAATACTATTGGTTACTATTTAAATAATGAATATTATAAATCACTTAAAAATAATGATCTAATTGTTAAATCAAAATGGAATACTGGAAAATTATCCTTAGATAATTTAGATTATACAAGTATCTATTCAAATAATGTATCATTAAATATTGGAATGCTTACATTAGGAGATATGTATATAAGTGATGTTAAAAATGTATTTACGATATTAAGAGGAATTGAAGAAGATAAAATAATTTATGTTATAAATAGTGATGGTGTTATTTATGGAGACTTTATATCTGAAAGTTATGGTATAAGACCTGCCTTCTATTTAAAAGGAGATACCTCTATAGAAAGTGGAGAAGGCACTCTTGATAGCCCATATAAACTAGGAGTTAATAATGAATAAAGAGAAGAAGGAAAAGAAAAGCAAATTTAGTATATTCTTAATTATAGTTGATATTCTTGCTATAGTTTGTTTTTTTGTTGCTTATGGTCCTTTTTCATTTTTTAGAGATTGGTTTGTAACTACTTCAATGACAACAATGACTCATAGATATTTTGCATATGTATTATATAGTCAAGATATGATTGATGAAGTCCTTGATAATAATAAAATAATTGAATCTGAAGATCCAACAGATACTTCTAAAATTAGTTTCAATGCTAATGTAGATACCGGAACTTATGAATCAATTTATGAAGAACAAGTCTTGAAAAGAGATGAAGGAAATGATATATATAAAGTAGTAGATATTAAAGGGAAATCTTGGAATGGTAAGATGGTAGTTGTATATGATCCGTCTAAATTAAAACTAATATTTTCTAAAAAGTATGGGGGTTCTGGAGAATATCTATCAACTATGGCTAAAAATAATAATGCACTTGTTGCGATGAATGCATCTGGTGTATATCATCCAAATGGCCAAAATAGAGTTACTGGTACTGCTATATTAAATGGGAAAGTATATGCAACTGGTAAAAAAATAAACAAAGGTGGAGGACTTATTGGCTTTACAAAAGACAATATCTTAATGCTTACTAAGAAAAGTGCAAAAGAAGCTATTGCAGATGGAATGGATAGAGCTGTAGAATTTGGTCCATTCTTAATAGTTAATGGTAAAATGGCATCATTTAAAGGAAATGGTGGATGGGGTATTGCTAATAGAAGTGCAATAGGTCAAAGACAAGATGGAATAGTACTTTTAATGGCTATTAATGGAAGAAGTTCTAAGTCAATTGGTATTTCAATGAAAGAATTAGCTGAAGTATTTCAAAAATATAAAGCATATAATGCTGCCAATTTAGATGGTGGAGGAAGTAGTGCATTATATGCAGTAGTTAATGGAAAAGGATCACTTATTAATAATCCAGTAGGATATGGATATAGTGGTGAAAGATATTTACCAAATGCTTGGATGGTTTTACCAGAATAGGAGGAATAATGAACGTAGAATTTAGAAATCCAACAATTTATTTAATCGCAGGAAAAGCAAGACATGGAAAAGATACATTTTCTAATTACTTAAAAGAAGCATATGAAGAGAAAGGTAAGAAAGTCATTATTACTCAACTTTCTAAGTATATTAAATATTATGCTCGTGAAATGACTGGATGGGATTTGAGTGAAGAAAATAAACCAAGAGAATTATTACAGCTTTTAGGAACAAATGTTATTCGTGAACAATTAAAAAAAGAAGATTTATTTATAAGTAGATTAAAAGATGATATTGAAATATTTAGTTATTTCTATGATGCGATAATTGTAAGTGATGTTAGATTAAAAAAAGAAATAGAAGATTTAAGAAAATATTTTCCAAATTTAACAGCTATTAGAGTATTTAGACCAAACTTTGATAATGGTCTTACACCTGAACAAAAAATGCATAAAACTGAAATTGATTTAGATGATTATGATAAATTTGATATAGAAATAACAAATATAACATTAGAGGATTTAAAAGAAAAAGCAAGAAATGTATACATGAATAAAGAAGGGTAGGTATAAAAAAATGGAAAGCATTAAAAATGTAAATGTAAATGGTAAGAAAGTGTTAGTTAGAGTTGATTTTAATGTACCAATAAAAAATAATGTGATTCAAGATGATACTAGAATAGTTGGTGCATTAAAAACAATTAAGTATTTAGTTGATAACAAAGCTAAAGTAATATTATTATCACATTTAGGTAGAGTTGAATCTCAAGAAGATAAAGATAAGAATACTTTAGAACCTGTTGCTAAACATTTATCAACATTAATTGATACCCCAGTATATTTTGTTCCAATCACAAGAGGAGACATGTTGGAAGGAACAATAAATAATATGTCAGATGGCGAAGTATTAATAGTAGAAAATACAAGATATGAAGACTATCCTAAAAAGATGGAAAGTTCTTGTGATGAAGCATTATCTAAATATTGGGCAGGTCTTGCCGATATATTTGTATTAGATGCTTTCGGTAGTGCACATAGATGTCATGCATCAACATATGGTATATCTAAATTTTTACCATCTTATTCTGGTTTCTTAGTTGATGAAGAAATGGAAATGTTAAATAAGGCAATGCATGAAAAGAAAACATTAATATTAGGTGGAAGTAAAGTAGATGATAAATTAGGAGTAATTGATAATTTAGTTAATACTTCTGATGCAATACTTCTTGGTGGAGCGATGTGCTTTACGTTCTTAAAATCACAGAATTTAAATGTTGGTAAAAGTATTGTAAGTGAAGAGAAATTAGAATACTGTAAAAACCTTTTAGATTCACATGGTGATAAGATTCATCTACCTATAGATATAGTTACACAAAATGGAGTAAAAAATATTAATGAAATAGAAGCAAATGATATTGGTTATGATATCGGACCTGAAACAATTAAAGAATATGAAAAAATATTAGATAAAAGTAAATTTGTTCTTTGGAATGGACCTTTAGGAATGTATGAAGATGAAAAATATGAAAATGGTACTAAAGAACTAATGTCATATTTAAATAAGAATAATATTACGACAATGTTAGCAGGTGGAGATATAACAAGTGCTGCCAAAAAATTTGGAATTACTTTTAAATATATATCTACTGGTGGAGGTTCTACCCTTGAATACCTAGAGGGCAAGAAATTTAAGACTTTAGAGAGATTAAATGGGGATAAACAATAAAAGAAAGAAAAAATCTTTCTTTTTATTTGATAAAAATAATAATTTATGATATGATTTTAACGATAGGAAGTTGATATTATGCTTAATAAAAAAATTAATTATTTATTAGTTATTATTTTTTCAATTTTTTTATTTCCAATGTATGTATTTGCTAGTGGAAGTATAAGTGTGAATAAAAGTTCTATTAATATAGAAGAAGGTAAAACTACTACTTTTAAAATAACAGCAACTAATGCATCTGGAAAAGTTACAATTTCTACTGATGATTCTGAAATAGCTAGTGTTGATAAAACTAGCGAAAATATAGACAATGAAACACTAAAAGTAACTGTAACAGGTAATAGGATTGGAACAACTAAAATTACTGTTGAGTTTGTAGATTTTGTATCAACTGATGGAGATGAATTAAGTGGTTCTAAAACTATAGATGTTAAAGTTACTGGTCCCAAATCATCTGTAAACAATTTAACTGCCTTAAAAATAAATGGAGTAAGTGTTACAGGATTTTCATCATCTAAGACATCATATGAATATTCAACTGAAAATAGTTCAATTGAAATAAGCGCTGAAAAAGAAGATCCTAATAGTACTGTTAGTGGGACTGGAACTAAAAAAGTGGGTTTTGGAAGTAATAAATATAGTATCAAAGTTACAGCAGAAAATGGTAATGTTAAAACATATACATTAACAGTTAATAGAAAAGATACTAGAGATACTAATAATAATTTAAAAGATATTAAGATAGATGGTGTTGTATTAAGTGGATTTGTATCTACCAAAACAGATTATACAATTACAAGTGAAGCAAGTTCTGTTAATATTACTGCAACAACTGATAGTACACTTGCAAAGGTGAGTGGAACTGGAACAAAAACTATTAAAGAAGGAAGTAATAAATTTAGTATTAAGGTTACTGCAGAAAATGAAGAAACAAAAACATATACTTTAACCATTAACAAAGGAAAAGTAGAAGAAACAAAAAAAGACGATACAAAAGTTACATATACATTAGAATATGATGAAGATAGTTTACAATATTGCCCAAAAGGAACTATTGCAACAATTACTACTGATGAAAATCAGCCTTGGGGAAAATTATGTGAAGCTAAAAGAGAAGGTTATGTATTTAATGGTTGGTATACAAAAGAAATAGGCGGTACTTTAATTAATGAAACTGTATTAGCAGTAGAAGACATTAAAGCATATGCTCATTGGAGCGAAGAAATAGTTAAAAAAGTAACTGAATGCAATTGTAGTGCATCAAGTAAGATTAAATCAAGTATATTGATTCTAACTGGAATTCTATCATTTGCATTAGGTGTTGTATTGACCTTTATGTTTGGTAAAAAATTCATAAAAAATGAAGACTAAAAAATGAATAGAGATATTCATTTTTTTGTTGTATAAATTTTTATAAAATACTATAATTATTGTAGGAGTGTGATTTATGAAAAAAACGTTTAAAAAAGCATTTATTTTGTTCATGTGTTTATTTGCATTTATGATAAGCACGAAAGCTGAAACATTTGATGAGGTGGTTGACAAAATTATACAAGATGGAGTCAAAGTTGACATGACGCATTATGATAGAAGTAGCTTGAGTAGTGCTGTTTATACTGAAATAAATAACATATTTATGCCACTTACAAATCCAATGTCTTCTGCAAGTGTGGGTAAGTGTACAGAAGAGTATTGTTCAGTATATTTTGACTATTATGATGAAGGAACTGGCAATCATTCTGGTAGAGAAGCAACTGTACCAATTAAATTCTATGGTTTATATTTAGAACAAGAATTTTTCTTCCTTAATGTTGGAGAAGAGGTAACACTTAAATACAAATATCTAGATAAAAATTTACATGCAGAAAGTATAACATTAGATCAAGTATATGAAGGATATAGTAGTGAAGAAAACACTAATGTACAAATTAATGGTTTAAAAGTAAAACCATTGAAAAAAGGAATTTTTATTGTTAATCTTCAATTTAATGATAGTGAAGATAACTGGTATCATCTTGAAGCAAAAATAGTATGTGGAGCACAAGATGTAATCGACAGTAAACTTTCAAATTTAACTAAGTTTACTTCTGATGTATCTGGGAATAATTATATGGGACATATTGGAGCTACAGAAGCAAATTTAATTGAATATGTATTCCCAGATTTCTATTCTTATGAGACAGATACTCAAACTGCGTGTGTTAGCGATGATAATTGTGAAAATAATTTAGTATATAATATTGACTTTAAAATGATAATAGATGGTCATGAATACACATTTAAAAAGAATAACGTAGCAGTTACTGAGGTTGGATTTGTGTTCAATGAATATAATTCAGAATTTGATTTGGGTGAAAATGAAACACATCAAATTGATTATACACCTTATTCTAAAAGTGTAGTTTGGAGTACACTAGATCCATCAGTTGCAACAGTATCTCAAAGTGGTTTATTAACTGCAGTAGGAGATGGAGCAACACTAATAAAGATAAATTATGGTGGAACTCAAAATAGATATGTTATTGTTAGAGTAAGAACAAGCGCTGATACAGTTAAAAAACATTTACAATCAATCAAGAATAGTATCATAGCTAAGAACTCAAAATTATCTATCAAAACAGTAAAAACAATTGATAAAGAATATCTATATGATTTTGCAGCCAATGTAATCTATGATTTGTTTGAAGAATTTGAGGATGTAGATAATATTACATATGCAACGGATTTTTCTGATGATTATTCAACAATAACTGTAAAAATGGGATATGGATTCTTTTGGGAGTTGGATGATACTTTTGAATATACAAGTTATTGCAGATATTCTGATGAAGTTGATGGATTAGATTGTGGAGTTGAATTTACTCTCCCAATTGAATTTGAAGATGATAGGCCAGGCTTTGATAGTACTTTAGAAAATAAAGCAAAGTCACTCTTAAATAAACTAGATTTTTCTAAAGAATACCCATCATATTTAAATAAAACAATTGATGATTATTTAGATTATAAAACTGATGAAGAAAGATTCGAAGCATTCTTTGATGCATTTATGGAAGGAGCTAACTTAAATGGCTTAATTCCTAATAATGATGGTTTTGAATTAAGACTTGATCAAAGAGCAGGTGGCATGGATTATGGTGCTGCAGTAGCAGCAGGATATGCATGTATATATAAGAATGATGTATTATATGCAGTTTCACAAGATCCATTATATATAAAACAAGTAATGCAAGTACCAAGACCTGCTAGTAATACTGAAAGTGCAATACTTAGTTCAATTGAAAGCGCTACTAAGAAAGCACTAAATATGAGTAATGCTACTATAAAAGCATCAAAAACTAATGAAGCAAATGTTTATAAAATCAAAATCACTGTTAGTGGTGGAACTGCTGAAGGTATGAGCAGTGGAGCATTAAATGTAACACCTACATTATTATCAGTAACACCATTAAGTAGTGGTGATAAATCAATTGAATTAAAAACATATATTGAATATGTTGAACCAGATGATGTTGAAGTTAATTCAATCGTAGTAACTGGAATAGTTGAACCAAGAGATGGAGCAACTCCAGCGACAGCAAATGTAAAAATCTCAACTACTGGAATAACAACAAAAGAAGTAAGATGGATAGAAGAAGGAACTGGAAAAGTATTAACTAGTTCAGATAAATTTGTAGCTAAAAAGAAATATATATTAATAGTAGTATTCGAACCAAATACAGGCTATGTAATGGCAGAAAATATCGGAGAAGATAAGATTACATCTAACGTAAGATATCTAATGGGAGAATATGTAAAAGAAGGACCAGATGTAAGATTATATTATGAAGCAAAAGAAAAGGAAATACCTGCTGTAGCAATTGCGCCAACTTTGAGTGTTTCTAACGGAAATGATAATACAATTAATCTAAGTTGGAACAAAGTAGAGAATGCAGAAGGATTTAAGGTATTAAGAAGTGATAAGAAGACAGGAAAATACAAAGAAATTGCTGATGTAATAGGAAATGAATATATTAATACCGAATTAACTTATGGAAAAACATATTACTATAAAGTAACTGCATATAATAATAAGGGAAGTAAAACATCAAGTATAGTAAGTGGAAAAGCATATCCAAATAAAGTAGAGAACTTAAAAGTCGTAAGTGCTGGAACAAACAATGTAAAACTATCATGGGATAAGGTAAGTGTAACAGGATATGAAGTATATATGGGAAGTAAAAAAGTAAGCACAATAACAAAGAATGGAACACTTACATATAATAAAACGAAGTTAAAAGCAAATACAACTTATAAGTTTAAAGTAAGAGCATATAAGAAAGTAGGAAGCAAAAAGATATATGGACCATATAGTGAAGTAATAAGCGTAAAAACAGCACCAAATAAACCAAGTATAAGCTTAAGTACAAAAGATTATAAAACACTAAATGTAAAATTAAAAAGTGTAAAAGGTGCAACAAAGTATGTAATAGAAATGAGCACAGACAAGAAGACATATGCTGTAGTGGAAGAACTTGGTGCAAGCGGAACATATGCAAAGACAGATTTAACCCCAGGTAAGACATATTACTTTAGAGCAAAAGTATGTAATAGTAATAATTATTGTAGTGGATACTCAAAAGTAGTAAGTAAGAAAGTAGTACCAGCAACACCAACAATGAGTGTAAGTAGTAGTATTACAAAAGAAGTACTAATAAAAGTAAATGCTCAAGAAGGAGCAGTAGGATACGAAATCTATAGAAGCACAAAGAAGAATAAAGGATATAAGAAAGTAACAACATTAACAAGTGAAGATGAAGTACTAGAATATATAGATGCAACAGCTAAAAGAAAAACATACTACTATAAAGTAAGAACATATGTATTAAATGGAACAACATCTGTATATAGTTCATATAGTTCAGTTAAAAAGATTAAAAGTAAATAAGGATTGATATTTCAATCCTTTTTATTTTGCGACAAAATATTACATTTTCATACAATTAATTACAATAATTTGTGTAGAAATATATATAATTATCAAGTTATAATTATATTAAAGGAGAAAATATGAAAATTAAAGTATTCGTAGTAGATGATAATGAAGGACTTGTTGGATTAGTTAAGGAGTATTTTAGTAGTAGTGATAAAATTGAAATTGTTGGAAATGCAATTAATGGAGAAGAGGCAATCAAAACATTAAAAACTAATAAAGTAGATTTTGATATTATGCTATTGGATTTAGTAATGCCTGTTAAAGATGGAATATGTGTTCTTAAATATATGAAAGATAATAATATAAAGAAAAAAGTAATTGTTATGACATCTTATAATGAAGAAGAAACTATAAGAGATGTGAGTGAATATGGTGTTAGATATTATTGTTTGAAACCTTTTGATTTAGAGGATTTAAAAAATAAAATAATACAAACAATTACATTTAAAAAGAATAATGAAAAGATAATTGAAATTGAGAGTAGAGATATACAAATACAAGTAACTAAATTATTACATGCATTAGGTATACCATCTCATATAAAAGGATATCAATTTATTAGAAGTGCTATATTAATGGTGTATGATAATCCTGGATTAATTGGTGGTATTACTAAAGAATTATACCCAGACTTATCAATTAAATTTAATACCTCTGTTCAAAGAGTTGAAAGAGCTATAAGACATGCTATAGAAGTATCTTGGCTTAGAGGTGACATTGATTTAATGGAGGAAATATTTGGACATAGCGTTGATATAGATAGGGCTAAACCAACAAATTCTGAATTTATTGTTACTATAGCAGATAAATTAAGACTTGATATGATTAATGTAAATTAGTCGTATCAAGTTTTTCTTTAACATTTAATAAATGTGTGTTAAAATGTTTACAGGAGAAAAGTATGAAAAAAATTATTTTATTAATTTTAGATGGATTTGGACTTAGAGACACTGAAAGTGGTAATGCTATTAGTATGTCTAATATTCCTAATATAAAGAAAATAATGGCTGAATACCCTGTGACTAGTCTTGAAGCTAGCGGAGAAGCAGTAGGATTACCAAAGGGAGAATGTGGTAACTCTGAAGTTGGGCATATGACTATTGGAGCAGGTAGATGTACTCCTCAACCATTAACAATAATTAATAATAAGATTAAAGATAAATCTTTTTTTGAAAATGATTCATTATTAGATTTAATGGATTATGTGAATGATAATAATAGTACTCTTCACATGATAGGTTTAATCTCAAGCGGAAATACCAATTCAAGTATGGAACATTTTTATGCCACTTTAGCACTTGCTAAAATAAGAAAAGTTAAAAATGTAGTGTTTCATTTTATAACAGATGGGCGTGATTCTTTGCCTATGGAAGCTGAAAATTTGATTGATTCATTCATGGAAAAAATAAATAAGTTAGGTCTTGGTACAATTGGTACTATATGTGGAAGATATTATGCAATGGATCATGATAGTAATTATGAAAGAGTTAAGAAAGCATACGATGCTTTAGTATATAATATAGGAAATAATTTTACTGATTACAATAGATGTTTAAATCTTCATTATAAGAATAATATTACTGATGAATTTATCAATCCAAGTATAATTACAAAGGGTAGCTATATAAAAGATGGAGATGGAGTGTTATTTTTAAATTATAGACCAGAAGCTATGAAAGAATTAATATCATCTTTTGTGCAACGTGATTTTAACATGTTTAATGTTAAAAAATTTAATTCATTAAAATGCTTGTCATTATATGGAGTATCAGAAGACATAGATGCTGCTTATACTAACGAAACATTATTAAATACATTTGGTAAGTATTTGGCTGATTTAGAATTTAAGCAAGCAAGAATATCAGAAACTGAAAAGTATCAGCATGTAACATATTATTTTGATGGTGCAGAAGATATTTTTGATAAAAACTTGTATAAAATGCAAGTACCTTCTGCAAAAGTTCCAAGATTTGATATGAAACCAGAAATGAGTGCAACAGAAATAACTGAAGCTGTACTAAAAGCGATGGAAGATGATTTTGACTTTATATTAGTTAATTATGCAAATCCAGATGCTTTAGGACACACTGGTAATATACCTGCTTGTATAAGAGGTCTTGAGAGTTTAGATGTATGTATTGGGCATATATTAGAAAAAGCTCAAGATAACTTTTATGAATTAGTAATTACTTCTGATCATGGAAACATAGAATACATGAAAGATACAGATGGAAATATTATTACTACACATACTGATAACAAAGTACCATTTATAATTTGTAATACTAATTATAAATTAAAAGAAAATGGAACATTACAGGATGTAGTACCTACTATTATAGATATGTATGAAATAAGTAAACCAAAAGAAATGACTGGTGAAAGTTTGCTAATAAAAGAAAATGCTTAATAGGCATTTTTTATTTACTTTTTGCATATAATTTGATACAATTTTGTTGTAATAGGAAGTAGGTTTTAGTGTGAATAATGATGAAAATAATGAATTAGAAAAAACTCAAGTTATTGAAATATCTGATGAGGATGTAACTATACAACCAACTAAAGAAGTTGATAGTGTTGAGAATGATGAGATTAGTTCAATTGCAGATATGAATAATTTTGAAAATGAAACTTTAAATGAGGAAAATGCAGATGATGATTCTTTATCATCGCTTCCAGAAATTGGTGATTTAGAAAATGAAAATGTACCAGTTTCTGATATGAATAATATTGAAAGTGAACCAGCACCTGCTGCACCAGAGGAAACTTTAGAAGAAACAGTTATGGTAGCTGAAGAAACGCCAGCGGTTACTGAAGAAGCTACTGCTGAATCAAATCCAACTGTTCCACAAGAAACGGTTGTTGAAAAAAGTATCCCAACTCAAAATAATGACTTTGTTGAAAAAGAAAGAAAGATTTGGCCAATAATAGTTATATTAGTAATAGTAGTACTTGGAGGCTTATTTGCATATTATTATTTTGTATTAACAAAACCAATTAATGTTATTAATAGATTAGTTAATGATACATATTCAAATGTTAAAAAGTTAGCAAATAATAATAGTTCTGATAAGGACAAAATTGATATTAATAGTTTAATATTTGATAGTAACTTTTCAGTATCAAGTGATTCAAAAGAATATGCTGATTATTCTGGATTAAATGCAAAAGTGTATTATGCATTAGATTTAAAAGATAATAAGAGTAAGACAGATTTAACATTATCAATAAAAGATCAAAAATTAACTGATATTGCAATGTCTACAATCGGTAATAGAACTTATTATGATTTTAAGGATGCTTTTCCTAAAGTTGTTTATATGGAAACTGAAGGAGAAGAATCACTTGATATAAGTAGTTTTATTGATCAAAAAGAGTTAAATGAAAAAACATCAGATTATTTATATTTGTTTGAATTGGTAAAGAATACTATATTAAAAAACATATCTGAGGAAAAATTATCTAAAAAAATGTTAATTAAAGATATAGACGGTAAAAAAGTACCGGTTGTAGAAGTGACATATAAAATAGATTATAAGGAATATAAGAAATTACATACTGCAGTATTGAATGCAATTATAGATGATAGTAGAGCATTAACTATATTATCAAGTGATTATGAAAAACCAGAAGATGTAAAAGAAGAGCTTATCAGTGAAAGAGATGAATTAAGTGAACTTGATTTTGGAAGTGACATTGATGTAATAATTGATATAGATGCATTTACTAATAAACTTGTTAGTTTGGAAATAAAAGACTCAAGTTCTAAAATAGTAATGCGTAATAGTAGTACAGATATGAATATTAATATTACTGATAGCCATGTTGGTTCAGATGAAAACTTTGAATCCATAGATATAACAATCGATAAGAAAGAGAAAAAAGTATTTGCAGATGTTAAAATACAATCTGATGAGGAAACGATTAGAGTGGCTTTAACATTGAAAGCTAATGAATTAACTAACACTTTATTGGATGTTAATGCTAGTATCATATTATATGATGAAGCAGATATCAATAAAGAAGCCTTAACAGTAGCAGGAAGTTTCAAACTTGAATTAAATAAAATGATTACAACTATTGATATCGCTAATGCAGTAAATATCAATGATTTGTCTCAATCAGAAATGATGAAATTATCTAAAGCAATGGAATCATTTACTGAATCACTAGGTACAATAAGTGGGGCAGTTGAAATAAATTAGTAAAAAATTAAAAAAATCAAGAAAAAATGCTTGATTTTTTTTGTGTTTTCGAATATAATCATATAGAAACGACTGGCGGTGATATGCAAGGTTGCTGATACACCAGGTTAAGTTGAATTAAACTTAATTACATATCAGGTAATTTGCATCTAGCAAGTCTATATAAAAAAATTATAGGCGAAGGAGGAGTTAATATGTCTAAAGACAAAGTAAGAATCAGACTTAAATCATTTGATCACAGAAGTGTTGATCAAGCTGCTGCTAAAATTGTTGAGACAGTTAAAAGAACTGGTGGGATTGTTAGCGGACCTGTTCCACTACCAACTGAAATTGAAAAGATTACTATTTTAAGAGCTGTTCACAAATATAAAGATTCTCGTGAACAATTCGAAATTAGAACTCACAAAAGATTAATTGATATTACAAGCCCAAGTAAAGAAACAATTGAAGCTCTTGCTCATTTGGATTTACCAAGTGGTGTAGATATCGTAATTAAAAAATAAGAAAGGAAAGTAAAAAATGAAAGGAATCTTAGGACGTAAAGTTGGAATGACTGAAGTCTTCTCAACTGACGGAAAATTAATACCTGTTACTGTTATATCTGTTGAACCTAATGTTGTTACTCAAATTAAAACAGTTGAAAAAGACGGGTATGATGCAATTCAAGTAGGTGCTTTTGATAAAAAAGAAAAAGCATCAAGCAAACCAGAAATGGGACATGCTAAAAAAGCAAATACATCACCTAAGCGCTTCTTAAGAGAAATAAGAGGAGTAAACACTCAAGAATATACTCTTGGTCAAGTAATAAGCGCAGATGTATTTAAGAGTGGAGATACTGTTGATGTAACTGGTACATCAAAAGGTAAAGGTTTCCAAGGAGTTATTAAAAGATGGAACCAATCTCGTGGACCAGAAACTCATGGATCTACTTATCATAGAAGAGTAGGATCACTTGGTACAATGAGACCAATGAGAGTTTTAAAAGGTAAAAAATTACCAGGACATATGGGTCATGAAACAATCACTATCCAAAATTTAATGATTGTTGATGTTGACACTGAAAATAAATACATTTTAGTAAGTGGAAATGTTCCAGGTGCTAAAAATTCATTTGTATTTATTAAAGAAGCTGTTAAGGGTAGTAAAGAAACTCCAGCTGTTACATTAGTTACTTACGAAGAAGTAGTAAACGAAGGTGCTACTGAAGAAGTTAATGAAGTCGTTTTAAATGAAACTTCTGAAGAAACTCCAGTTGAAAATAATGAAGAAGTAACTGAAGCAGAAGAAGTTACAACTGAAGAAGTTGTTGAAGAAACTCCAGCAGCAGAAGAAACTACTGAAAAAGAGGAGGTTTCTGAATAATGGCAAAGACACAAGTATTAAATGTTAAAGGAGAAAAAGTAAAAGATTTAACATTAAAAGATAGTGTATGGAATGTTGAAGTAAATGAAGCAGTTATGCATGATGCTATAGTATTTGCTCAAGCATCATTAAGACAAGGAACTGCTAGTACAAAAACTAGAAGTGAAGTTTCTGGTGGAGGACGTAAACCATACAAACAAAAAGGTACAGGTAATGCAAGACAAGGATCTACACGTAGCCCACAATGGCCAGGTGGTGGAATTGTATTTGGACCTAAACCAAGAAAATATGATAAGAAACAAAATAAAAAAGAAGCTAGATTAGCATTAAGAAGTGCTTTAACATCTAAAGTAAAAGATAAAGAATTAGTTGTAGTTGATAGTTTAAAACTAGAAAATAATAAAACTAAAACATTTAATCAAATGTTAAAGAATCTTAAATTAGATGGAAAAGTATTAGTTGTATATAATGAAGAAAATGATAACTTATTCTATTCTTCAAGAAATAATCAAAATGTTGCAGTACTTAGTACAGAAGAAATTAATGTTTTAGATTTAGTAGCAACTAAATACTTACTTATTGAAGAAGCTTCAGTTAAAAAGTTAGAGGAGGTGCTTAACTAATGGATATTATCTTAGCACCAGTTATCACTGAAAAAAGTGAAGCATTAAAATTAAATGACGTATACGTATTTAAAGTATCAAAGAAAGCAAATAAAACACAAATCAAAAATGAAATCGAAAAAAGATTTAATGTTAAAGTTGTTAATGTAAATATTTTAAATGTAGTACAAAAGAAGAGAAGAGTAGGAAGATATACAGGTTTAACTACTGCTTATAAGAAAGCTTATGTAAAACTTGCAAAAGGCTCTTCAATAGAATACTAGGAGGTTAAATATGCCAGTTAAGAATTTTAAGCCTATTACTCCTGGAACAAGAGGAATGAGTACACTTGTTAATGATGAAATCACTACAAGTACTCCTGAAAAAAGTCTTCTTGTTAAAAATGGTAAAACAGGCGGAAGAAACAATCAAGGTAAAATAACTGTTCGTCATATCGGTGGTGGAGTTAGACGTAAATATCGTGTTATTGATTTCAAAAGAAACAAGGACGGTATTAAAGGAACTGTTGCTTCTATCGAATATGATCCTAACAGAAGTGCTAACATCGCATTAATTAATTATGTCGATGGAGAAAAAAGATATATAATTGCTCCACTTGGATTAAAAGTTGGAGATAAAATTGAAAGTGGAGAAAATGCTGATATTAAAATCGGTAATGCATTACCACTTGATAACATTCCAGTTGGTACTTTAGTTCACAATGTTGAATTAAACCCAGGTGCTGGAGCTAAAATGGCTCGTAGTGCTGGAAGTAGCGTACAAATCTTAGGTAAAGAAGGTAAATATATTATCTTAAGACTTAAGAGTGGTGAAACTAGAAAAGTTTTAGCTAATTGTAGGGCTACTGTTGGTGAAGTAGGAAACACTGATTATGAACTAGTACATTTAGGAAAAGCCGGAAGAAAAAGACATATGGGAATAAGACCTACAGTTCGTGGTTCTGTTATGAACCCTAATGATCACCCACATGGTGGTGGTGAAGGTAGAGCTCCAGTAGGACGTGCACAACCAATGACTCCTTGGGGTAAACCAGCACTAGGACTTAAGACTAGAAAAACTAAAAAATCATCTGAGAAGTTAATCATGACTCGTCGTAAGAAATAATTTAGAAAGGACCGTGAAATAACAAATGTCAAGAAGTTTGAAAAAAGGACCTTATACATTTAATAGATTATTAAAAAGAGTAAGAGAATTAAATGAAAAAGGTAAAAAAGAAGTAATTAAAACTTGGTCAAGACGTTCTACAATTTATCCAGAATTTGTAGGACATACATTTGCAGTTCATAATGGACGTGAATTTATTCCTGTATATGTAACTGAAGATATGGTAGGACATAAACTTGGAGAATTTGCTTTGACTCGTAAGTTTAATGGCCATGCTGGAAGCGGTAAGAAGTAGGAGGTATTATGGAAACATTTAGTATACATAAAGGCGCAGCTATTGCACCATTAAAAGCAAGAATGACTCTTGATCTTATCAGAGGTAAAAAAGTATCTCAAGCTGAAGCAATATTACTTACTACAAATACAAAAGCAAGTAGATTAATCATTAAAGTTTTAAATTCTGCAGTAGCTAATGCAGTTAATAACTTTGGTGCTAATAAAGAAGATTTATTCATTAAAGAAACTTACATTAGTGAAGGAAGAACTTTAAAGAGAAGAAAAGCTGCTTCTCACTCAAGAGTAGCTAAAAATTATCATAGAACAAGTCATATTTATGTATGTGTTACAGATAATATGCAAAAGAAGGAGGACTAAACATGGGACAAAAGGTAAGTCCAATTGGACTTAGAATTGGTGTTAACAGAGACTGGGAAAGTAAATGGTATGCACCAACTAAAGATTTTGCTAAACTTTTAAATAATGATTTAAAGATTAGAAAATATTTAGATAAAGAATTAAAAGGATGTTCAGTTGCTTCTGTAGTAATCGAAAGAAATAATAAAAGAACAAATGTTACAATCAATACATCAAAACCTGGTATCGTAATTGGTAAAGGTGGAGCTGATATTGAAAAACATAAAAAAGCTTTACAAAAACTAACTGGTGAAGAAATCTATTTATCAATAGTTGAAGTTAAGAATCCTGATTTAAATGCAGCATTAGTTGCTGAAGGAATTGCACTTCAAATTCAAAATAGAGCATCATTTAGAGCAGTACAAAAAAGAGCAATTAGAAATACAATGAAAGCAGGAGCTGTTGGTATAAAGGTTGCTGTTTCTGGACGTTTAGCTGGAGCTGAAATGGCTAGAACTGAAACTTATACTGAAGGAACTGTACCTCTACATACTTTAAGAGCAGATATAGATTATGCTCATAAAGAAGCTGATACTATTTATGGTAAAATTGGTGTTAAGGTATGGATTTACAAAGGTGAAATACTTCCTGCTAAAAAAGTGAACGGAGGTAATGAAAATGTTAATTCCAAAGAGAACTAAATATAGAAAACCTCATAGAGTTAGCTATGAAGGAAAAGCTAAGGGTAATATAGAACTTACTCAAGGTGAATATGGACTTATGGCTAAAGAAGGAGCATACATTACAGCTAGACAAATCGAAGCAGCTCGTATTGCTATGACTCGTCATATGAAGAACTTCAAAAGAGGAAAAGTATTTATTAATATTTTCCCACACTTAGCTAGAACTAAGAAACCTGCTGAAGTTCGTATGGGTAGTGGAAAAGGTAATGTTGAAGAATGGGCAGCAGTAGTTAAAGAAGGTAAAATCATGTTTGAAATGACTGATGTTACTGAAGAAATAGCTCGTGAAGCTTTCCGTCTTGCAGGACATAAGCTACCAATCAAAACAAAATTTGTAGCAAAGGAAGTGGCTAAATAATGATAAAGATGACTGAAATTAGAAAATTAACCACTCAAGAGTTAAATAAGAAATTAGAAGAAAATAAAAAGGAATTATTTAATTTAAAATTTGCTCTATCAACTGGTAATTTAGAAAAACCTCATAGAATTAAAGAATTAAGACATGAAGTTGCTAAAATCAAAACAGTTATTAGAGAAAGAGAATTAAATGAAAGTAAGGAGGAAGCTAAATAATGGAAAAAGCAAAACAAGAATTAGTTGGAAAAGTTGTTAGTGCATCTAATAATAAGACTATTACAATTGCTGTTGTAACTTATAAAAAGCATCCACTTTACAACAAAAATGTTAAAACTACTAAAAAGTACGCAGTACATGATGAAGAGAATAAAGCTAAAGTAGGAGATATAGTTAAAGTTGTATCTTCTCGTCCTCTATCTAAAACAAAACATTTTGTATT
This sequence comes from uncultured Clostridia bacterium, assembly GCA_947165135.1. Classification (GTDB taxonomy): domain Bacteria; phylum Bacillota_I; class Bacilli_A; order RF39; family UBA660; genus CAG-1000. Next base: position 44,222 of record CAMUZE010000009.1, read on the forward strand.
AGATAGTATTATTGAGGAAGCTGTTATTCTTTAATTAAGAAAGGAGAGAGTTATGATACAACCAGAAAGCCGTTTAAAGGTTGCTGACAATTCAGGCGCTCGTGAAATCTTAGTAATCAGAGTACTTGGTGGAAGCAAAGTTAAATATGGTAATATTGGAGATGTTGTAGTTGGTACAGTTAAAAAAGCTATTCCAAGTTCAAATACTCCAAAAGGAAAAGTAGTTAAAGCTGTTATTGTAAGAACAGTTGAAGGCGTTAGAAGAAGTGATGGAAGTCATATTAAATTTGATGATAACGCATGTGTATTAATTAAAGACGATAATAGTCCTGTAGGAACTCGTGTTCTAGGACCTGTAGCTCGTGAACTTCGTGATAAAAACTACATGAAAATTGTTTCACTAGCTCCAGAAGTATTATAGGAGGGTAAACATGAAGATAAAAGTTGGAGACAATGTTCGTGTTATTACAGGAACTAATAAAGGAAAAGAAGGAAAAATACTTAAGATATTTAGAAAAGAGAATAAAGTAGTTATTGATGGAGTTAATATTGTTAAGAAACATGTTAAACCAAATCGTACTAATGAAACTGGTGGAATTCTAGAAGTAGAAGCTCCAATCCATATTTCTAATGTTAAAGTATTAACTAAAGAAGTTAAAAAAGAAGAAAAAGTAAAAGCTAAAGAAGTTAAGAAAGAAGAAAAATCTAAAGCTAAAAAAGAAGTAAAGGAAGTTAAAGCAAAAAAAGCTTCTACAAAAAAAGAATCTAAAGAAAGTAAGTAGGTGAATTATGGAAACATTAAAAAAATTATATGAAGAAGAAATAGTTCCAAATTTAACTAAAAAGTTTAACTACACTACTAAAATGCAAGTTCCACGTCTAGAAAAAATAGTTTTAAATATGGGCGTTGGAGATGCTACTACTGATCAAAAATTTTTAGATGCTGCTGTTCATGACTTAGAAGCATTATCTGGTCAAAAACCAATTGTAACAACTGCTAAAAAGTCAATTGCAGGATTTAAGTTAAGAGCTGGAAATAAAATTGGATGTAAAGTTACTTTAAGAGGAGATAATATGTATAACTTCTTAAATAAATTAATTACAATTGCACTTCCAAGAGTTCGTGACTTTAGAGGAATATCTAAAAATAGTTTTGATGGAAGAGGAAATTATACTCTTGGTATAAGAGAACAATTAGTATTTCCTGAAGTAGAATACGATCAAGTTATTAAGGTTAGAGGTTTAGATGTTGTTATTGTTACAACTGCTAAAACTAATGAAGAAGCTCTAGCTTTACTAACTGAATTTGGGTTACCTTTTAGAAAGTAAGAAAGGAAATATTTATGGCAAAGAAAAGTAAAGTAATATCTCAACAAAGAGGAAGCAAATTCTCTACAAGAAATTATACTAGATGTACAAGATGTGGACGTCCACATGGTGTACTTAGCAAATTTGGTCTATGCCGTATTTGCTTTAGAGAACTTGCATATAAAGGACAAATTCCTGGCGTTAAAAAATCAAGTTGGTAATTTGTGAAAAATAAAAATATAAACCAAACATTAACAGAGGTGTTAATAAGAAGGGAGGACCTATAATGGTTAATGACACTGTAGCAGATATGCTTACAAGAATTCGTAATGCTAATGCTATGAAGTATAAAACAGTTGAAATACCTGGAACTAAATTAACAAAGGGTATTGCTGATATTTTAACTAAAGAAGGATTTATAGCTGGATATGATGTTAATAAATTAGCTGTTGGCGAAATGTTAGTTGTAAATCTTAAATATTCAAAATCTAAAGAAAGAGTAATCAATGGTCTTAAGAGAATTAGTAAACCAGGATTACGTGTATATGCTAAGGCTGATGAAATGCCAAGAGTTCTTAATGGACTTGGAATTGCAATAGTTTCAACATCAGAAGGTCTAATGACTGATAAAGAAGCTAGAGCAAAGAAAATTGGCGGAGAAGTTTTGGCATACATATGGTAGGTGTGTTATGAGTAGAATCGGAAATAGAACATTAACTATTCCTGCTGGAGTAGAAGTAAATGTTGAAGGAAACAAAGTAACAACAAAAGGACCAAAGGGAACATTAGAATTCAATTTTAAGAATGATAGTGTTGATGTAAAAGTTGAAGGTGCTTCTGTAGTTGTATCTAGAAAGAATGATTTAAAGACTTCTAAGCAATTACATGGTACTACAAATTCAATTATTAATAATATGATAGTTGGAGTAAGTCAAGGATTTAAAAGAGAATTAGAAATCAATGGTGTTGGTTACAGATTCCAAGTTCAAGGAAATAAAGTAGTTATCACTGCTGGATATTCTCATAATGTAGAACTAGTAATTCCAAATGGAATTAAAGTTGAAATGCCTGACAAATCTACTACTGAATTAATAATAAGTGGATATGATAAGCAAGCAGTTTCTGAATTTGCTGCTAATATCAGAAAAGTAAGAGGACCAGAACCATATAAGGGTAAAGGTATTAAGTATAAAGAAGAACATATCCGTCGTAAAGAAGGAAAGAAAGCTGCATAGGAGGTAAAAGATTATGATAAAAAAAGAATCAAAAAATGTATCAAGAGTTAAAAGACATGAAAAAATCAGAAGAACATTGTCTGGAACTAACGAAACTCCTAGACTATGTGTTTTCAGAAGTAACAATGCTATTTATGCACAATTAATAGATGATGTTAAAGGTGTTACATTAGCAAGTTCATCTTCTTTAGAACTAAAACTTAAAAACAATAATCTTGAAGCTGCTAGTGCAGTAGGAAAAGATATTGCAACAAAAGCAAAAAAAGCTAAAATCAAAACAGTAGTTTTTGATCGTGGTGGATATCTATATCATGGACGTGTAAAAGCTTTAGCAGAAGCCGCTCGTGAAAATGGACTAGAATTCTAGGGAGGAAATTATGAACGAAAATAAGAAAAATATTCGTGAACCTAAGAAACTTTATGAAGATAAAATAATATCTATCGGAAAAGTTACTAAAGTTACACAAGGTGGACGTAATTTTAGATTCTCAGCTACTGTTGCTGTAGGAGACAGAAAAGGTAAAGTTGGAATTGGTACTGGTAAAAGTAAAGAAATTCCTGTAGCTGTTAGTAAAGCAATAAAAGAAGCTGAAAAGAATATTATACATGTAGATTTAGTAGATGGTAGAACAATTTCACATGAAGTAACTGGTGTTTGTGGAGCTGCTAAAGTTCTTATCAGACCAGCTAAAGAAGGACGTGGAATTATTGCTGGTGGATCTTCAAGAATCGTTTTAGAATTAGCAGGTGTTAAAGATGTTGTTTCTAAGTCACTTGGAAGTAATACAAAAGTTAATACAGCTAAGGCTACAATCGAAGCTTTAAGTTCTCAAAGAAGTATTGAACATGCTGCTGAATTACGTGGTAAAACTGTAGAGGAGGTTCTAAACTAATGAAATTACATGAATTAAGTAAAGTTGAAGGATCAACTCACAGAAGAAAAGTTGTTGGACGTGGACCAGGTAGTGGTTTAGGAAAAACATCTGGACGTGGAGAAAAAGGACAAAAGGCTAGAAGTGGTGGAGGAGTAAGCCCTTGGTTTGAAGGTGGACAAACTCCATTATATAAAAGATTACCTAGACGTGGTTTCTCTAACGCAAGATTTACAAAGAGATATTCAATTATAAATGTTTCTGATTTAAACAGATTTAAAGATGGAGAAACAGTTACTCCTGAATTATTAAAAGAAACAGGACTAGTTAAGAAAGAACTTTGTGGAATCAAAGTATTAGGTAATGGTAAATTAGAAAAGAAATTAACTGTTAAAGCTAATGTATTTACTAATAGTGCTATTACTAAAATAGAGGAAATGGGTGGAATTACGGAGGTGATTTAAGATGTTTGCTACTTTCAAGCAAATATTTAGATCTTCTAATAAAGATTTAAGATTTAGAGTATTATTTACTTTAGGTGCATTAATTATATTTGCACTTGGTAATTCTATAGTTCTACCAACAATAGTATCTCGTCTTGGTGATATTGATAAATTAGATTATTTAGATTTATTTAATGCATTAAGTGGTGGAGGACTTAAACAATACTCAATATTTGCACTAGGGGTAATGCCTTATATTAGTGCATCAATCGTTATTCAAATATTACAAATGGATATAATTCCTTACTTTAAAGAACTAAAAGAAATGGGAGAAGAAGGAAGAAGAAAAGTTGCAAAAATAACTAGATACCTAGGTTTAAGTGTTGCATTTATTCAAGGTTTCTTCTATCCAATGATGCTTTTAGGAAATACAATAAATCTTATTACTTGTTTAAAGAGCGCTATAATCTTAGCAGGTGGAACAGCCTTCTTGTTATGGCTAGGTGATGAGATAACTAATAAAGGAATAGGAAATGGTGTATCTTTAATAATCATGGCTGGTATTGTTAACTCATTACCAAGTATGTTTAAAACGGCATACACTTCATTAATACCAAATGCTAATAATGCGTTAGTAGCTTGGATTACATTTGCAATATTTATATTACTATACTTAGTAATAATTGTAGGTATTATTTGGGTAGAAAATGCTGAAAGAAGAATACCTATTCAATATTCTAATAGAAGTTCAGGAAGCTATGGTGGACAACAAACATTCTTACCACTTAAGTTGAATTCTGCCAGCGTTATGCCAGTAATCATCGCAAGTGTTATTATGGGTATTCCATCTATAGTATCTAACTTTGTTAAAAATGGAAAAGTACTTGCTTTTATGAATAATTATTTATCAACATCTAAACCTGTTGGATTTATATTATTCATTGTATTAATTATTGCATTTACTTATATATATACATTCTTAACAATTAATCCTGATGAACTATCAAAGAATTTAAATAAGAATGGTGGATATATTCCTGGAGTAAGACCTGGAAAAGAAACCAAAGATTATATTTCAAAAGTTTTATCAAGAATAACATTTATGGGAGCATTATTTATAGCATTACTTGCAGCTCTTCCATATATATTTACTTTAATAACTGGACTTCCAGATTCAGTAAAATTAGGAGGAACTTCAATATTAATTGCTGTTGGTGTTATTCTAGAAACTTATAAACAACTTGAAAGTTCTGTCGCATCAAGAAATTATAATAGGAGATAATATGAATTTAATTTTAATTGCACCACCTGCTGCTGGAAAAGGAACACTTGCTTCTATGTTAAATGAAAAATATGGACTTGTGTGCATTTCTGCAGGTGAACTTTTAAGAGGTGTTGATCCAAGTACTGAACTTGGAAAAATGATAAGAGAAATTCAAGCAAGACGTGAACTAGTTGATGATAAAATTACAAATGCATTAATGAAAGAAAGATTAATGAAAGATGATATTAAGAATGGTTTCATACTAGATGGATATCCAAGACGTATGGAACAAGTTATTGCAGTTAATGAAATAACTAAAGAATTGAATCTTAAAATTGATTATGCTGTTTTATTAAATGTAGATTATGAAACTGGTTTAAAGAGAACTATTGGAAGACAAATTTGTCCAGTATGTAAAAAAACATATAATAAATTAACTGGAGTTAATGCCCCTAAAGTTGAAAACATGTGTGATGATTGTAATGTTGAACTTACAACTCGTAATGATGATACTGAAGAAGCCTATAAAGCTGGATATGAAAGATATCAAGTAAATTGTGCTCCAGTAATTGAATATTATAGAAACCAAGGAATGTTAATTGAAGTAGATGGTAGTGGATCTGCTGAGGATACTTTAAATCAACTAGAAAAAATTATAAAGGAAGAAAAAAATGATTAGTATTAAAACTGAACAAGAAATTGAATTGATAAGGGAGTCAGGCAAAATCACTTATGGAGTATTATCGAGTTTAAAAGATTTTATTAAGCCTGGTGTTACTTCTCGTGAAATTGATAAGTTTGCATATGACTATATAACTAGTCATGGTGCTACCCCAGCGTTTCTTGATTATGAAGGGTTTCCTGCAACTGCATGTATTAGTATTAATGATGTTGTTGTTCATGGAATCCCTGATGATACTATCATTAAAGAGGGAGATATCGTTAAAGTAGATATGGGTTCTATCTATAAAGGATATTATTCAGATTCTGCATATACTTATATAGTTGGTAAAACTAGTAAGAAAGTAAAGAAGTTTGTATCAGATACACAAAAAGCTTTATATAATGGTATCTCAGTTATTAAAGAAGGTGTTAAACTAAATCAAGTTTGCTCTCAAATTGGTAGAGTAGCTCGAGAGAATCACTATGGAGTATTTACATGTTTGACTGGACATGGTGTTGGACGTGAACTTCATGAAGATCCTTATATTCCAAACTATAGTAATCATGAGAGTGAAGGAATAATATTAAAAGCAGGTATGGTACTTGCAATCGAGCCTATGTTTAGTTTAGGCACTAAAGAAGTGTGGTTACTTCCAGATGAATGGGGAATAGTTACTCAAGATGGAAGTATTGCAGCACATTTCGAACATACAGTACTTGTAACCAAAGATGGTTATGAGATATTAACAGGAGAGTGAAAAATGGCCAAGGAAAAAGACGGTTATATTGAACTTGAAGGAAAGGTACTTGAAGTTATACCTGGTGGAAAATTCAAGGTACAACTTGAAAATGGGCACATAGTAGAAGCTCACGTTTCTGGGAAAATGCGCTTAAACATGATTCGTATTTATCCAGGTGATACTGTGCTTATGGAAATACCTATAT
>CAMUZE010000010.1 GCA_947165135.1 uncultured Clostridia bacterium
TTATTAATGAATAGAAATAAAGGAGTGGATTATATGTGTAATTGTAATAATAAAAGCAATGAAAATAATTGCTGCAATAATTGTATAATGGAAATTTTACAAGTAATAAATGTACTTCAAAATAATGCTTGTCCAGACAATTGCTTACTTTCTTGTGATAGACCTGCATTAGGAGGAGGACCTACTTGTCCAATATGCAATACAAGACCAATTATGTTATATACTTGTTCAGGTAATGGAACACCTTATGCTATGCCTATAAGCAGAAGTGCTACTGAAACAACTACAAGTACTGTATTTAGAGTAGAGAAAGTTGATGGATGTTGTTGTACATTTAGAGTATTAACAGCAAATCCAGATACAACATCTCAATATCCATATGTAGCAACTAATTCAATATTTACTATGGATGCTGGATGCTTATGTGCAGTAAGATGTTTAGATGATACATATGTAGAATGTTTATAAGAGTTCAAAAATACAATTTTGAACTCTTTTTATATGCAAAAATGTCTTTTTAGTGTTAAATAGTTAAATAAAGTTTAACTTTACTAAAATATATGTTATAATTTCATTAGAAGAAATGAAATTTTTTTATATGGGAAAAAAATAATAAATAATATTTTTTATGATAAGAGGTAGTTTTTATGACTAAAATAGCAAAAAATTTATTTAGAGAGAAAATACCTAATATAATACTATTTATATTAGTTGATTTTTTTACTGTTTTATGTACTTCTGCACTTTCACTATTAATAAGATTTGATTTCAAAAATGTTCCTGCAGAATATATTATAAATGCTCAAAATTACATTTTGATAGATTTTATTATAGTACTATTAACATTCTTAATGTTTAAATTGTATACATCTGTATGGAAATATGCATCTGTTAATGAAGTACTTAATATTATTTTTGCAAGCTTTTTATCAGAAACTATAATGTATATATATAAGTTAATATTTGAAATAAAACTACCTAGAAGTTATTTTTTAATACAATTTTTCTTAATTATTTCAATAACATGTATTACTAGACTTGGTTATAGAATATTTAGAACAATATATAACAAATATGAAAATAAAAAGAAAAACACTAATGTAATGTTAATTGGTGCTGGTGATGCCGGTAGAATGATTATTGATGAAATATACAATAATGGTTCTGCATTTGATTCAAAAATTGTTTGTGTTATTGATGATGATAAATATAAAATAGGTTCATATATTAAGGGATTAAAAATAGAAGGTTCTACAAAAGATATTGAAAGACTTGCGCAAAAACATGATGTTGATGAAATAATAATAGCAATACCATCTGCACCAAAAGAAGAAGTAGATAAAATAATTACAGAATGCCATAAAACAAATGCAATTATTAAAATTCTCCCATCAATTTATGTATCAATGAATGTTAAAGAAAAAGGTGTAATGAACAAAATTAGACCTATTTCATATGAAGATTTTTTAGGTAGAGATCAAATAGTAGTTAATAATGATGAGATTAAAGAAAATTTAAAAGATAAAGTAATTTTAGTAACGGGTGGAGGAGGATCTATTGGATCCGAACTTTGTAGACAAATTGCTGCATCAAATCCTAAAACATTAATAATATTTGATATATATGAAAATAATGCATATGAGATTCAGCAGGAACTATTAAGAGCATATCCAAAACTTGATTTACATACAATTATAGGATCTGTGCGAGATTACGATAGATTAGAAAAGGTTTTTTCAAAATTTAAAATTGATCAAGTATATCATGCGGCAGCTCATAAACATGTTCCTTTAATGGAAGTAAGTCCAAATGAAGCAATTAAAAACAATGTACTAGGAACACTAAATACAGCCAAACTAGCTAATAAATATAATGTTAAAAAATTTGTATTAATTAGTACTGATAAGGCTGTTAGACCTACGAATATTATGGGTGCAAGTAAAAGAATTTGCGAAATGATTATACAAACATATGATAAACTTTCAAAAAACACAGATTATGTTGCTGTTAGATTTGGGAATGTTCTTGGTTCTAATGGTTCTGTTATACCACTTTTCCTAAAACAAATTGATAATGGTGGTCCAGTAACAGTGACACATAAAAAAATGCAAAGATATTTTATGACAATACCAGAAGCTGTAAGTTTAGTTCTTCAAGCTGGATGTTATGCAAGTGGCGGGGAAATATTTGTATTAGATATGGGAAAACCTGTGAATATATATGACCTTGCCTGCAAACTAATAAGATATAAAGGTTTCAGGCCAAATATAGATATTCCAATTAAAATAATTGGATTAAGACCTGGAGAAAAATTATATGAAGAAATGCTTATGGAAGAAGAAGGACTTCAAGATACTCCTAATAAATTGATACATATAGGAAAACCAATTGAGATATCAAATTCATTTTTGAATGATTTAGATAAATTAATTAAATCAGCATATGTAAATAATGATGATATTAAAGATAAAGTCGCAAAAATTGTAACAACTTATAAAGTTGACAAAGAAAGAGTGGGTAAATAATATGAGCGAAAAATTAGAAAGAAGAAATATTCCTTTTTCCCCTCCTGATATGACAGATATAGAGGCAAATGCTGCTGCAGAAACAGTAAAATCAGGATGGATTACAACCGGTCCAAAAACAAAAGAATTTGAAAAGAGAATTGCTGAGTATTGTAATACCGAAAAAGCTGTATGCTTAAATTCTAACACTGCTTGCCTAGAAACAATTTTAAGGGTTCTTGGAATAGGCCCTGGAGATGAAGTTATTACAAGTGCTTATACATATACTGCATCAGCAAGTGTAATTGAGCATGTTGGTGCTAAAATCGTTTTAGTTGATACACAAAAAGATTCATATGAAATGGATTATGATGCATTAGAAAAAGCAATAACAAGTAAGACAAAAGTTATAATTCCAGTTGATATTGCTGGTGTAATGTGTGATTATGATAGAGTATTTGAAATAGTTAATAAAAAGAAAAATCTATTCAAGGCTAATAATGATATTCAAAAATTATATGGAAGAATCATTGTTTCTGCTGATGGAGCTCATTCATTTGGGGCAACATATAAAGGTCAAAGATCTGGAAGTGTAGCAGATTTTACTAGTTTTTCATTCCATGCAGTTAAAAATTTAACTACTGCTGAAGGTGGAGCATTAACTTGGAAACATGTTGATGGTTTAGATAATGATGCATTGTATAAAGAATTTATGTTATGGTCTTTACATGGTCAATCAAAAGATGCCCTAGCTAAAACTAAATTAGGTGCATGGGAATATGATATTGTATACACTGGGTATAAATGTAATATGACTGATATCATGGCATCAATTGGATTAGTTCAATTAGACAGATATCAAGATTTATTAAATAGAAGAAAAGAAATAATAGATTTATATAATAAATTATTGGATAAAGAAAAAGTAGAATTAATATCACATGAAAAAGGTAATAGTATTTCTAGTAAACATCTAATGCTAACCAGAGTAAAAGGAATAGATGTAGAAGAAAGAAATGATATTATTACCAAATTAGCAGAAGTAGGAGTAGCATCAAATGTACATTATAAACCACTTCCTATGCATACTGCTTATAAGAATTTAGGATTTGATATTAAGAATTATCCTAATGCTTATAGTTTATATAAAAATGAAATAACACTACCACTTCATACAAAACTTACTAATGAAGATGTAGAATATATTTGTCAAGAATATAATAGAATTTTGAAGGATAGATAAAAATGAGAAAATGGGAGAAAATGCCAAAATATTTAAAAACTAAAGAAGTAAAAAAATATTATGACATATTAAACAAAAGAAAATTTAGTTTATTTATCAAAAGATTTTTTGATATTGTATTTAGTATAGTTGGATTAATAGCATTTTTTCCAATTTTCTTAATATTAGGAATTGCTATTAAAATTGATTCAAAAGGTCCAATTTTCTTTAGACAAGAAAGAGTAACTATTTACAATAAGATATTTAGAATATTTAAGTTTAGAACAATGGTACAAAATGCTGATAAACTTGGATCTTTAGTAACGGTTGGTAATGATAGAAGGATTACTAAAGTTGGAAATTTTATTAGAAAATTCCGTCTAGATGAATTTCCACAATTAATAAATGTTTTAATTGGTGATATGACTTTTATAGGAACTAGACCTGAAGTAAGAAAATATGTTGATGCATATACTGATGAAATGAAAGCTACATTATTGATGAGAGCAGGCGTAACTTCATATACCAGTATAGTATTCAAAGACGAAGCAGAAATAATGGATAAATACATTGATAAAAAGCATGATGCCGATAATGTATATATAAATAAAGTATTACCATTAAAAATGAAAACAAATTTAGAATATATTACTAATTTTAATATGTTTTATGATATTAAAATTGCTATATGGACTGTACTTGCCGTATTAAGCCTTAAAAAATTTGATAATGAAATAGGTGATGAATAGTGAAATATAGTGTTTTAATGACGGTATATAAAAGTGATAATCCAGAGTATTTTAAATTAGCATTATATAGTATGATAAATCAAACATTAAAGCCAGATGAAATTGTTTTGGTTAAAGATGGACCAATAACTGAAGAACTTCAAAGCGTTATCGATAAATCTAAACAAGACTATAAAAAGATTGTTGAAGTTGGTTTAAAAAAGAATGTTGGTTTGGGGTTAGCACTTAATGAAGGAATTAAAAAATGTAAAAACGAATTGCTTGCCAGAATGGATTCTGATGATATTTCAGAGTTAAATAGGTGCGAAGAACAATTAAAATTATTCGAAAAAGATCCAGAATTAGATATTGTTGGATGTCCAGTAAAAGAGTTTGTTGGCACAATAGACAATGTTGTTGGTCATAGAGATGTACCTTTAAAGAATGATGAGATACACAAGTATGCTAAGAGAAGAGATCCATTTAATCATCCAACAGTAATGTATAAAAAATCTAAAGTTGAAAAAGTTGGATGTTATGGAGATTATAGAAAAAATCAGGATACTGATTTATGGATTAAGATGCTTAATGATGGTTGCAAAGGTGCAAATGTAGATAAGTATTTATTGAATTTTAGATTTGATGAGAATACATATAAAAAAAGGAAAAGTTGGATTAATACAAAACTTTTAATTAAAATTAGATGGAATGGATATAAAATTGGATTTTTGTCATTTTTTGATTTTATGTTTGTATCATCAGTACAATTAGTAATGTATATCTTACCAACAAGTTTTCAAAAATTTTTATATAAAAAAATATTAAGAAAGAGTTGATAATTTTGAAAATTGAACAATCAATTAATAGTTTTTTAAATAGAATACCATTTTTAAAAAAGATTATAAAAAGATTATATCAGTTGATTATGTATCTTATTTCTCCAAAAATAAAATTTAAAGGAGATATTAAAAGAATAACTCCAATTGATGAGTATGAATATTTTTTTGGATATTACGACAAGTCACCATGGAATGCTGATGAAAGATATATGGTATGCTTAAGAGCAAAATGTACATGGAAAGATGTTTCCCCTAAAGAACCAGCCGAGATAGTATTGATTGACACTCAGAATAATAATAGTATTAAAATTATTGGAAAAACATCAACATGGAATGTTCAACAAGGCTGCATGTTACAATGGTTAGGGCCAAAATATGATAAAGAAATAATATATAATGATTTTATAGATAATAAATATTGTTCTGTAATTTTAAATGTTGAAACATTAGAAAAAAGAATTATTAATTTTCCAATATATTCTGTTTCATCTGATGGTAAATTTGCACTATCATTAGATTTTTCTAGACTATATAATTTAAGGCCAGGATATGGCTATTATAACAGAGAAGAAGAAACCAAAAATGAAGGATTACCAGATAATACTTGTATATGGAGAATAGATTTAAAAACTGGTAAAGTAACTGACTTACTTAAATATACCGATTTCGCAAACTTTAAGCCAAGAAAAGAAATGAAAGATCTAAATGCTATTCATAAAGTCAACCATATAATGATATCACCGAATGGTAAAAGATTTATGGTCTTATATCGATGGTTTAACGGAACAAGAAAATATTCACGATTAATTACTTGCAATGTAGATGGGACCGATATGTATTTGTTAAGTGATGATGATATGGTTTCACATTGTTATTGGAAAAACGATTATGAAATACTAGCTTTTGAACACAAGAATAATATTGGAAATGGTTACTTTCTTATAAAAGATAAGACATCAGATTTTAAGCATCTCTGGAAAGAAATAATAAATGATGGACATCCAAGTTATTCACCAAACGGAAAATATGTAGTTACTGATTCATATCCTAATAGAAGTAGAGTACAATCAATAAAAATTATGTCAGATTGTGATAATTATAGAGAAATTGCTCAAGTTTTTTCACCATTTAAATATGATAATGATGTAAGATGTGATTTACATCCAAGGTGGGACAGAAAGAGTAAAAAGATATGCTTTGATAGCACATATAGTGGTAAGAGAGAATTATACATAGTTAATATTGAAGGAGTATAATATGAAGTATAAATATACTATTATTACAACAAATTATAATGGATTTCATTTAATGACTAAGTATTTTGACTGCCTTGAAAATCAAACTTTCAAGGATTTTGAAGTAATAATAATTGATGATTGCTCTACAGATGATTCATTTGATAGGTTAAATAGGTATACAAAAAGTACAGAATTAAATTTAAGTATATATAAAACCATTGAGAACTCTGGCCCCGGTGTTGCAAGAAACATAGGAATAGAAAAAGCACGTGGTGAATATATTACTTTTATTGATAATGATGACTGGATTGAATATAATACACTAGAAATTATTGATGATGTTTTGAAAAATAATAAATATGACTGTGTTGTTTATGACTATTATTTAGATAATAATAATAAATTAAAAAAAATGAACTCTGTTTATGGAAATTTTGAATATGATATAAAAAAAGAGGATGCATTAAAATATATAAGAAATCATACAGTTTGTAAAATATATAAAAGAGATGTTATAAAGAATGTAAAATTTCCATGTATGAGAAGACATGAAGATATAGTTTTTTTAAGCGGAGCCTTAGTAAAATGCAAAACTTTTTATTATTTAAAAAACAATTTATACCACTATGTTCAAAGAAAAGATAGTTTATCAAATAATTCAGTAATGGGATATGAAACAATTAAAGAAGCAAACAAACTTGTAAAGGAAAATTATGGAGAAAAATACAAAGAATGTTTTGTGGAAAAATCAATAATGGATTATTTGTATAATATTGTATTAATTATGTTAAAAAGCAATGAAAACCGACAAAATATAAAACAGTTTATTAAAAATTTTAATAAAAACAATGTTAAATGGATTAGTTATAATATAGTTAATTATGTTGGAAAAGTTAAAAAAATATTTCTCATGTCCATATATTATAATAGGCTCTTTTTGTTATGGATATTAGTAAAACTTCATTCTATTATGACTAGAGGATAAATAAAATATAAGGAGATTTAGTAAATATGAAAATTAAAAATATTAAATTAAAACTAGTATATATGTATTTAATAAGTCTATATATTTTTAATAATGTTGAAGGAACCGGAACCAATTACATTTCACTGATTTTACTAATTATTTTAGTTGGAGCATTTTTATTGAACTTTTTTAAGGAAAAGAAAATAGTTTTCAATAAGTATTTTATTTTTTATATTATATTTATTTTATTTGGATTGTTTTCTTTAAAATATGCTTTACAACCTGCTTTTGTTACAAGTAAAATAATCCAACTTATAGTTAATTGTATTATTATTTTTGCTTTTACTAATATTCTTGACACTAAGGATAAAATTATATCAGTACTAAAGTCATTTGTAGTTGCTGGAATAATATTGTCAGTTTTATCTATTATTACTTCAGATTTTTCTACGTTGTCTAATTTTTCTAGAGTTGGAGCTAATATAGGTAATGTTAATTCTATATCTATGGCCATAATGTATTCTACCATTGCATTGATGATTGTTAATAGAAAAGAGAAAAAAAACAAATCGTATTTATTATATTTTTTATTCATTGGTACTATTTTCTTAACCGGTTCTAGAAAGGGTATTATATCGATAATTCTATTACTTTTAATACATTTTTTGGTTAAAAATAGGGATAATTTTAATAAAACTATAATTAACATTATTTTTTCGATAATTGCAGTGATACTTTTATTGTTTTTTACGATGAATATACCATTTCTATATAATATTATTGGTGTAAGAATAGAAAGCTTGTTTGCATTTCTTAATACGGGAGCAATTAAAGATTTTTCAATATATGAAAGAAATAATATGATTAAATTTGGTATTGAATGGTTTAAAAATAGGCCTTGGACTGGATATGGATTGGATAATTTTAGATATTTGTATTACAATATGTTCAATTACAATTTTTATGCCCATAATAATTATATTGAACTATTAGTTGATCTCGGAATACTGGGATTGATTATTTACTATATTCCATTTTGGGTTGCTATAAAAAATACAATTAAATGTAAGATAAATGATAAATATATAAAGTATATATTATTATCTCTATTCTTAATTATTCTATTAATGGATTTTGCACGTGTTAGTTATGAGGATAGATTATTAGTAATTATTATTTCAATTATTTTTTCTTATCTTAGAATTAATAAAAAAGGAGAAGCTAATGAAAAAAGTATCAGTAATAATGGCAACATATAAAACACCTGAGCAGTATTTGGAAAAAGCTATTGAAAGTATTTTAAATCAAACATATGTAAATTTTGAGTTTATAATAATTGTTGACGGAGATTTAGAAAATAAGGCAATTGTTGAAAAATATGATGACAAAAGAATCAAAGTAATATTTAATAAAAAAAATATGGGACTGCCATATTCACTTAATAAAGGAATTGAACTTTCTTCTGGTGAATATATTTTAAGAATGGATTCTGATGATATATCATTTAAAAATAGGATTGAGCAACAAGTAGCTTTTATGGAAAATAACAAAGAAATAGATATTGCAGGTGCATATGCTGTTACTTTTGGAGAAAAAAAGGCATTTTCATTTTATCCATTCAATGATTATGAGACAATAAAAGCACAACTGATTGTTAGATGTGTTTTAGTACATCCTACGGTTATCATAAGAGCGTCTACATTAAAAAAAGAAATCAAGTACAATGAGTCTTATTTCACTGCTCAAGATTATGAATTATGGAGCAGAATGGTTAGGAAACATAATATTTGTATCATGCCATTTTATATTTTGAAATTAAGAATTCATAAATCCCAAGCGAGTCAAGCAAAAAGACAAACTCAGTTAATGAACACAAAGAATATTTTAAGATCAAATATTGAATATTATTTTGATGCAAATAACGCATTAAAAGAAAAAATATTAGATGTTTTGATTTTACTTTCAAATAAAGAAAAGATTACTAAAAGCAATTATGAAAGTATCATATACTTTTTCAATCATTATAATAATATCTCAAAAAAGAATATTGATAAAGATATAATGAAAAAAGAATTTAAGACTTTATTATTAATATCGTTAATTAAATCTAGATATATTAATTATAAACTATTAAAACTAGTTATTAATATTCATAATATTAAATATATAATTAGTAAAACTATAATAATAATTAAGAGTAAAATGAGGTGGATGAATTTAAAATATGAAAATAAATGAGATATTGAAATTAGTAATTTATAAATTATTGCTTATAATAGATGAAAAACTGGAAATACTTCCTGATAGTAAGTATTTGAAAATTAAATATTATATGACATTTAGAAAAAAATTAAATATTGATAATCCTAAATCTTACAATGAAAAATTACAATGGTTAAAATTATATGATAGAAATAAAAAATATACAACATTAGTGGATAAATATGAAGTAAAAAAATATGTTGCTAGTGTTATTGGAGAAGATTATATAATTCCTACAATAGCTGTTTTTAACTCATTTGATGATATAGATTTTTCGAAACTGCCTGATAAGTTCGTGATAAAATGTACTCATGATTCTGGTGGATTAATTATTTGTAGTGACAAGTCAAAACTAAACATTAAAAATGCTAGGCGTATTATAAATAAGAGCTTAAAAAAGAATTATTATAGAATCGGACGAGAATGGCCATATAAAAATGTTAAGAGAAAAATAATAATAGAAAAATATATGCAGGACTTTACAGACGGAGAATTAAGAGATTATAAATTTTTTTGCTTTAATGGAAAAGCAAAATTGATGTTTATAGCTTCAAATAGACAAGGAAAAGGAGACACATATTTTGACTTTTTTGATTTAGATTTTAATCATCTTTCATTTGAACAAGGTCATCCGAATGCTCCTAGTATACCGCATAAACCAATTAATTTTGATAAAATGATAGTTTTAGCAGAAAAACTTTCAAAAAATATACCTCATGTAAGAGTTGATTTTTATGAAGTTAATGGTAAAATCTATTTTGGCGAAATGACATTTTTTCACTATTCTGGTTTTACAAGATTTAATCCAGAAAAGTGGGATTTTGAATTAGGAAAACTTATTAATTTGCCCAATAAAAAGGAGAGAAAAAAATGAGAAGTAGGAAGGCCATTTTTAACATTGGAAGTGGTTTATTATTACAAATCATTGTAGTATTATATGGATTTATTGTTCCCAAGATTATTATTGAAACATTTGGGTCTAATGTTAATGGTTTAGTTTCTTCAATAACACAATTTTTGGCATATATTACTTTATTAGAATCTGGATTTGGTGCAGTTGTTAAATCATCATTATATGAGCCGATTTCTAAAAAGAATTATTTCGAAATTACAAATATATTAAAATCGTCCGAAAAATTTTTTAGATTAGTTGCATATTTTTTTATAATATATATAATAATATTGTGTTTTGTGTACCCTATATTAGTTAATGAGAGTTTTGGCTGGATATTTACTGTATCATTAATAATAATAATTGGTCTTAGCACATTTGCTGAATATTTTTTTGGAATGACATATAAGTTGTATTTGCAAGCGCAACAAAAGACATATATTATTTCTATTGTTCAAATGTTAACATATATAATCTCTATAATATCAATAATACTATTGGCTAGGATGGGAATTAGTATTCAGATTATAAAACTAGTAAGTGGCTGTATTTTTATTCTAAGGCCATTGTTTTTAAATTATTATGTCAAAAAAAAGTATAATATTAATCTCGAAAATGCCAATAATGAATATAAATTAAAACAAAAATGGGATGGATTAGCACAACATATTGCGGCAGTTATACATAGTAATACTGATATAACAATATTAACTATTTTTTCAAATTTAGTGGAAGTATCTGTTTATTCGGTCTATTTTTTAGTTGTCAGTGGTATAAAAGCTTTAATTCAGACTTTTACAAATGGAATTGATGCTACATTTGGTGATATGATTGCAAAAAAAGAAAAAGATAATTTAAATAAAAAATTTAGCATTTATGAGGTTTTATATAATACAATAATTACTATTGCATTTAGTTGTACAATTGTTTTAATAATACCTTTTGTAAGTGTGTATACTAAAGGTATAACTGATGTTAACTATATCAGATATACTTTTGGAATTTTGATAGTTATTAGCGAATATATATGGGCAATAAGATTACCATATAGTTCTATGACTTTAGCTGCTGGTCATTTTAAAGAAACAAGAGTTGGAGCTTGGGTAGAATGCCTAAGTAATATAGTAATATCTGTGATTTTAGTATGGAAATATGGAATTGTAGGTGTAACTATCGGTACAATTGTTGCAATGACAATTAGAACAGTAGAATTCATATATCATAGTAATAAATATATTTTAGATAGATCAATATGGAATAGTATAAAAAAGATTATTCTTATAATTATAGAGACTTTGTTGATTGTATTTGTTTGTAAGTATTTGCCATATGTTGACAATATTAATTATTTAAACTGGATTGTTAATGCATTAATGGTTTTTGGTGTAGCATGTTTAGTTACATTAACAATGAATATATTTGTTTTTAAAAATGAATATAAAAATATGCTTATAATATTAGATAATATTTTAAAAAGGAAAAGAAAGAATGTATAATATTAGTAAGTATTTGTGTAGTAATATTGAAAATATTATAAAATCATAAAGGAGTTAAAATATGAAAGAAAAAATTGAATTGGAAAATAAAACTATATTAGTAACTGGATCTTGTGGATTTATAGGATATTATTTATCTAAAAGATTACTTGATGAAGTTAAAGGTATTAAATTAATTGGTTTCGATAATATGAATGATTATTATGATACTAAACTAAAAGATGCTAGATTAGATAGTTTAAAAAAATATAAAGATTTTACTTTTATTAAAGGTAATTTAGCAGATAAAGACTTAGTATTTAAAACATTTGAAAAATATAAACCAAGTGTAGTAGTTAACTTAGCTGCTCAAGCTGGAGTTAGATATTCTATAGATCATCCAGATGTTTATATAGAATCAAATATTATAGGTTTTTATAATATACTTGAAGCTTGTAGATATAATACTGTTGAACATCTTGTATATGCATCTAGTAGTTCTGTATATGGAGGTAATACTAAAGTACCATTTAGTACAGATGATAAAGTAGATAATCCAGTCAGTTTATATGCAGCAACTAAGAAATCAAATGAATTATTAGCACATGCATATTCAAAATTATATAATATACCTACTACTGGGCTTAGATTCTTTACCGTATATGGACCATTAGGTAGACCAGATATGGCTTACTTTGGATTTACTAATAAACTAATAAAGGGTGAAACAATTAAAATATTTAATTATGGTAATTGTAAAAGAGATTTCACCTATGTAGATGATATAGTAGAAGGAATTATAAGAGTAATGAAGGGTGCTCCTAAAAAAGAAAATGGAGAAGACGGGCTTCCATTACCACCATATTCAATATATAACATAGGTAATAATAACCCTGAAAATTTACTAGATTTTGTAAATATATTACAAGAAGAATTAGTAAGAGCGGGTGTCCTTCCTAAAGATTATGATTTTGAAAGCCATAAAGAATTAGTACCAATGCAAGCTGGTGATGTTCCCGTTACTTATGCTGATACTAGTGCACTTGAAAAGGATTTTGGATATAAACCAAGTACATCTTTAAGAGAAGGACTTAGAAAATTTGCAGAATGGTATAAAGAATTTTATAAATAATAAAAATAGAATGCTTATTGCATTCTATTTTTTATTCATTGCTAATACATCAGGTTTTTGAAAAGACATTACTTTTTTTCCACACAACTTGCAAACTATAAACCATCTATCTATGCCATCAAATAAGTCTGGATCATATATTGGTTCATCCCATTCATGGTTGCATTTTTTTGTATTTTCTTTCACTTCAATTAATTGTTTTTTTAATTCCTTATATTTTTCTTTCATATTTTAACTCCCATTAACAAGTATTATATCACAAAAAGATTTAATGTAAAGAATGTAATATCACTTGATTTAATATAATAAATATCTTAAAATAATAATTACAGTATGAAAAGAGGTATTTTTATGAAAATAGCTGTAGCTGGAACTGGGTATGTTGGTCTTTCTTTAGCAACATTACTTAGTGTTAAAAATGAGGTAGTAGCTCTTGATATAGTAAGTGAAAAGGTAAATATGATTAATGATCGTGTTTCACCTATAAAAGATGAATATATTGAGAAGTACTTTAGTGAAAAGAAATTAAATTTAAGAGCAACTTTAGATTATAAAGATGCTTTTGAAGGGGCTAAATTTATTATAATAAGTACACCAACTAATTATGATGATGAAAAGAATTATTTTGATACATCATCTGTTGAGGATATAATTCAAAAAGTTATTAGTATGAATTTAGATACAACCATGGTGGTTAAATCTACTATACCTGTTGGATTTATTGAAAATATGAAGAAGAAATATAATATTGATAATATTATGTTTAGTCCTGAGTTTTTAAGAGAAGGAAAAGCTTTATATGATAATTTATATCCTTCTAGAATTATAGTTGGTGAAAAAAGTAAAAGAGCAGAAGAATTTGCTAATTTATTAAAAGAATCTTGTTTAAAAGAAGATGTTCCAGTTAAATTTATGAATTCTACTGAAGCAGAAGCTGTTAAATTATTTGCTAATACTTATTTAGCTTTAAGAGTTAGTTATTTTAATGAACTTGATACTTATGCTGAAATTAAGGGATTAAATACTAAAGATATTATTGAAGGAGTATGTTTAGATCCTAGAATTGGAAATCATTATAATAATCCATCTTTTGGATATGGTGGATATTGTTTACCAAAAGATACTAAACAGTTACTTGCTAATTATGAGGATGTACCTCAAAATATGATAGAGGCTATTGTTAAATCTAATGATACTCGTAAGAGTCATATTGCTGATGAAATATTAAGACGTCATCCTAAAATAGTGGGTGTTTATAGATTGACTATGAAAACTGGTTCTGATAATTTTAGAGCTAGTGCTATACAAGGAGTAATCGAAAAACTTAGAGCTAAAGGAGTACACATTATCATTTATGAACCAACTATTAAAGATAATACATTTAATGGGTTAGAGGTAGTTCATAATTTAGCATTATTTAAAGATATTAGTGATGTTATTATTGTTAATAGAGTAGATGATGAACTTAATGATGTTAAAGAAATTACTTATACAAGAGATATATTCTCAAGAGATTAAAATGTCAAATAAAAATTGACATTTTTATTTGATTTAATGCATAAAAAATATAACTTTATGTAAATTACTCTTGTTTAATTTTTTATTTTATTTTACAATACATTATTGATAGATAGGAAAATCTTTTGTTAACAAATTTTTAGGTAAACATTTATTAAGTGAAGAATCTGAAGCATGGAAATATGGACCTGTGTATAAAGATATATATGAATGTTTTTCTTATTATGGTTATAAAAAGATAGATTATGATGAATTATTAAAAAATAATACTATTGATTTAACAGAAAATGAGAAAAAATATTTGGATTCTATTATAAGAAATTTCGGTTTTTATAGTGGTAGTGTATTAAGAGAAATGTCACATCTAACAGATCCTTGGTTGGATAGTAGGAAAGGATTAGTTCAAGATGAAAGCTCAAATAGAATTATTAGTCTAGATGAAATGGATTCTTATTTTAATAAAATGATTGTTAAATATAATATTAATAAATTAGAAGATATTTCAAAATATAGTAAATCATTATTTAATATTGTAAAAAAGAAAATATTAGATAATTAATGTAAAATTGAATACACGCAAATTCTTGACTCTGGCAACAAAAAATCTCTTTTGAAGAGATTTTTTTGATTATTAATATTAAATATACTTTGTTCTTGTTCTACCATTTACAGATGTAGTAATTGCCGTTCTATTCCCGATTCTTCTTGTTGTTATTTTAATATTAATTGGCTTTAATCTTATTTTTGTCATATATCCTCCTTTCTAGAGTTTTGTAAACCACTAGAAAGTTTTTTGCATTTATGCAAAAAAATGTGATATAATTCACTTAGGGTTTATTTAACTCTAATATTATAAGAGTGCATATTAGCACTAGAGAAAGAAACTGTGTAATAGTTTCTTTTTAATTTCTCTAATTAAATTATATATCAATAAAATGTATAAATCAACATTTAATTGTTAAAATTAGAAAGTTTTGATTAATATTTAAAAATTAAATGTAAAAAAGTAGTTGATTTTTGTTAATAATAAACATATAATATATTTAAAGGAAGGAAAATTAAATATGATTATCGAGTTTACATTATCGAATTTTTTATCGTATAAAAATGAAGTTACTTTTAGTATGCTTGGAAGTGCTAGTGAAGAACATAAAGACAATTATGTTATGTTTGGAGAAAAAAAGATATTAAAAACTGCTGCAATATATGGAGCAAATGCGAGTGGAAAAAGTAATTTATTCAAAATTCTAACCAATATAATTATGATGATTAGGAGATCTAACATTATGAATTCTGATACTAAATTACCAATTATACCATTTAAACTAGATAAAAAGTCTGCTAAAAGCCCAAGCGAATTTGAGATAAAATTTATTACCAACGGAATAAGATACGTTTATGGATTTAAAGCAGATGAAAATCAAATTTTTGAAGAATACCTATATTATTATCCTAATGGAAAGGAGTCATTGATATTTGACAGAAAAAACAATGGATATTCTTTTAAAAGAGAAGATGAAAGCTTTTTAAAACCAATTGCTTCTAAAACACCATCCAATCGATTCTTTATTGCAAGTGCTACTTATTGGAATTATGAAAGAGCAAAAGATGCATTTAATTTTTTTGAAAATATATTCAATACAATGTCAGATTTGTCAAAACTTCAGGATGATTCATTTGTTAAATATTATAATGATAAAAGTGGAAAACTTAAAGAATTTGCTCTTCAATATTTGGCAAAGGCGGATTTAAATATTGTAGGATTTGAGGTAAACAGGATTCTTGTCCCTAGAGAATTACTAAATCTACCTGATTTTATGAAAAATGACGTGCCTGACCAAATTGAAATGTATGGTGCAAGATTTAAACATAAAAATAGCGATGAATACTTGGATTTTGAAGAAGAATCTATGGGAACAAAGATATTGTTTGATTTTATTCCTTATTTGATGAATGCTGTAAATAATGAATCAATTTTAATGATTGATGAGCTAGATAGAAGTTTGCATCCATATTTAATTGAATTAATTATTAAAATATTTAATGATAAGGAAATAAATAAATCTAATGCACAGTTGTTATTTAATACTCATGATACTAATTTACTTAATTTAAATAGTCTTAGAAAAGATCAAATATGGTTTACTGAGAAAGACAATGATACAGGTATTAGTAATTTATATTCACTTGGAGATTTTGCAATTAAAAATACTGAAAATATTGAAAGGGGATATTTGCTAGGAAGATATGGAGCAATTCCTTTTATAAATAATGATATAAGCCTATGGAAAGAAGAGTAATTAGAGAGGATAGAAAGAATAAAAAATTAAAGCCAAAAAAGATAATACTCATAGCAAGCGAAGGAAAAACTGAGAAAGAATATTTTAATGGATTTAATGGGGTTAATAAAAATTATAGGATTTTATTTGCAAAAGGAAATAATACAGATTCTAATAATCTAATTTGTAGTCTTATTAATAGCATTAAGAAAAATAAATTAAATGAGTTTGAAGATTTTAATGCATTCTGTGTATTTGATATTGATACTTATGGTTTTAAAGAAAATATTAATTTAAAAGCAATCAAAGAATGTATATCAAACAAAATAGTTCCAATCACTTCTACACCTTGTATTGAATTATGGTTCTTATTGCATTTTGAGGAAGTAAGCCATTATATTGATAGTAAACAAACTATAGAAAAATTAAAGAATCATATAACAGATTATAAAAAAGGAAAAGATATTTATAATGAGTTAATTAATAATATTGATAAAGCAATTATACGTGCTAAAAGACTGGAGCAGAAGCAACTATCTAATGGCCATACAATTGGAAGTATTAATGCAAATCCAAATACAGAAGTATTTAAATTGATTGAATACTTAAATTATATGGAGAAAACAAATTAAAAAACGTTTGCAATAATGCAAACGTTTTTTAAAATGCTTATTTTAGAAAATTCATTATTAAATCTATTATTATTTCTTTTTCTTTTGGATTTGATTCTGCTATTAAAAGTGTCATAGCTGTAAGTGTATTATTATCTATTACTTGCTTATTATCTTTATATAAAATATTATAATAATTCAGAAAATATATAAATAGAGTAGCAGCAATTCTTTTATTACCATCTACAAATGGATGGTTCTTAATTAGAGTATATAAGAAATTACATGCTTTTAATTCAACACTATCATATAAATCTTTATTATCAAATGTAAGGTATATATCATTAATAATTGATTCTAATCCATGATTTCTTTCTATACCAAATATATTACTATCATTATTGAATTTTAGTTTATTAATTAGATTAATACAATCTTCATATTTAATTATTCTTTTATCTTTTGTTCCTTTAACTTTTGATAATTTTTTATGATCATAGCCATCTAATAAATCTAGTGATTTTGTATATTTTCCGATAACATGTAATATATCTTTTGCTTCTGTATCTGAGATTCTGTCATTTCCTCTATTAGCAATTTCTATTAATTTAACACTTTTTTCTAAAAATTCTAATCTTTTTTGATTAATAGCAACACCCTTTAACATATAATCTTTTAAAATAGATGTAGCCCATTTCCTGAATATAATACCATTTTGTGATTTTACTCTATAACCGATACTAATTATCATATCAAGATTATAGTATTCTATTTGACGGGTTATTTCTCTATTTCCTTCTTTTTTAACTGTCGCAAATTTTGCGACAGTTGATATGTCTACTTCTTCTTTTAATGCATTATTTATGTGTTTTCTTATTGTTTTGATATCTCTATCAAATAGACTGGCCATTTGATTTGAATTTAACCAAACTGTCTCGTCTTTCATATTTACTTCTAATTTAATATTTTGATTTTCAAAAATAACAATTTCATTATTCATTTTATACCTCCTTTTATTGTTATAATTATTTATCAAATTATTTTATTCTACATATTTTCTATCCACCTCCTTAGAATAAAAAAGGAGATACCTATATAAGTATTTCTACTTACATAAGTATCTCCGCATGCATGCAATCTTTTTACCTTGCCTTAAAAAGAAAACCCTAGTCGATCTAATTGTCATAATAACGCTTGGCAAGTAATTATTACGATTTAATTATATCAAATATATTACAAAGCACATTATTTTTTAGATATGTAGCATACTATATAGTAGGTGTTATGTATGAAAAGTATATTATTTATAATATTTGGAGTATTAATATTTATAATGGTAATTTTTGTATATTGTTCACTTAAATTATCTAGTTCTATTAGTAGAATTGAGGAGAAAAAATCTTTTTAGAGTAAAGTATACAATAAAAAGTTAATTTTGCTTGAAAAAGAACCTATAAATTTATATAATTAAATAGTGCA
Source organism: uncultured Clostridia bacterium (assembly GCA_947165135.1). Taxonomy (GTDB): domain Bacteria; phylum Bacillota_I; class Bacilli_A; order RF39; family UBA660; genus CAG-1000. The sequence continues at coordinate 19,147 of CAMUZE010000010.1, forward strand.
AAGGAGTTAGGCTATGGAAGAAATAGATTTATTAGGTTTTTTTGAATACTTTAAAAAATATATATTTGGAGTTATTGCTGCTTGTATTGCAGCTGCTTTAGTTGTAATTATTTATTATGCTGCATTTAAAACTCAATTATATACAACTAAAACAAGTGTTATTTTGGTTAAAAATGAAACTAGTACAACAACAGATACTATTAGTCAAAATGATATTGTATTAAACCAAAAACTAGTTTCTACTTATAGACAAATTATTAAAAGTAGATTAGTTTTAGAACAAGTTATAAATGATTTAAAATTAGAATATGATTATGATTATTTGAATAAGAGTGTTAATGTTGAAGCAGTAGAGGACACTGAAATTTTAAAAATAGCAGTTACTGATGAAAATCCAGAACTTGCTGTTAAAATTGCAGATACTGTTGCTGAAGTGTTCTCACGTGAAGTTGTTAAGATTTATAAAATTAATAATGTTAGTGTACTTGATGTTGCTGAACTTCCAACATATCCATCTAATTATCATTTATTAAGAGATTGTATCCTTGCTTTATTTGTTGTATTTGTAGGAGCAACTGGAATTATATTTGTAATCTTCTATTATGATGATAGTTTAAATGATACAAATAATGTTGAAAAAGAAATTGGTATGCCTATTGTAGCTAGAGTATTTAAAGATTATAGTGGAGATGATATGTTAGTTGTTAACAAACCAAATGCTGCAGCTAGTGAGTGTATTCGTAACTTAAGAACCAACTTACAATTCTCATCTGTTGATAGTGAACTTAAGACGTTATTAGTCACAAGTACATTCCCAAGTGAAGGTAAGAGTTTTATTTCTGCTAACTTAGCTGTTTCATTTGCTCAATCTGGTAAGAAAGTATTATTAATGGATTGTGACTTAAGAAAAGGTCGTCAACATAAGATATTTAAGGTTTCTAGTAGATATGGACTTTCTAACTTACTTGTTGGTAAAGTATCTGATTATTCTGAATATTTATTTAAAACTGAAATAGAAGGGTTATACTTTATTCCAAGAGGTGCTTGTCCTCCAAACCCTAGTGAACTTTTAAACTCAAAGAAAATGCTTTCTTTATTAAAAGAATTACAAAAAATATTTGATATTATTATTCTTGATGGAGCTCCTGTTATAGGACTTTCTGACTCTGTAATATTATCATCTTCAATAGATAGAACTGTATTAGTTGCATGTGCTAATAAGACACCTAAGACTCAGCTTATTAATGCTAAAAAAGCATTACAAGCAGTTGGTGCTAATATAGCTGGTTGTGTTATAAATAATGCTACTGCTAAAAAAGGTAGTCATAGTAGTTATTACTATTATTATGGTTACGGAGAAGATGGAAAGAAGACGGAGAAAAGTAAGCAATGATAGATATTCACAATCACCTTTTGTTTGGAATTGATGATGGAAGTAAATCTATTGAAGATAGTATTGATGTTTTAAAGGATATGGCTGATTTTGGATATAAGGCTGTTATATTAACACCACATTATATCAAAGATAGTAATTATGCTAATCCTGCTCGTGATAATTATAAGAGATTAAAAGAATTACAAAAAGAATTAATTAAAAATAATATTAATATTAAATTATTTTTAGGAAATGAAATATATATAGATGATAGAATATATGAATTATTAATTAAACAAGAAGTATATCCTTTAAATGGTACTAATTTCATATTAGTAGAGCTTCCTATAAGTGGAGAATATGAAGGATATCAAGAAATATTTTCATTTCTAATAAGTAAAGGATTAAATATAATACTTGCTCATCCAGAAAGATATATTTCATTTCAAAGGGATTTTAGTAAAGTATATGAACTTGAAAAAATTGGAGTATATTTTCAAAGTAATATAGATAGTCTTGTTGGAAGATATGGTGAAGGTGCTGAAGAGATGATCAAAAGATTATTAAAAGAAAAAAAGATATCTTTTTTAGCAACAGATATTCATCGTAAAAAACATAATTATAATATATGGAATACTGCTCGTGAAATAGCACTTAAATATATTAGTGCAGAAGAGTATGATATATTAGTAAATAAAAATCCAAGTAAACTAGTTAGTTAACTAGTTTTTTTTATTTAAAAGAAGATATTATTGACTATTAGTATCAATATGATATAATACATACTTGATGTGAAAATGAGGGCTTAAATAATGAAAATAATAGATATGTTTAAAGAATTAAAAAAACATGAAGGTGAAGAAATTGAGTGTTATTATTGGTGGTATGGTAATCCAATTAAATATGAAGATACATTAGAAAAAGTGAAGTATTATAATGGTATTGAATGCAGAAATTCATTTATTCCTTTCATTGGATATGGTTGTGCCATAGTTGAAATTAAACTTAAAAGCAATAATAAGGCTATATATTATAATTCAAACATTGAAAATGGTTATGATAGAAGAAACCAAAATGAAATTGAAAAATTAAAAGTGATATCTTTTGGTCATGAAATTGTATTTAAACAAAGAAGTAGAAGGGTTACAAAAGAACAAGAAATTAAGACTGAAATTGAACTTGCAGATAAACAAGCAAGACTTAAAAAAAGTATTTTAACAAAAAGAGGACTTAAATACGTTCGTGAGGATTTAAGAGAAGAATGGATTAAATATGTTGATATCAATACTACAGATTTTTATTCTTGTGGTGTTGTTGAAATGGCATGTGATATGATGGATGAATTAAATAATGGAGCTTCAAGAGAAGATATAACACAAATGTTACTTAAAAAAGGTGCAACGACGCGTATGATAGCACTAATTAGAGAAGCTATTTTATATTTTACAAACCTTATGGATGTAATAAATTTACCAAATAATACAGGACCTCAAAGGAAATTAAAATAATATATTAGATTTGTAAAATTTGACTTTTTGTATCAAATGTGATATAATGTATATGCGATTGTGAAAAAGGGGGAAATATGGAAAATATTATTTATGCAGATGGTATGTTTAAAGAACTAAAAAAATATGAAGGACAAGAAATAGTATGTTATTATTGGCATTATGGAAGAGCCGTTACTTGTGAAGATAAATTAGAAACAGTAAGCTATTTTAGGGGAGTTGAATGTAAAGGTTCATTTATACCATTTATTGGAAGTGGTTGTGCAATTGTAGGTATAAAACTTAAAAGTAATGGATCAACCATATATTATAATCCAAATATTGAAGAAGGTTACAATTTAACAGACCAAAAAGAAATAGATAAAGTTAGGGCTTTATCATATGGATCTGAAGTTGTATTTAAACAAAAAAACAGAAGAGATATAAGAGAACAAAACGATAAAAAAAGAAGTGAAAATGCTGATAAAAGAGCCAAATTAAAAAGACAACTTTTAATTAAAAGAGGTCTTTTACATGTCCATGAAGATTTAAGAGATGAATGGGTTAAACATGTCACAATTAATACAACAGATGCATATTCATGTGCTATTATTGAAATGGCATGTGATATAATGGATGCATTGAGTGAAGGTGCAAGTAGAGAAATTATTGCGGAAATTTGTGCTAAAAAAAGAGCATCTGGGTATTCTATAGGTTGTGCTATTGAAATGGTTTTGCATTTTACAAATCTTTTAGAAGTATTAGCATTACCAGAAAGTACTAATCCACAAAGAACATTAAAATAATTTTTAAATATTGGGGGTTCAAAATGAGAGTATTAGATATGTTTAAAAAATTAAAAGAACATGTTGGTAAGAAAATCGATTGTGAATACTGGTATGATGGTAAATTAGTTACAGATACTATAACATTAGCTGGTGTAAAATATTATGATGGTATTGAATATACGGACGAATATAGTCCATTTCATAGATATATTTCATTTATAGGATCTAGAGTAGCAATTAAAACTATTAAACTTAGTAGTAATAATGAAGTTTTATACCATAATCCAACAGTTGAAGTAAGATATGATAAAACTGACATTGATTCAATTGATAAAGCAAAAGCAAGATTTTATGGAGATGCTGTAGCACTTAAACAAAGAAGAAGAAGAATTAATAGGCAACAAGATATTAAAATGGATTTAGAACAATCAAATAAGATGGCTTTATTAAAAAAATCGATATTAAAGAAAAAAGGTTTAAATTATGTTAAAGAAGAATTGAAAAATGAATGGTCTGAATATGTTGATAAAAGTGTTACAGATTCATATTCATGTTCACTTGTAGATTTAGCTGTTAAATATATGGAAGCATTAATTAACGGAAAATCTCAAGAAGAAATTGATATGTTACTTGATGATCGTAAATATTCAGAATATACTATATTAATGGTAGTTAGAGCAGTAAGTTATTTTACTAATCTTTTGAATAAAGATAATAGTTCAACATTAGAATTAAAAAATAATAATTCAAAATTAGAATTAAAAGATTATACTAAATAGGAGGAAATAAAAATGTATTGGGAAGAAATAATTAATAAAGTTAAAAATAATATTGGAAAAAATGTAACTATTTTATATAACAAAATGGGTCGTTTAGAAACATATCAAAGAAAGTTATGTAAAGTTACAGATACTGGTGTATTTTTAGAAGCAGTATATCTTCCTTTTATGGGATATGGTTCTTACATAGAAACAATTTTACTTACTAAAAATAGAAAAGTTATATATGAAAATCCATCTTTTGAAAAAACTGATAAAAAAGCTTCTGAAAACTTTGAAAGACAAGCATTAAAACTATATGAAGATGAAAATGAAAGACAAGAAGCAATCGATTGTGCTATGTCAAGATTAAAAGGACCATATCTAGCAAAAAAAGGACTTCCATATGTTAAAGAAGAATTAAAAGAAGCATGGGAAAGTTATGTTGAAATGAAAACTATTAATCCAACTTCATGTGCAATTTTAGAAATGAGTATTAGAGTAATGGAAGCAATTAGTAATGGCGCAGACAAAGTTGCAATAGATGAAATGTTAGTTATAAATGGATTTGATGTAAATATGTACATTGATATAATGAGAACGATTAAGTATTTTACAAATTTAATTAAAGAAGATACAAAGAATCCAGCTCCAACATTATCTAAATAAAAAAATTATAAGTGTAGTAAGGCTACACTTTTTATTTTGATAATAATTTTTGTTATCTTGACAAAAAAGATTTTAATAGATAATATTAATTAGAGATGTCAAAAGGAGAGTTCATGAAAAATCTAGTAATTGTAGAAAGTCCAAGTAAAAGTAAGACTATTGAAAAATATTTAGGTAGTGATTATAAAGTATTATCATCAAAAGGTCATATAAGAGATTTATCAACAACAGGTAAGTATGGCTTAGGAGTTGATTTAGAGGATCATTTTAAGCCAAACTATATTTTAATGAAAGGTAAGACTAAACTTGTTAGTGACCTTAAAAAAGAGGCTAAAAGTGCTTCTAAAGTTATTCTTGCAACCGATCCAGACCGTGAAGGAGAAGCAATTAGTTGGCATTTAAAAGAAGCTTTAGGAATTAAAGATGATAATTATGGTAGAGTAGTATTTAATGAAATTACTAAACCTGCGATTGAAGAAGCATTCAAGCATCCTAGACTTATTGATGAAGATTTAGTTCATAGTCAAGAATCTAGAAGAATATTAGATAGAATTATTGGATTTAGATTAAGTAGACTTATGCAAAGTAAGACTGATGGTAAGTCAGCTGGACGTGTACAGAGTGTTGCTTTAAAATTAATTGTAGATAGAGAACGTGAAATTGATGCATTTATACCTGAAGAGTATTATACAATTGAAGCAGATTTTAAAGATTTTAAAGCTGAACTAAAAAAGTTTAGAGGAAAAGATATAGAAATAAAGACTGCTGTTGAGGCAGATGAAATACTTTCTAAATTATCAAATGCTTATAATATTGATAATGTTGAAACTAAACTTAAAAATAAACAGAGTAAATTACCATTTACTACAAGTACTTTAACTCAAATGGCATCTAACAGATTAGGATTTCCTGCATCTAAAACAATGAGTATTGCTCAAACTTTATATGAAGGTGTTAATTTAGGAGAAGATACTATTGGTTTAATTTCATATATGAGAACAGATTCTATTAGACTTTCTGATGTGTTTGTTAGTGATACTAAGAGTTATATAGCATCTAACTTTGGAAAAGAGTACATCGGTTATGTTAAAACTGCTAAAAGTAATGATAATGTACAAGATGCACATGAAGCAATTAGACCTACAAGTATATTAAGAACTCCTGAGTCAATTAAGAAATATTTAAAACCTGATGAATACAAATTATATAATTTAATATATGTAAGGACTCTTGCTTCTTTAATGGCTGATGCTAAAGTAGAAGCAACATCTGTTGATTTAGAAAATCAAGGGTATATATTTAGGGCAAATGGTTCTATATGTGTATTTGATGGATATTTAAAAGTATATAAAGATTATGAAGATAGTGAAGATACAATACTTCCTGATTTTGCAAATTATAAATCTAAGGTAATTGTTGCATCTAAAGTATATAAATTACAACATTTTACTGAACCAAAGCCAAGATTTACAGAAGCAAAGTTAATTGCTGAACTTGAACGTTTAGGAATAGGAAGGCCAAGTACATATGCTAAAATAATTAGTGTTTTAAAAGAAAGAAAATATGTACAAATTAAAGATAAGAAATTCTATCCAACATCTACTGGTATCACAGTAACTGATAAATTGCAAGAATTCTTTTCATCAATTATAAATGTTAATTATACTGCTAATATGGAACGTGAACTAGATGAAATAGCTGATGCTAAATTAGTTTGGTATGAAGTATTAGATAAATTCTATAAAGATTTTGATCCATTATTACAAACTGCATTTAAACAAATGGAAAAAGATTCACCAGAAGAAACTGGTGAAATATGCCCAGACTGTGGTAATCCTTTAGTTATTAGAAAAGGTAAATATGGTTCTTTTGTAGCATGTTCTAATTATCCAAAATGTAAATATGTTAAAAAAGAAGAAAAAACAATTGTAGAAATATGTGATTGTCCAAAATGCGGACACAAAATAATAGAGAAAAAAACTAAAAAGGGTAAAACATTCTATGGATGTAATAATTATCCAAAATGTAATTATGCACTTTGGGATAAACCGACTGGAGAAATGTGCCCTAACTGTAATGGCTTGATGGTTGAGAAAAAATCTGGTATAATATGCAGCGAATGTGGAAAATAGTATTGTTTTGGGGGTAATAATATGTTTAATAAAAAAATAGAAGATTTTTTTAAAAAACATAATTTATGGAATAAAGAAATGTTTTCATATATATATAGTATAAGCAATGAAGTAGATTACTATGATAAAAATATTAATTTTGCAGTTGGCTGTCCTCCTAAAGTTAATAATCATACAGGTAAAATTGAAGGATTTCAATTAACAATACCATATTGCGTAGATGAAATAACTACAATGATTGCTGTTCATGAAATTGCTCATGCAATTTATTGGTATAAAAAAATCGGACAAACTTATGATGAAATTCAAGAAGAACTATTTCCAATGATAGTTGAAAGATTATATGTAGAAGAAAATAAAACATCCACGTTAGAATCATATGAAAAATTTTTGGATAGTACAATTGATAGTAAAGAAGATTCAAGTTATAGTTTTGCTCTTGTTAACAGAGAGTCATTTATGAAAACAAATCTTGATGATTTTAAATTATTTGATAAATCTGCAAGAAAACTTGCTAGAAAATGGAGAAGAAAAAATAGATAATTAATCTATTTTTTTGTTTTTTTAATAAAAATATACTAAAATACTTGCTTTTTTAAGTAGTTATGCTAAAATAATTATGTAAGCATCGTATATGACGTATGATATATTTGAAGCTTATAATTATATGGGAGGTAATTTACGATGAGTAAGACTGAATTAGTAGAATTCGTTGCTGCTAAAGCCGGATTAACTAAAGCTGATGCTCTAAGAGCATTAGATGCTGTATTAGAAGGTGTTACTACAGGACTTAAGAAAGAAAAGAAAGTTGCATTAGTTGGATTTGGAACTTTCTCAGCTAAAAAAAGAGCTGCTAGAGAAGGAATCAATCCTTTAACTAAGAAATCTATTAAGATTCCTGCAAAAGTAGTTGCATCATTCAAAGCTGGAAGCAAATTAAAAGATGCTTTAAACTAATAAAAAAAGCCTATTGAGGCTTTTTTTGTTTGTAAAAATAATATTGAATAAATTTATTAATTTTGATAAAATTATGATATGAATGAGATAATAAGGGAAATAATTAAAAAAATAGTTGATGCTAAATTTGAAGCATATATTGTCGGTGGATATGTTAGAGATTATCTACTTGGTTTAAAAACTAATGACATTGATATTGCCACTAATGCTAGTGTTGATGATTTAATTAAAATATTTGGTGAAATGGGTACACCTAATCCTAAATATTATTCTTATCATATTTTAAAAGATAACTATAGATTTGATATTACTTCTTATAGAAAAGAATTTGAATATAAGAAAAATAAACCTATTAAAATAGTACCTGCTGATGATTTAAAAACTGATTTATTAAGACGTGATTTTACTATAAATACTTTTGCTATGGATAAAAATGGTAAGTTTGTAGATTTACTTAATTCTAAAATTGATTTAGATAATAAAGTTATTAAAGTAGTAGGAGATACTTATGAAAAATTTAATGAGGACAAGACTAGAATAATTAGAGCTATTAGATTTGCTTGTACTCTTAATTTTGAATTAGATGATGGAATTAAAGAATTTTTAGAAAAAAATGGTCATATGTTAAATGAAATGCCAAGAGAGTATATTAAAAAAGAATTGGATAAAATATTTGATAGCGATAGTTATAATAGATTCTTTGATTTAGTTAAGACATATAAATTAGATAAATATTTATCAATTAAATTTGATAACATACATCAGGCATATGATAGAATTGGTATATGGGCTCAAATTGAGACATTATTACCACTTTCTAAGAGTGAAAAGAAAGATATAGATTGTATTAAATATTTAATTAGTAATCATGTATTATCAATATCCAATATGTTTGATTATAATGATATAGTTGTTAAAAATGCCGGTTGTATTTTAAATTTAGATAGAGATGTAAAAGAATTCTATGAAATTAAAAATATGCATAGTATAATAGACATAAATATTGATATGGAAATATTATTTAAATATGTTCCAATAATAGATGTAAGAAGAGTATATAGAAAAATAGAAAGAGAAATATTACAGGGTAATTTATCTAATGATGAATTTGATATAGAAAGGTATATTAGAAATAGGGAATATGACAGATTTTAGAAAAATGTTTACTACTAAAGATTTTGTAATTAATGCTAATATAATTAAATGTATTAGTAATATAGATATTACTCTAGATGAGTTTCTTTTAGTGTTGTATTTTATTAATGTTTCAAATACATTAAATACTGAAGATATTAAAGAAAAACTTGGATTTGATGAAGATAAAGCTGTTAAAACTTTCGGAAGTTTAGTAGATAAAAAATATATTGAAATAAATGTAACTAACAAAAATGGTGAAGTAATTGAGAGAATTAATTTAGATCCATTATTTGATCGTTTAGCTCTTAATAAAAAAGTAGAAAGTAATAATGGTGATATATATAGTTTATTTGAACGTGAGCTTGGACGTACATTATCTTCTTTTGAATATGAAATAATTAATAGATGGATAGAAGATGGAGTATCAGAAGATATAATAAAAGGTGCTCTAAAAGAGGCGATTTTAAATAATGTAAGGAATTTTAAGTACATTGATAAAATTGTCTATGAATGGTCTAAAAATGGTGTTAAAAAGCAAATTAAAGAAGAAAAAGAAGAAATGTTTGATTATGATTGGCTTGATGAGTAATGAATAAAGAATTAATTTATGATGAATTAGATAGATTATTTGAAGATGCAAAATGTGAACTTAATTATAAAAAAGATTATGAACTTTTATTATCTGTAATGTTATCAGCTCAAACAACTGATAAAAGAGTTAATGAAGTTACTAAAGATATATATTCCAGATATGATTCTCTTGAAAAATTAAATAATCTAAGTACAGAAGAAATTGAAAATTTAATAAGAAGTTTAGGTTTTTATAAATCTAAGGCTAAAAACTTTAAAGGAATTGTTTCAAAATTAATTGGAATTGGGTATGTTCCAAATAATAGGGAATTTTTAGAAAGTCTTCCTGGAGTTGGTAGGAAGACTGCTAGTGTAGTATTGGAACATCTGTTTGATGAACCTGCTTTTGCTGTGGATACTCATGTACATAGAGTTTCTAAAAGACTTGGTATTGCCAAAGAAAAAGATGATGTGACAAAAACTGAAATAAAATTGAAAAAATATTTTGATAAAGATAAATGGAATAGAGTTAATTCACAGTTAGTATTATTTGGTAGATATGTATGTATGAGTAGAAAACCATTATGTGACAAATGTAATTTAAAATGTATTTGTAAATATTATAAAAAGCATCAGATTAATTAATCTGATGCTTTTTTATTAACAGTAATTGTTTGAGTAAATGTATGAGTTCTTACTTTATCATTATGAACATATGATACTTCATATTTAGCAGTATATGTTCCAGATGCGTCTGTAACAGATGATGTATCTACTGGAGTACCTAAACTATTTGTAATACTTAATAATTGTACGTTTAGATTTAGTATTTCTGAAGTAATATCATTATCATTCAATTTTACTGATGTAATATTAGATGTTATTAATGTTGAATATGTATCTCCCTCAGTGTATGTAACTGACAAAGGAGAAAGACTAGCTGTATAATCTTCTCTTGGTGAGAATAAAACTTTTATACCATCTGAGGCATTACTTTTGAATATTGAATAAGCACTCTTAACTATAAATCCATCATATACACCTGACAATGTATTTAAGTTAACTGTATAGCTACTATTTTCTGTAAATCCTAAATAAGTAGAATTAGTTCCACTAGTAACATATACATCAAAACCAAAATTACCAATTTTATTTGTATTATAAGTTAAACGTTTTTTCAAATAATCTTCAGCCCATATTGTATATCCTTCATTAAAATATTCAGTAAGATAATCAATATCAATTGCTTGAGGAGTACCTGGGGAAGTCCAAGTTAATGTTAAATTATTTGCATTTTGTGTATATGATATATTTGATGGATTTGTTAGTTTTGCATATCTAACTGATGTTTCACTAGGTTCAGTTCCTGAAATAAATAGGAAAGTACCTCTCATATCTTTTGGAGTATACTCAGTAGGCTTTGCTGGTGGTATTGTTTCTAGTTCAACTTCAACTGATGAGAATCCACCTGGATTTTTAAATTTAGAATTTTTCTTATAGATTTTATTTGCAAGTTCTCCAAGAATTTTACGTCTTTCTGTTTGTGCATGACTATTAGGTAAATACCATTTATTTTTGACTGTTTCTTTATTTAAACTATCAGTATATCCAATCCAAATAGATATTGCATAATCAGGTGAAAAACTTGATATCCATGAATCCGGTACAATTGAACTTCCTAAACCATATTTTTTAAGAGTAGATGTATCATATGATGTTGTTCCAGTTTTAGTAGCAACTTGAGTTCCAGATACACTTACTGTTCCAGGTGTTGCGGCTTGTAAAATATTTGCAATCATATAAGCTGTTTGTGGTTTCATGACTCTTTCTCTAGTTATATTTGGTTCATATACTTCATCACTTTCAGTATAAACTATTTTAGTAACTGTATATGGCTTAGTATAATAGCCACCACTTGCGAACGCTGCATAAGCTCCAGCTATTTCTACAGGTGTTGTTCCATTAAATGCACCGATTGAATAAGATGGAGGTAACACTTCAACATTTTTACCTGGATCTATTCCTAATTTTGTAATAAATTCTATCTTTTGTTCATTTGTTGTTAGATTAAATGCTTGAAGAGCACATGTATTAACCGAATGACTTAAGCAATCTTTAGTATTTCTTACTGTTTGAGTAATCTTACCAAAGTTTTTCATATATCCACCACCATATGGTGTTTTATCATCTACAAATGGTCCATATGAACTAAGATTAACGTATTCAATTGCAGGTGCATAATCCATAATTGGTTTTATTGTTGAACCTGGTTGTCTTTTAATTTGATTTGCAAATGTTGCTACATTAAGTGTCATAGCACCTGTTTTATTACGTCCAGCTCCTACTGCTACTAAAGCACCAGTTTTAACATCAACAACTCCAACTCCAACTTGAATTTTATTGTCTCTAAATTTATGATTCTTATAAAAGTTATTTATAACATTTTGTCTATCCATATCCATTGTTGTATATATCAACATTGGAACATTATATGGGTTATTTCCTGTAGCTTTTTCAACTTCATCTACAACTGTATCAATATATCCTTGATATTCATTAGTAGATGTTGTTCCACCTTTAAGTAATGTCTTAATTTCTACTGCAACACCAGCTTTATATTCTTCTTCTGTAATATATCCGTGTCTTTTCATTAAATATAAAACTGTATTCTTACGAGCATTTCCATCAATTGGATTATTGTAAGGATTATATCCATTAGGTGATTGGAAAAGTCCTGCTATCATAGCAGCTTCAACTAAATTTAAATCTTTAGCATCTTTATTAAAATAATATTTACTTGCTTGTTGAACTCCATAAATATTACCACCCATACATGGAGTGTTTACGTAATATTCTAATATTTCATATTTAGTAAAATATTTTTCCATTTTGAATACTGACATATATATATCAGTAAATTTACGAATAATACCTTCAATACCACTTGCTTCAGTAGATGTGAATGCTAACTTTGAAAGTTGCATTGTTAGAGTAGAGGCACCACCACCACCACGACCAAGTACTTGTGAAACTGATGCTTTTAAGAACCTTGGAGCGTCAAACCCATTATGTTGAAAGAATCTTGAATCTTCAGTTGCAATTATTGCATCCACCAGTACTTCTGGTATTTCATCATAACTAATTTTTTCACGCACTTCACTACCTAGTGTTGCAATTAAAGTACCTTTTGAATCAAAAACTCTTGTGGCTTCTTTTTCAAACATCTTTTCAGCAGTGAATTCAGGAGCGCTATTTACAATATAATAGCAAAAACCTATACCACCAATAAAAACACATATTGCAAAAAAAACGATTAATACTAGTAACCAATACCAAAATCTAAATTTACATTTTTTTCTTATCCTAGTCTTTTTTTCTTTCTTTTTCATATCACTAACTTCCTTTTTTTCCTTTTTATTATATTTTTTCATAATTCTCCTTAAAAATATACACTATCAACTATATCTAAATATTTTAATCTTGGCGTATAACTCTCACTAATTTTATATGCGTGTGTTTTTAAATACTCAAAATCGATTGATTTTCTATCAGTTGTATTTTTAAACTCAATAATATCTTCACCTTTTAGTAAAAAGAACTCATTATTCATAAATATTATTAGAAATGCAATACCACCTTGTTTAATTACTTTTTTAATATGTTCAAACTGATGTTCTTTTAGATTAGATAAAGGAAATGCTGTTTTACTATGACATTCTTTAGCATCGAATTCAATATATTTTCCTCTATATATTCCATTATAATCGAGAGTTGATATACTAGAATATACTGCTTTATCTATTAAGTGAGATCTATCACTTGGGTAACTTACATTTAATACTTTAATTGGAGTTGGTTTTTTATATATTAATGATCTTTCAATACTATTATAATATGTATTAGAATCATTAATTATATTTTCTAAAAACATACCTCTGTTTCCGAATGATTTATTCTTCATGCAAATCACCTTATTTAATTATACTATAAATATTGTATTATTTCTATAATTTATTAAAAAAGAAAATAATGTTGAAAAATGCTTTTATTTTAAAAAGATATATATTATAATAGTTATTGTATACGAGAATAGGTGATATTATGAAAAAATATTTTAAAATGTTAATTATCTTGTTGTCATTCATTGTAATAATTACAAAGACATATGCAGAGGATAAACCAGAAAAAATATCTGAATTGGGTGAACAACAAGTGGTGAATTGCACTGATAAAACAGTAACATTAACAGGTTGTTTCTACAACAATGATACTGCATCGCAATATGAAAATATAGATACAAGAAAAACTCCTGCGGTTTATGATATATTTGAAAATCCTGGATTCCTTGATGAAGAAAGAGGCTATGTTATTGTACCTAATGAAGATATTAAAATTAATAGTATGAAATTTGATAGAGCATACTCATCTATTAATAAAAATGGAGATACCGTAGTTGGTGTTTGCTATAAAGGCTATATTAAACATACAGAGGAAGAAGCAGGTGGGTATTATCTTTATTATGAAGATGAGATAAATGCTACTAAGCAAAGCAACGATGATTTAGCTATCATATACTTAAGAATTTTTAATGGAAATTGTAAATCATATTATAGAGATCAAATAGTTTTTCAAGATCCTAAACGTGCACATAAAATATATATGGGATGGGATACAAGCAATAATTATCCACAAGTTGCTACTGTAAAAATTAATACTGAAGGTTATGAAGCGTACAAAGATTTACAATGTCCAAAATATATGAGTTTCACTGAAAATTTAGCGGGATTGCCAAAGTATTTTAATTTAGATTTAGAATATGTTTTTTCTGATGATGATCAACTTAAGCATAAAAATAATTGGTTTGATAATCTTATAGGATTAGATGCTCAAGGTAGAATAACAGGATGTATTGAAGAATCAGTTGAATATCATGAAGATTTAACAAAATGTTTTGATGAAAAAGTAAAACTTGTAAATGATTATGTTTGTCCTGAAAAATTAACTGATATTAAAGTAGATACTAAAACATATATTGATAATTGTACAGAAGAGTACGCTAAAAAGCATAATGTGGATATAGAATCTGCAAGATTTTTAGCAAATCAAACGGCAGAATATGCCCCAAGATTAAAAGAAGCTGGAAATAAAAAAATAGATGAATGTTATCAAAAAGCTTTAGGTGATAGATGTAAATTAACTGCTTCTGAGATTACATCAGTAAGAAATAAAATGAAAGGAACTATTTGTGAATCTGGATGTAAAATTTTAGTGCGTGAAGAAGGAAGCGAAGTTAAAGAAGGAAAATGTATTGCTTGTGGAGCAAGTCAGGGAGTAACTTATAAGTGGGCAAGTAAAGATACAACTCCAAGCGGAAATTGTGCAGAAGTTGATTTAAGTTATGATAAGTGTTTAGGTGATTCTAAAACACAAGAATGTAGAAATTGCTATGAAAAAGCATGTTCTGATTTAACTGATGAAAAAAAAGCATGTTTATTGAATTTAACTAGTGAATCACAACAAGCTACTGATAATAACGAAGATGATGTTGATGATGCATTTCAAGATCATGAAGATGAAACGAATGAAGAAAATGCGGATAAGATAAGAGAAATGTATTGGGCTAGTATGCGTCTATTTTACATTCCAGGACTTGATGGTGGAGAATTTGGACCAAAAGGACAAAATTGTGAGGAAGTTCTCCTTAAAAATATCGGAGTTAAGATAATTAAAGGTATTGTAAATGTACTAAGAATAGCAGCTGCTATTGTTGCAATAGCAAATGCAATGATAACTTTAATACCAGCCATAATTTCAAAAGATGGAGATGGACTTAAAAAAGCAGGAAGAAAATTAGTTATAATGGCTGTTGTACTAGCAATAATAGGAATACTTCCATCAATAGTATACTTAATCGGTCAAATATTTGGATATGATTTAACATGTATATTCTAAAAAGAGTGATAAAACTCTTTTTTTTTATTTAAAATTGTGTTAAAATAAATTGGCTTTAAGAAAAAAGACATGTTTATTGATTTAATATTCTAGTGCTTAAATGTGATTTAAGTGAATATTAATTTAAAAGATAGGCAGAAGAATTTAACGAAAGGAGAGAATTATTATGGCAGTTGTTGCAAAAAGTTATTTATTAGAAGCAGGTGTACATTTTGGACACCAAGCTAAAAGATGGAATCCTAAAATGAAGGAATACATTTTCACTACTAGAGATGATATTCATATTATTGATTTACAAAAAACTGTTGAAAAAATTGAAGAAGCTTACGCTGAACTTCTTAAAGCATGTGAAAATGGTGGTAAGGTTCTATTTGTTGGTACTAAGAAACAAGCTAAAGAAGCTAGTATCGAAGAAGCAACAAGATGTAATAGTTTTTATGTAACAGAAAGATGGTTAGGAGGTATTTTAACAAACTTCAGAACTATCAGAGAAAGAATCAGAAGATTAGTTGAAATCGAAAATATGGAAAAAGATGGTAAGTTCGAATTATTACCAAAGAAGGAAGTAGCTAAGATTCAAAAAGAATATGATAAACTTAATAAGCTTCTTGGTGGTATTAGAGAAATGGAAAAATTACCAAAAGCCATTATAGTAGTAGATCCAAGAGTAGAAATCAATGCTATTCGTGAAGCACGTAAATTACATATTCCAGTATTTGGAATCGTAGATACTAACTGTGATCCAGATGATGTTGACTTTGTAATTCCAGCAAATGATGATGCTGTTAGAAGCGTTAAAGTTGTTTTAGGTGTTTTAGCTAATGCTGTTTGCGAAGCTAATGGACTTCCTACAGTTGATTATGTAACTGAAGAAGAAACTCCAAAAGCAGAAGCAAAAGAAATAAAAATTGAAACTAAAGTAGTTGAATTTGATGATTTTACTGAAAATAATGAAGAAGTAAAAGAAGAAAAACCAAAGAAAGCTACTAAGAAAGCAACTAAAAAAGAAGAAAAAGTTGAAGAAAAAGTTGATTATTCAAGTATGACAGTTGCAGAACTTAAAAATCTTGCAAAAGAAAAAGGTGTAACTGGATATTCAAAAATGAAAAAAGATGAATTAATTTCATCATTGAATTAGGAGGGACATATGGAAATTAGTGCTAGTATGGTTAAAGACCTAAGAGAAAAAACTGGAGCTGGAATGATGGATTGTAAGAAAGCTTTAGTTGAAAGCAATGGTGATATGGATGCAGCTATTGATTATCTAAGAGAAAGAGGTATAGCTAAGGCTGCTAAAAAGACTGAAAGAATTGCTGCTGAAGGACTATCTAATATTTATGTTAATGGAAATGATGCAGTAGTTGTAGAAATTAATTCAGAAACTGATTTTGTTGCTAAAAATGCTGAATTTAAAGAATTACTAGATAAAATAGGAAATGCTATTTTAAATAGTGATGCTAAAAATATGGAAGAAGCATTAAATATTAAAGTTGGTAGTGATACTATTAATGATTTAATTGTTAATGCTACAGCTAAGATTGGTGAAAAAATTAGTTTAAGAAGATTCGAAAAAGTTACTAAGAAAGATTCAGAAGTATTTGGTACATATTTACATATGGGTGGAAAGATTTCTTCATTAACAGTTGTTTCTGGTAACAGTGAAGAAGTTGCTCGTGATGTTGCTATGCAAGCAGCAGCTATGAGACCACTTTATGTTAATGTTGAAAGTGTTCCAGAAGAGGATTTAGAACATGAAAAATCTGTAATTCGTGAACAAGTTATCAATGAAGGAAAGAAACCTGAATTTGCTGATAAAATTGTTGAAGGAAGATTAAGAAAGTTCTATGAAGAAACAGTTTTAGAAGAACAAGCATTTATTAAAGATGGCGAATTAACTGTTAAAGCATATTTAGAAAAAAATGATTCTAAATTAGTAAGACTAGTAAAGTACGAAGTTGGTGAAGGCATGGAAAAAAGAAATGATGACTTTGCTGCTGAAGTAATGAATCAAATTAAGTAATTAGTTAATAAAATCACAAATGTTAAATTTGTGATTTTTTTTGTAGTGTTTTAGTATTAAAACTTCTAATTATATTATTAGGAGGTATATATGAATTATTATGAAGAAATAAAACAGTCTCTAGTAAATAATGAAATAACAAAAAGAGTAAAAGATTATTCAAAAAATAAAAGTGATTTAGAAACATATTATAAAGTAGGTAAACTTTTAAGTGAAGCAGGTAAACATTATGGTGAAGGAATAATTAATAAGTATTCTATTAAACTCATCTCAGAATTAGATAAGAAGTATAATACAACTTTATTAAAAAGGATTAGACAATTTTATTATATGATTGAAAATGGTGCCCTTTTGGGGCACCAATTAAGTTGGAGTCATTATAGAGAACTAATTCCATTAAAAGATATTAACATAATTAATTACTATATTGATATATGTATTAAATTAAAACTTAGTAGAAATGATTTAAGGAAAAGAATAAAATCAAAAGAATATGAAAGATTACCAGAAGAAACCAAAAACAAATTAATAAATAAAGAGAGAACAGATATAAAAGAATTAATAAAAGAACCAATAATAATAAAAAGTAATTTAATAGATAAAGAACAAATAAGTGAAAAAATGTTACAAAAGATAATAGTAGAAAATATAAGTGAATTTATGGAAGAGTTAGGTAGTGGATATAGTTTTATAAAAAATGAATATAAGATAAAAATAGGAGAAACTTATAATTACATAGATTTATTACTATATAACATTCAATTTAATTGTTATGTAATAATAGATCTAAAAATAACAGAATTAAAGAAAGAACATATAGGACAAATAGAGGTATATATGAATTATATAGATGAAAACATAAAAACAATATATCAAAACAATACTATTGGTTTAATACTTGTTAAAGAAAATAATCAATTTATAATTAAATATTCTAGTGATGAAAGAATTATTTCTAGAGAATATAATTTGTTATAAATAAAAAAAGTTGATTTCTCAACTTTTATGGTTCATATACAGTTCCAAAGAACCAAATATTATTACTATTTTTTTCTTTTATTAAATATAAGAAAGGTCTATCAAATTTAATAATCAATTGTTCTTTTGGTTGTGCTATAGCTGTGTTTTTAAACATTCCAAAGTATGTTACAGCAGCAGCTTTAGTTCCATTTTCAGATAAATCAATATGAGTTTTATGAACAGCTTCACCAACATATAAATCTAAAATTGAATCTTCTGTTTCCATTAAATCGAAATTAGCAGCATCTTTATCAAATGCGTCAGTTATTCCTAAGCTAATTAAATCTTTCATAAAGTCTTCATAATCAAAATCATATTTAAACTTTGGCAATGACAAATTAATATCATAATTAGCAGTAGTCTTTTGATTTGAAAGTAAACTATTTAATTCTTTTTCATCGAAATTATTTGTATATTTCTTAATATCTTTTTCATTTGGTAATATTGCTATAAATTCAAGTTCAACATCATCATATTTTTTATAATCTTTAATAATACCTGATGCATTATCATTAGATATATAAGTTATTCCTTCGCTACTATGCATCATATCTACTTCTTTTTTAGTTCCATCTAATTTATTAAAATCTTCTTTTGTAGTCGCATTTTCCATAAATTTAACTTGCCATTCAACATCTATTGCAATTGCATTAGCAATTCCTAGAACAAAATCTTTATCAATTTGATCAACTACTTTTTCAATCATTTTATATGTTTTTTTACTAGCCCAGTTATTAATTACTTCCGGAGTATAAAAATCATCAAATAATATTTCACCATCATACTTATCTTTTATAGTATTTATATAATTTGTGTTTATAAATTTTTTATATTCATTTTTAATAAATAGTGCATTAGCAATAGATATTTTATCTTGAACAATAGATGATTTTGAAATTGTTTTATTCTTTAATGCTTGTTCAATTTGCGCTCTAGTATTTCCAGCAGCCCCTTCATTTAAAATTGATAATGCATAAATCATAGAGTAGGGACTAACTAAATAGTTTTCTTCTTTTTTATTTACTTTATGAATAATATCATAATTAAAGTCAGTTACTGTAGTTGTTTGTGATGGATTTGGAATATCAGGCTTTGGTTCTGGCTTTTTGTATGTAACTTTCTTATAAATCATAAATGACATAACTCCTATTACTAAAATAATTAATATAATTAAAATTGTTCTTTTTATTCTCATAAAATCACTCCTAGAACAATTATATAATATTTTTGAAATATATAACAATAATATGTGAAAATTTACTTGATATTTGGCACTTTTTGTAATATAATTGTCTATAGTCATGAAGGGAGGGAAGAAGAATGACACACGTAGATGTTAAAGACGGAAATGTTGAGGGTGCATTAAAACGTTTTAAGATGAAAGTTCAAAGAAGTGGTATCCCTACTGAAATGAAAAAAAGAAAAGAATACTCTAAACCAGGAATTCTTAGAAGAGAAGCTAAAAAAGAAGCTATTAGAAATGCTAAAAAGCATAATAAACAAAGATATTAATAATTAAGGAGGAAATATTTATGTTATATGAAACTATTTCAAATGATATGAAAGAGGCTATGAAAAGCCATGATAAAGATACCCTAAGTACTCTTAGATTATTAAAATCTGCAGTTGATGCTTATATCATTAATAACAAAATGGAAAGAGGTACTGCTAGTGATGAAGTTGTTATTGATGTTGTAAGTAAACAAGTAAAAACTCATAAAGAAAGTATTGAAGAATTTAAAAAAGGAAACAGACAAGATTTAGTAGATAATCTTGAACGTGAAATAGCTTTACTTAGTAAATATTTACCAAAACAATTAACTTCTGAAGAAATTGAAATTGAAATAAATAAAGCATTTGATAAAGTAAAACCTACCTCTATGAAAGATATGGGTGCATTAATGAAAGAACTTACACCTGTACTTAGAGGTAAAGCTGATATGAAAGAAGTTAATGAAATAATAAAGTCAAAATTAAATTAGAAACATTTATGTTTCTTTTTTTATGCAATAATTTGTATATATGGTATAATATTTAATATGAAGTATTTAGTTTATAAGATATTGAAATATTCATTAAAACCTTTTTATAGGTTAGTATATATGCCTAAGTATGTTGGAGTTGATAATATTCCAAAAACTGGTGCTTTTGTATTTGCTGGAAATCATACTAGCGCTATGGATGCTGCAGTAGTAGTAAGTACTCCTAAAAGAATAATTCATACTTTATCAAAGAAAGAATTATTTAATACAAAGTTTAAAAATTGGTTTTTTAGAAATATGGCATGTATTCCAGTTGATAGAAGTATTCATGATGAAAATGCTAAAAGTGAAGCAATAGAGACATTAAAAGAAGGACATGCAGTTGGTATATTCCCAGAAGGTACTCGTAATAGGACTATTGGAACAAAAGATGAAGTGAGTTTACTTCCATTTAAACATGGGGCAGTTAAATTTGCTCTATCAACCGGTGCTCCTATACTTCCATTTGTAGTAACTGGAAAACATAGAATGTTTAGACGTGGACTAAAAATAGAATATGGTAAACCATATTATCCTAAAACTAATGATATAGAAAAAGAAACAGAAGTATTAAGGAATAAAATTCTTAAATTAAAAGAAGGCGATTCTAAACATGAAGAATAATTCTATATATAGTATTATTAAAAATAATGCAGATGATTATAGTGATAAGACAGCTTTTATTAATAATTTAAATAAAATTAAATATGATTCATTTATTAAAAAAATAGATGAATATGCTTTATCTTTCTATAATATTGGTATTAATAAAGGAGATGTTGTTACATTAATTTTACCAAATTCTATAGACACTTTTGTATGCATTTATGCTTTAAATAAAATAGGAGCTATATGTAATATAATGCATCATTTATCAAGTGAAGAAGAAATAAATAATAGTATCAATGAAACATCTTCTCATTATATTATAACTTATGAAGATAAACTTAAAAGCATAGAAAATATAACTTCTAAAGAATGCATTTATAATGTAATATATTTGTCTATTAATGATATTGTTAGTCCTTTTGATAAAATTAAAAACATATTTAAAAAATCTATAATATTACCTAGTAAATATATTTCATTCTATAGATTAAGAATTATTGGTAAACATAATAAAAAGAATGTTAAAGTATGTGATAAAGAAGATAACTTAGCAATTATAATAAGTAACCATTCAAAAAAGATATATTTAACAAATAAAAATATAAATTCATATGCTATTAATTATTCATATAATAATGATATATTAACTCAAAAAAATAGATACTTATGTGATAGTTCAATTATTAATAGTATTCCATTAATACATAGGACTTTAATATATGGTCAAACAATTATTGTTAATGGTTCAGATGATATTAATAAATTTATTGATAATATTATTAAATATAGACCTAATATTCTAGAGATATCTTCAAATACATTAGAGTATTTATGTTCAAATAAAAAGATTAATAAAGAAGATTTATCATATTTAAAACTAATAATATGTGGTAGTTCATTATTAAGAAATAATGTATATCAAAAGGCAAAGTTATTTTTAAAAAATCATTATTCAAATTCTAAAGTAGTAGCATCTTTTGGTATGCTTGAAAGTACTTCTAATATTACTATTAATGATAATTTAGATGATAAAATTGAAAGTGCTGGATTACCTATAAAAGGAACATCTATTAAGATAATTAACCCTGATACTAAAAAAGAATGTAAGCCAAATGAAGAAGGACTTATTTGTATAAGTGGACCTACTATTTGTAGAAATGACTATAATAATTTAATATGCAGTGATGATATAGGCTATTTAGATGAAGACGGTTATTTATACTATAAATCTAGTATGAAAAGAATTATAGTATCTAATGGAAATAAAATTTATCCAGAAGATATAGAAAATATTGTTAAAAAACATGAATATGTAAAAGACGCATCAATAGTTGGTGTTCCTCATCCATATAAAAAAGAAGTAGTAAAATTATATATAGTACTTAAAGATAAATTAATACTAAATAGTGAAATAAAGAAAAGTATAAAAGAATATTGTGAAAAGAATATTTCTAAATATGCACTTCCTTATGCATACGCATATAGAAAAGAATTACCTAAAACTAATGTAGGTAAAATAGCATATGAAGAGTTAGTTAATTTAAAGGAGGAATAATATGTCTAAAATAAAAGGAGAAATGGGATACAAAATATTAAGACCATTTGTAAAACTATATTTTAAATTAAAATTTCATCCTATAGTATATGGAAAAGAAAATATACCTAAAGAAGGTCCAATTATTGTTTGTGGGAATCATAGACATGTTCATGATCAATATAATGTAATGATAGTTACAGATAGGGTAATACATTATATGGCTAAAGATGAATATTTTAAAGGAAAAAACTCATGGTTTTATAAAATGGCTGGATGTATACCCGTTGATAGAACCACACATGATGAAAATGCAAAAAGTAAAGCTATAGAAATATTAGAACAAGGCGGAGCTTTAGGTATATTTCCAGAAGGTACTCGTAATAAAACAATTGGAACTAAAGATGAGGTCGTTATGCTTCCATTTAAATTCGGAGCAGTATCTTTAGCACAAAAAACAGGCGCTTTAATTGTTCCATTTGGTACAACTGGAGAGTATACTGGACGTAAAGGAAAATTAATTACTAGAATAGGTAAACCATTTAGTGTAAAAGGGATGGAACTAGAAGAAGCTAACAAGTTACTAAGAGAAAAAATACTTAAACTAATGCAAAAAGAAGAAAATTAGTATATAATATTTATGTAAGAAGAGGTGCAGAATATGAAATTTATTTTAACAGCGGGTGGTACAGGCGGACATATATATCCAGCTCTTTCAGTATTAGATGAAATAAAGAAAGATAAAAATAATCAATATTTATATATTGGAACAAAAGATAGAATGGAAAGTGAACTTATACCTAGTATGGGAATACCTTATGAAAGTATTGAAGTTTATGGACTTTCTAAAACCAATATGTTACAAAATATACATAATATTAAATGTATACGTAATTCATATAAAAAATGTTTAAAAATAATGGATGATTTTAAACCAGATGCAGTTATTGCTTTTGGTGGATATGTAACTCTTCCAGTTTGTTTAGCTGCTAAAAAAAGAGGAGTTAAAGTATTCTTACATGAACAAAATATGTTGCCAGGTAAATCAAATATATTTGTATCAAAAAAAGCAGATGCAGTTTTTGTATCATTTAAAGACGGCACAAGAAAATTAAAATGTAAAAAGATTATATATACTGGTAATCCAGTTAGTCAAAGAGCTGTTGAAATCAAAAAATTTGATAAAACAGAATTAGGATTTTCTAAAGATAAAAAATTAATAATCATAGTTATGGGATCCTTAGGAAGTACATCTGTAAATGAAAGATTACTTGAATTTCTAAGATCATATGAAAGAGAAGACACCGAAATATTATTTATTACTGGTAAAAAGAGTTTTGCAACATTAAATAATAATTTAATAGTTCCAAAGAGTACTAAAATAGTACCATTCTTTGAAAATTTACCAGGTATTATGAAATCAGCTGACTTAATTATTTCTAGAGCAGGTGCTTCAACTATTGCGGAAATTATGGCAACTAAAACACCATCTATTTTAATACCTAGTCCGTATGTTGCGAACAATCATCAATATTATAATGCTCTTGATTTAGTAAATAAAAATATTAGCATTATGTTAGAAGAAAAAGATTTAAATAAAGAATCTTTAATTGAAGCAATTGATGAAATATTTAAAGAAGATACATTTAAAGAAATTAAAAAGAATCTAAAAGAAATAAAAGATATATCATCAAGTACTATTATTATGGAAGAAATATATAAAGAATTAAAGGGAAAAAATGGAAAAAAAGAGGATTAAAAAATTTAATTTAAAGAAATTCATATCATTTCTAGTTTTTATTATTGTATTTGTACTAGTATGTAGGTATTTAATGAATATTAAACTTAAAAATATAATTGTACTTAACAATAATTATTACAATGATGAAACCATTATAGAAACTGCATCATTAGAAAATTATCCAAAATTCTTCTTTATTAATAAAAATAAAGTAATTAAAAAGTTAAAAAAATTAGATTTAATAGAAGATGTTAAAGTAACTAAGAAAAAAGGTTATATTTTAATAATCGAAGTTAAAGAAAAGAAGATACTTTATTATGATAGATCAAATGATTTATATAAAGTATCAGATAACAATAAATATAAATTAGATAATGTTAATGGGATTCCTACTTTAATTAACTTTATTCCAAGCGAAATAGAAGAAAGATTTGTTAATAAATTTAAAGACATTGATAGTAGTGTAATAAGTTTAATTAGTGAAATAGAATATGATAAAACAGCATATGATAGTGAAAGATTTTTACTTACTATGAATGATGGTAATTCAGTATATGTAAATATTGTAAGATTAAACTTATTAAATAAATATATAGATATAGTTAAAAATTTAGATAATAAAAAAGGAATATTATATTTAGATAGCGGAAACTATTTTGAAGTTAAAAGTAAATAAGATATGAATAACTCATATCTTTTTTTAATATAATTTAATATGACAAAAATAGATAAATTTAAACAATTTATATATAATCATCCAGAATTTATAGATTATGTTAAGAATAATAACACATCATGGCAATCATTATATGAATTATATGATATATATGGAGAAAACACCAAAGTGTGGGACAAATATCTAAATAATAAAACAAGTTCAGTATTTGATATAAAATCACTATTAAATACTATAAAGAATATAGATTTAAATTCATTAGAAGAAAATATTAATAACATACAAAAAGCAGTAGGATTAGTAGAGGAGTTTACAAAATCCGAAAAAGAAGAAGATAAAAAAGAAAGCAAAGAAGTTCATGAAGAAAAAATAGATAATTTATATGGAGAATAATTATGAAATATGAAATATTAGAAAAATTACATAAAAATCCAAAGTTTTTAAATTATTTAAGACAAAATTCATTCTGGTATAAAGAATTTAATAGAAATCCTAATATATATGATAAATTTGTTCATGAAATGAAAATTAAATATAAATTAAGAACTATAGACAAAGTAGATAACTTTGTAGATAGTGTAGATTTAATTACTAAAATAATAGATGCAAGTTGAATACTTGCATTTTAATTTGTAAATTTTTATACAAAAAATTTAATTCATATTGACATAAAATTATTTTTAAGGGTATAATTAATACATAGAATAGACATAGATGCTATGGAAAGGAAGGAATAAAAATTTATGAAAAAGAAAGGTTTTACATTAGTAGAATTACTAGCTGTTATTGCAATTCTAGCTATCTTAGTAATCATTGCATTACCAAATGTACTAGAAATGTACAAACAAGCAAGAAAAAACTCATTCGAAAATGAAGTTAAAGAAGTATTTAGACAAGCTCAGCAACAATATTTACTTGACTCAATGGGAATGGACGGTGGAGATGCAAAAGTATATTCTAACCAAGAGGGTAAAGATGCTGAATTAGATCTACAAGGTGGAAATGGTACTTTTGAATACTGCGTTATAGTTAATAGTAGTGGAGTTGTGACTAGTATGAGAGTATCTAATGGAACTTATGCTTATACTTTAACTGATGGTAGTACACTTGAAGATGCAGCAAATATTTCAGTGCCTGAAACTACAGATACGAAAGGAACTTCAATTTCAGGAAGCGGAGCAAATAGAAAATGTGCTCAAGCATCATAATTTATGAAAGGAAATAATCATATGAAAAAGAAAGGTTTTACATTAGTAGAATTACTAGCAGTTATTGCAATTTTAGCTATCCTAGTAATAATTGCATTACCAAACGTACTTGAAATGTACAGACAAGCAAGAATGAATTCATTTGAAAATGAAATAAAAGAAATATATAGACAAGCTCA
Organism: uncultured Clostridia bacterium; assembly: GCA_947165135.1. GTDB lineage: Bacteria > Bacillota_I > Bacilli_A > RF39 > UBA660 > CAG-1000. The sequence goes on from CAMUZE010000010.1 coordinate 45,980, forward strand.
ACAACAATATTTAATGGTATCTATGGGATCAAACTTTGGTGGTGGCAGCAAATTGTTTTTCAAAACAGGTGGAGATAATACAAAAGATGGAAGTACTATGGCTAATGCAAAAAAATTAGATATGCAAGGTGGATCTGGAATTAAATATTGTGTTGAACTTGATTCAACTGGAGCTGTTAAAGAGTTAAGAGTATCAAATGGAACATACCTATATGAATATAATGGTGATATTATTGATGCCTCAATGATTAATACCGGTAAAGATGCTACTGGAAGTAAAGATTCTGAACTTGCAAAAACTAATGTTATTAAATCACCAGCCGAAAAAACAGAAGTGTTAAGTGACGGACATATTTGTACTGACAATTAGACCTATTAAGGTCTTTTTTATTGCGCTAAATTATTATATAATTAGTTTGGTGATATAAATGAATAATCTTATTATTGGAAGTCATGTTAGTTTTGTTAGTAGTACTCAATTATTAGGTAGTGTAGAAGAGGCATTAAAATATAATGCTAATACATTTATGTTTTATACAGGTTCTACCCAAAGTACACAAAGAGGTACTATTAGTGATGAATTAACTTATAAAGCGTTTGATTTAATGCTTAAAAATGGTATTAATAGTGATAATGTTATTGTTCATGCACCATATATTATTAATTTTGCTAATAGAGTAGATGAAGATAAATATAAATTTTATATTAATTTCTTTGCAGAAGAATTAAATAGAGTAAAAAGTTTAGGTATGAATAAGATTGTATTACATCCTGGTAGTGCAGTTAACTGTAGTAGAGAAGATGCTATTATTAATATTGCTCATGCATTAAATATAGTATTTGATATTACTGAAGATGTAGTAGTATTACTAGAATTTATGGCTGGTAAAGGTAATGAAGTTGGTAAGAGTATTGATGAATTAAATTCTATAATCAAATTAATAAACAAACAAGATAGAATAGGGGTATGTATTGATACGTGTCATATGAATGATGCTGGGGTAGATATATCTAAATTTGATGAATTTTTAGATGAATTTGATTCAATTATTGGTATCAATAAAATTAAATGTGTCCATTTAAATGATAGTTTAAACGAAAGAGAAAGTCATAAAGATAGACATGCTAATATAGGATATGGAACTATAGGATTTGATAATTTAATTAATGTTGTTTATAACAAAAGATTAGAAGGTATTCCTTTTATACTTGAAACGCCATACATTAATAGAAATACTAAGGATGAAAGAGCACCTTATAAAGAAGAAATTGAAATAATTAGAAACAAAAAGTTTATTGATTTTATTCAATAAACTTTTTATATTGATTATATTTTTCTATGATTTTTTCATATAATGTTTTATTAAATGTTAATTTATAATTAGAAATATAACTATTAAAATCAGTTTCCAATATTTCATTATAATCATTTTTTATTGCATTATATATTAAATCTATTTCATAATTTGATGCTGGTATACATTCTTTTGATAAATAATCTACTATATCTTGTCTTGTTAATCTACTTATATATGTCTCTAATAATTGTTTTTTCAAAAAAATACCTCCTACTAAATAGTTTATTAGTAAGAGGTATTTTTATTCATTTAATTTTGAAATTGCGTTTATTAATGCTATTTTTCCATAATCATAAGTGAGTGATCCTTGTTGAAATATCACATATGGTTTTCTTATTGGACCATCACATGATATTTCAATTGAACTTCCTTGTATAAATGAAGCACTAGCCATGATTACTTTATCTTCATATCCAGGCATATCTCCTGGAACAGGATCTACATTTCCATCTATAGCGCCACTTCCTTGAATACCAGATGAGTATTTAATCATATTTTTTTCATTTTCTAAATATATTAATTCTACTATATCAGCTCTAGGTTCATTATGTTTAGGACTAACATTATATCCTAATTCTTCTAATACTTTGCTTGTTAAAACGCTTGTTTTTAACGAAGAAGATACAACACTTGGAGCTAAATATAGTCCTTGTAAGAATAATCTATTTGCATTATCAGAAGGACCAACTTCACGTCCTTCACCTGGAACATTTAGTCTTTCTGCACATAATTCAATTAAATCTTTTCTTCCTGCTATATAACCACCATTATGTGCAATACCACCACCTAGATTTTTAATAAGTGATCCTGCCATAATATCAGCGCCTACAGAAGTTGGTGATAGTTCTTCTACAAATTCACAGTAGCAGTTATCTACAAATATAATTATGTTTTTATCTATATTTTTTATAAATTTTATTACTTTTTCTAGTTTCTTAATTGTTAAAGAATCTCTTAAAGAATATCCACGTGATCTTTGAATAAGTATCATTTTTACTTTGTTTTTACTTAAATATTCATTTATTTTCTCATAATCAAAATCATTATTTTTAAGGTCTATCATATCAAAATTAATGTTATAACTTTTTAAAGAACTTTTATTTTCCTTTATTCCAATTACTTCATGTAATGTATCATATGGAAGTCCTGTTATTGAAAGCAGAATATCATTTGGTCTTAATATTCCAAATAGAGTAGTTGTAATAGCGTGTGTACCTGAAATTATTTGTGTTCTTACTAAGGCATCTTCACTATCTAAAACATATGCAAATACTTTTTCTATTTTATCTCTTCCAACATCATTATATCCATATCCAGTAGTGCCATTTAAATCACTTTCAGATATATTATAT
>CAMUZE010000011.1 GCA_947165135.1 uncultured Clostridia bacterium
GAAAAAACAATAATATATCCATTTGATTATAAAATCAATAAAAGTCAAAATGAAATTGAAATATAAGATGCTAAAAGCATCTTTTAATTTGACTTTAGAATAAAAATATACTACAATATATCTCAATATTTGAAAGGAAAAGAACTTATGAATGCTGAATTATTAAAAAGAAAAATATATTGGGAAGTAAGATATGCAATAGATAAATATTTTCAAACTGGCAAGCCGGATATAACAGGTATTTGTCAAGATATGGAAGGATTATTATCTGGAGCAGAAGAATGTCAGAAACTGATAGAAAGTAAATCTGATATTTCAGAATTAGAATTTTATAATATGTTAACTACATTTGCCTTTGTTACTAATTGGACTGAAAAAGATTTAGTTAATATCATTGAAATCCATACTGGGAAAAATTTTGTTGGTAGTACTAGAATAAGAACAAGAATGCATAAAGTAGTTAAGGAAAGAAAAGATAATAAACATTGCGCTTGCTGGTATAATGAAGTTGGAATAGATTATAGAGTATTATATACTTCTGATGCTCATCTTGATAATAAACATTTATATACTGTTGAAGAAATTAGTAAACTTATTGCTGATGGGAAAATAGTAATTGTAAAAGAAATAAATAGGAAGTTATTTGGTAAAAAACAAGAAAGAGAAACATACTATCCATTTGAGTGTGCATATGACGATAATTCTGCTTTATATTCTTTTTTAAGTAAAGATGGCAAGTATTATTTATCTACTTTGAAATATATTAAAGAACAAATGACATCAAGTAAACTTAAGAAACTATTTATAGAGAACATGAAACATATTGATGGAGAAATAAGCTATGTATCTAATGGAGGAAAGTTTAATGGCTTATCATGGGATTATGTAGCTCAAGAATGTGAAAGAGAATTTGAGGAAAAAGGATATACAAGAAGACTGTTAAATTTGAACACAGAGAAAGCAAAATATAGTAAAAACCATAGTTAATATTTAAAAAAATTAACAAAAAAACTTGTGATTAATCACAAGTTTTATATATTAAGTTCAGAATATTCCGAACAGATTTAACTCTGGAGCAACTGCGAGTGTCATATGAGAAATATTGACACTACTTGAATTCACTCAATCGATAAATAGATTTTATCATAAAAGTTTATAAAGTCAAAATCATTTTTAAACTTTGTATTAGAATATGAAGTGGTTAGTTAATAGTAAAATGTAATTTAATAGAATATTTAAAAACAAGTTGCATTTACTTCTTTAAATAAACAAATTCAGAAGTTAGACTTGATAAAAAGGTTATTATATGCTATCATATATGCCAATTAGAAAGAGGAGATTTAAATGATAATTCAGGGTTTAAATATGGACATGTTGATGCCACCATATGATGAAGAAAAGGAAAGACAAAAAGAAGAAAAAAGACGAGAAAAATTAAAATCAGACATGGAAGAAATTATATGTGAAAAATTTTCTGACAAAGATTTGGGTGAAATACAACGTTATAAGAGAGAAATATTTGATTATTTAGATTGTAATGGTAATTTTGAATTAATAAATAATGCTTCAAAATTAGAAATTTTTATTAAAACTTATTATAAAATATTAAGTAAAAAAGATGTTACTTTAAGTGAATATGTTTTATTACAATCTTTATCAAGAACATCTAACAATGAAGTGGCAGAGGAAATACAAAGACAATATAAAAAAGCTAAAGATATTGTAATTTCAGTTGCAACAGAAAAATGTGTAGAACAAGGTGAAACAATTTTAGAGGAAGATTCTATTAATAAAATTGTTGATGAATTCATTGAACAATATAAAAATAGGAATTTAGAAGAAATTGGATTTAATTCTATTTATGAAAAATATAAGGATAAATCTAATGAAGCCAAGGCACTTATTTGTAAAACTTTAGGGTTTACTTCATTCGAAGAAATTAAATCAGAAAGCAATAATTTACTTATTAATGCTATTGCAACAATTATATATTTGGAATCAAATACTGATTTAGACTTAAATTCTCATTTGAAAAGTACGAAATTACGATTACAAAAAGTTAATTAATTGCTCCCATAAAAGGGGCATTTTTTATTCTTTTTTTATCAGGATAAGAGGGTGGTATCACATCATTAAGATTTACCCATAAATCCTAATAATTTGTGACACCATTTTTATTTTGAAAATGCTCCCTCAAACATATAATTTGATAATCTTTGGCCTTAAATACTAATGAAAATTGCTCCCAAAATGACCTTTTTCTGAAAAAGTTGAGGGAGCGATAACAAAGGTTATTCAAAACTCCTAATAGTAAAAGTTGATAAACAACTAATTTCTAAAAGCATTATAGCATATTTTTCTAATATTTAAACTTTTTTTGTTCAATTAATTTAAAATGTGTTATAATAAAAAACACATTTATCAAAGGGGGATAATATGGAATCAACAAACTTTAGTATTGATTTTAAAAATATTAGAACATATAAAAATAAATATAAAGTAATTAATATTTTCAAAAGAATGACTGATAAAGATATAAATTTATTAATTGATTCTAATGTTGTTGAAGTTATATCAACTCTTAACGAAGGTACTATAAACTCTATTTTTAGAAATTCAGGTTCTTCCTTACAAAACAAACTATGGAATAATGATATAATTCAAAGAGTTTTAATATTTGGTAAAAAAGATATTACAAATTTACATTATGATGAACAACTTATAAGGAATCTTGAAAATTTAAATAAGATTATTAAATTACAATCAATAAAAAAGCAAGTGTACACTAATAAATATTTTATTGCAGTACTAACATCAGATATTGAAATAGAAACAAGATTCTTCCATTCTTATGACATTAATAAAGTATTTGAAAGTATAGTTTATAGTGACCAATTTAAGTCATTACCAAGTGATAAACAATTAAGAATAATTGAAAAGTTAAATAGTTATACAAATGACATTTTACTTCCTATTGATTTTAGACAAAGATATAAAAATATTGAAAGAATATTATTTTCTATAGATATAAGTAAGCTTGATGAAAATATAATTTCACAACTTAATGATGATGAATTATTTTTTATAGATTATATTAGAAATGATAAAAATAATAATCAAGCAATTAAAAAATATATAATTGAAAATATTAAATCAAAAGGAAAATCATTTGAACAATTCATGGATGAAATGAAAACAAGAGATAATCTTATAAATAGACGAATACGTGATGTTTACAGAAGAAAATATTACTATAGTTCAGTTGATTTAAAGCAAAAAGTATTTGAAATACTTTTACATGAAATAGATGATGAATTAATAAGAGAAAAAATGTTAAGATATTTGCTACCTATTATAATGAAAGATAGTTTGGTAAATTCAGAAGCAATGTACAATACTTTAAAAAGAAATTTAAATTATAATTTATTAACATATACAGATATTAATAACCTAACAAGTCATTATGATCATTTAAACAAAGACTTAAGGTTAATGTTTTACTTAAAGTTTAATATTTCTCTAGCAAGTGCTAGATATTTAAATGGTATAACTTTTGACCAATTATCTAAAATAAATGTAAAACATATTAATAAATTATTTAAATTTTTAGAAGATAAAACTCAAGATGAGTTGTCTTCAATATATGGAATATGTATAAAACTATATTTTATATTTGGTTATGAAAGAAGTATTGAAATATTAAGTGGTAGATACGGAGAGTACGATAGAAGATTTTTAGATAATGTTGCTAAAACTGATGTAAGTAAAGTATTAATGGTTGAAGAAGGTAATAAATACTTACCATCAATAGATCGAAGATTTATTAATTTTATGTTTGAAACTCCAAAAAACAATCACTTTATTGATATGCTAAATAATAAGAATTCAGAATTATATAAAAGATGGTATTATGTTTATAACAACTATGATGAGATACTTGAAAAATGCCATAATGAAATTACAATGAAAAAGATTGTTTCAATACTAGAAACTGAAAAATATGATATAAATAGAAAAATAATAACACCTGACTGTTATTTATTAAACAATAATGATTTTTTAGAAAACATTGTTTTAGGCAATAAAACCAGACACAGCAATGATGATGTTTTAAAAAGTATAGTTGAAATATATAGGAAGATGAAAAGAAGAGTTGAATCTAGTATTCCATACGTAGAAGGCACATCAGTAGATGGATACAAATTTCAAACATTAAAATTTGATGATTATAAAATATTTGAATTGGGATATAAAGCTAATTGTTGTATTAGAACATTAGATATTGCTCATAAGCATTTATTACATGCTGCTTTATGTAGAAATGGAAGAATACTACTAATATATGATAAATTAGGTGATTTGGCGGCTTTTTGTCCTATTAAAAGAAATGGTAATGTTTTAATTGTTAATAGTATTGAATGTGTAGATAAAAGATTTGACAAAACAGGAGATTATATAAAAACTGCATTTAGCCAATGTATTCAAGAAATTGTAAATACAAGTATGTCAAGCAATGAACCGATAGAATTAGTATGCATTGGAAGAAATTCTTATTTAAAACCAAATGTTGTACAATTCCCATCAAATGTTGAAACACCAACTATTTATGAAAAAGATGATGATACATATAAAAATACTGATATTTATCATACATCTTTAGACATAGTTTATAAAGCTGATAATTTTAATTTCGAAAGTATTAAAAAAGGTAATCCCAATGTTTCTTATAATGATCCTAGACCATCAATTACTTCCTGTGATTTTCGACAATCATCTAAAGAAGAACAAGAAAAAGCATTAAATGTTATCAATGCTATTAGATACTCTAGTTCTGAATTAGAAGAATTAGAAAATTTTAGATTATGTGAAAGATATGGAATACAATGTTGCATATATAATAAAGATTGGTATATTTTAAAAGCGTTTGATGGTAATATTTATGGCGATTGTTTAAAAGATGATAAAAGAGCTATTACTGAATATAATATTGCTTTACAAGAATTTCAAAATAGGTTTTATTCAGAACAACAAAATGATGAAGTAAAGCTTGTTAAAAAATTTAAACTTCCAAGATGATTTATCTTTCAAAATCATCTTTTCTTTGAATTTTTCCTTAATAATATTTATCATAGTTCCATCCTTTCTTTATAAAGTAGGATAGTCTTTGTATTCTTCCAAGCTGATAACGCGGGAGTTCGAAACACAAAAAAACTAATCCAAATTGGATTAGTTATTTATCAAAACTCGAAAAGTTCGAGCAGATTTCACTATGGAGCAAGTAACCGGAATCGAACCGGCATCTTAGCCTTGGCAAGGCCACATTCTAACCGTTGAACTATACCTGCGTTGTATAAATATTATAAATAATTTTATAATATTTTTCAACAATAAATTACTTATCTTCATAATTTTTATATGTTTTATTATATGTGAGTGTATATTTTGATATTGTATATATAAAAATAAAAAATTGCTAAGGTTCAATTTCCTTAACAATTTTTTCATTTAATGTATATACTTTTTTATTAGCATGTCCTATTGCAAGAAGTATTTCAATAGTTAATTTATTTGTAAATGAAGCTAGAGTTTTTGGAGTAAGTTTATCATTTATTAATTCTACTTTATCATTAATATTAATATCATCATCTACTATTATAGCAATCATGTTCATAGATGTTTGTCCAGCAACAAAGTATTTTTTATCTTTAATATAAACATAATGTGAATTAATACCAAATCCAATACCATTGTTATATCCTACTGGAACAATTGCAATTTTTACATTTTCTTTTGCTTTATATGAAAGACCATATCCAATATATTCTCCTTTTTTAACCGCTTTTATTTGCAATATATTAGAATACATTTTTAATGCTGGTTTAATATCTAGTTCTACATCTGTATATACTTTACTTAGATTATATTTTTTTTGCATATACTTATTTCTAAGGTTTCTTAATTTATTTATAATTCCTTTATTACTTGTTCTAATAGTGGGATTAAATCCATATAATATACTTCCAAGTCTAACTCCATTAGCAAATTCTATTTTATCGTGAGAAACTAGATTAGCACTACTTGTTAGATGAACAATAGGAATACTCTTTAAACCAATATTTTCTGTTAATTCTTTAAACTTGCTAATTTGATTGTCATATGTTTTTTCATGTAATCCAACTGTAGATAGATGTGTATATATACCCTCTAATTCTAAATATTTATTCTCATTAATTAGTTTATATGCTTCTTCTAGTTTTTCTTTATCTTTAAATCCTAATCTATTCATTCCTGTATCTAGTTTAATATGTACTTTAATTTTTTTATTAATCTTTTTAACTAAGTATTCAAGATAAGTTAAATCAGCTATAGTAATTGTAATATTATTCTTAATAGCAGTATCCAAATCTTCTATATCAATTGGGGCAAAGCACAAAACAGGTATATCTTTATTATATTCACGGACTTTTAATGCTTCTTCTAAATATGTAACTGCAATATAATTAATACCACCTTTTATTAATTCATTAACTATATATTCACCATGACCATATGCATTGGATTTAACTACTCCAAAATAATACTTATAATCACCATATTTATTTATAATATATTTTGTATTTTCTCTTAGGGTATCTAAATTAATTTCTAAATATGTTTTATTCATATTATCCTCCTACTTATATTGAACTTTTATTAATTTTGCATGTACTACTAATTTGTTTTTACTACCACTACATGTTGATAAAGTAAGTATTTTATCATTATTGTTTACATCAATTTTAAAATTATAAGAACTTCTTTTAGTAATCATTTTTATAAATTTATTAAAATCTTCTTCTGAATTGAAATTATTTATTAAGTAATCGCTAGTTGTTTTAATTCTATAAATACTAAATACTTGAAAATTCATACTATATTTTTCAGTAGATATTTTAATAATATGATTGTCTTTATTCTTTAACCAGTTATTATCAAGTAAATTTTTAAGTGATCCAAACATACTTTTATCAAATCTATTATGCCCATATATAATTGTATTTTTATCTTCAAAGTCAGTATTATTCCTATAATCCATGAATATCCATCCGGCTTTGGATTTGTTTTTTTCAAAAGAGTGAGTTAAATAATAATCGTTATTTTTATATTGGACGTATGGATAGTTAATATTCGTTCCTTTTACTTGTATCCAGCCTTTAACATCATTATTAATTTCTTTTAACGATTTAAAATCAGTATCAATAAGATTTTCTTTACTTTCACTTATTATAATTGTTTCATCATTGTCTTTTATTTCTTCAATTGTTATTTTTTCTTCTATATTATCTATTTCTTTTTTATTTATATCATTATCTTGTTTCCATGTGATAATATTTACAAAAGAAGCAATAAATATAATTAATAGAATTGCTATTATGATATTTATAAAGTATTTTTTCAGTTAACTCACCTTCTTTCTTTAATTATAATATATATTTTTAATATTTTTAATACTTTTGATATAAAATGTGTTATATTTAAGTTGGTGAGAATATGAGAAAAAATATATTTAAATTATTTATTATTATTTTTGCATTGTTCTTAGTAATTGGTTGTGATAAAAAAGTGGTGCATGATGAGGGAGATTTTAAAATAACATTGTCCAGTGAATATAAAAAAAGAATAAGTGAAACATTTCATTATTATTATCAGGATAATACAAATGTTATAACAGTAGTAAAAGAGGAAATAGAGGATTTAGATGATATTAAAATTACTAGTGAATCTACTACTGAAGAATATTTAACTGAAGCAATGAAAATTAATAATAAAGAAGGAAAAATTATAGATGGAAATAATTATTCGTATGTAGAATATGAATCAAGCACTCATTATCATTTAGCGGTTGTGTTTAAAAGCGCCGATTCATTTTGGACAATTAATTTCATGTGTTTAAAAGAAGATAAAGATAATAGTAAAGATAAATTTATGAATTATATTAAAAGTATTGAAGTATAGTGCATTTTGATGCACTTTTTAAATGTAAACTATTAATAAAACAATTAAAAATAATGAAATATATGTTAAAATAATTTTAGGTGATTTTTATGCTTGTTAGTAATAATTGGAAAGATTATGAGTGTATTGATGCTGGTAATGGAGAAAAATTAGAAAGATGGGGAAGTGTAATACTTAGAAGACCTGATCCATGGGCATTATGGACACATGATAATACTAATGCTTGGAATAATTATCATGCTCTTTATCATAGAAGTGATAAGGGTGGTGGATATTGGGAAAATATTAAAAAATTTCCTGAGTTTTGGACTATTAATTATAAAGATTTAAAATTTAAAGTAAGTCCAACTGGTTTTAAACATACAGGATTATTTCCAGAACAAGCTGTTAATTGGGATTTTATAATTAATAAAATTAAAAATGCTAAAAGAGAAATAAAAGTATTAAACTTATTTGCATATACTGGTGGTGCCACAATGGCTGCATCATATGCTGGAGCAGTAGAAGTGGTTCATGTTGATGCTTCAAAAGGTATGAATGATTGGGCAAAAGAAAATGCCGTATTATCAAAATTAGATAATAATAGAATTAGATATATATGTGATGATGTATTAAAATTTGTAGAAAGAGAGAAAAAAAGAGGAAATAAATACGACGCTATAATCATGGATCCTCCTACATATGGAAGAGGACCATCTAAAGAACTATGGAGATTTGAAGATAGTTTAAATAAATTAATAGATTCTTGTATAGATATATTAAGTGATAAACCATTGTTTTTACTTATAAGTTCCTACACCAAAGGTATTACACCAGAAATACTTAAAAACGTTATATTAACGAGTGTTGGAAAAAGATTAAGTAATGGAACAATAACTACAGATGAAATAGGTTTTAAAATTACAAATAGTAATTTAGTATTACCATGTGGAATATATGGAAGATGGGAAAGTAATGAAGATTAATATTATTTATGAAGATAATCATTTGTTAGTTGTCGAAAAACCAATAAATATACCTGTTCAAGAAGACTCAACAAGAGATGAAAACTTACTTGATATTTTAAAAAAATATATAAAAGAAAAATATAATAAACCAGGTAATGTATATTTAGGACTTGTCCATAGATTGGATAGACCAGTAGGCGGAATAATGGTTTTTGCGCGTACTAGCAAAGCAGCATCAAGATTATCGGAACAAATTAGAAATAAATCATTTAAAAAGATTTATAATGCTGTGGTTATTGGTAATATAAATGATAAAGGTACACTAAAAGATAAATTATTAAAAGATGAAAAGAACAATATTGTTAAAGTAGATGAAAAGGGAAAAGAAGCAATATTAAACTATAATAAAATATTTAGTAAGGATAACATGTCATTGGTAGAAATAAATTTAGAAACAGGACGTTCTCATCAGATAAGAGTACAATTTTCTCATTATGGATATCCATTATATGGAGATAATAAATATAATAGAAATGCAAAAGCTGGTGAACAAATTGCTCTTTTTGCCAAAAGAATAGAATTTATTCATCCAACTACTAAAGAAATATTAAAGTTTGAATTAGATTTGCCAAATAGATATCCATTTAATATTTTTAAATAATATGGTAAAATTAAATAGAGAATAGAGGGATAATATGGAATTTGAAAATGATACAAATTATTTAGATCAACATTTCTTGATTGATAAACATATCATAAATAAATTTGTTGATGAAGCAAACATTGGAACTGACGATGTTGTAGTGGAAATTGGACCTGGTAAAGGTCAAATAACTGATACTATAGCAAGAAGATGTGGACATTTAACATGTATTGAAATTGATAGAGAATTAGAACATTTTATTAGTGTATTGCAACATAAATATGATAATATTGATGTTATTTATGGAAATGCATTAAATGTTTATATTCCACCTTGTGATAAGATAATATCTGCTTTACCATATTCAATTACTGAACCCTTTATTGAAAAACTATTAAAATGTGAATTTAAAGAATGTATGCTTATTGTTGGAAAGAGATTTGCTGATGGAGTAATTAATAAAGAATTAAATAAATTATCTTTATTAACAAATTGTTTTTTTGAAACAACTAGAATAATGGATATTACACCAGACGCATTTGATCCTGCTCCTAGAGTAATGTCTTCTATGATAAGAATAGTTCCAATCAACAGAAATAGTTTAAAAAATAACTTTAAAATGTATGTTTTTAGAGAAATGTTCTTTCATAGAGATAAGAAACTTAAAAACAATTTAATGGAGGCATTAATTGCTTTTGCTAAAGAGCATAATCAAAAGTTAACTAAAAAAGAAAGCAAAGCTGTTATAGATAGTTATGAGATAGATAAAGACACATTAAATAAATTAATGGAAAACTTATCTAATGAAGAATATGAATTAATATATAATAAATTAAAATAGGAATAGAATATATTCTTTTTTATTAGTTATTAATATTGAAAATAATAAGCAAAGTTGTTATACTATACATAGTATAATAAGTATATAATAATGGTGAAATTATGAGCGATAAAAGTAGAAAAATAGTAATTGCAATTCTTTTGGTATTAATAATTATTTGCATTTTTTGTTATTTTTATTTTAAAGGACAAAAAACTTATACAATTTCTTTCGATACTGATGGAGGAACAGCAACTTCGGCAATAAATGTAAGAAATGGGAACAAAATTGCAAAGCCAGCAGATCCCACAAAAGAAGGATATGAATTCGTAGAATGGCAACTAAATGGAAAAACATATAATTTTGATACTCCAATTGTTGGAAATGCTACATTAACCGCAGTATGGAGAGAAGTATCAGTTGAAGAAGAGACATTTGTTGTTAGATTTGATACTGATGGAGGAAGTATATTAGTAAATCAACATGTTAAGCCAGGTGAACAAGCAACTTTACCAGAAACTCCAACTAAAGAAGGCGATGATAAGGTTAAATATACATTTGTAGAATGGCAGTCAAATGGTAAAAAATATGATTTCTCAACTCCGGTAACAAGTAATATAACATTAACAGCAAAATGGGGTGAGGAACAAATAATAGAAAAATTTACTATAACATTTGATACTGATGGAGGCTCAGCAGTGAAATCACAGACCATAGGAACTGGTAAAAAGGTTACTAAGCCAACAAATCCAACAAAGAAAGGATATGTATTCGTTGAATGGCAATTGAATGAAGAAGCATATGATTTTTCAACTCCGGTAACAAGTGATATAACATTGACAGCAAAATGGATTGATGAAGCCTCAGTAGAAAAATTCACAGTAACATTTAATACTAATGGTGGTTCAGTGGTAAATGTACAAACAGTTATCAAGGGAGCTAAGGCTACTAAACCAGCAGATCCAACAAAAGAAGGATATGCTTTTGTAGAATGGCAATTAAATGGAAAAACTTATAATTTCAATACAGTAGTAACAAGTAATATAACATTGACAGCAAAATGGAATCAACAAAAGTACACAGTAACATTTAATTCAAATGGTGGTTCAGCAGTAAGTTCACAAACTATAAATAGTGGGGCTAAGGCTACTAAACCAACAAATCCAACAAGAGAAGGATATATATTTGTAGAATGGCAGTTAAATGGAAGTGCATTCAACTTTAATACTGCAATAACAAGTAATATAACATTAATAGCAAAATGGAACCAAAATACAACGCCAAAGTATAAAGTAACATTTAATTCAAATGGTGGCTCAACAATTAATGCACAATTGGTAGTTAAAGGAGCAACTGCAATAAGACCAGCAGACCCAACAAGAAGTGGCTATACATTTGTAGAATGGCAATTAAATGGAAGTGAGTTCGACTTTAATACAGTAATAACAAATAATATTACACTAACAGCGAAATGGGAACAAAATGCTGTTCAAAAGTATACAGTAACATTTAATTCAAATGGAGGCTCATCAGTAAGTTCACAAACTGTAAATAGTGGAGCAAAGGCTACTAAGCCAACAAATCCAACAAAAGAAGGACATACATTTGTAGAATGGCAATTAAATGGTAGTGCATTCAACTTTAATACAGCTATAACTAGTAATATAACATTAACAGCAAAATGGAATCAAAAGACATACACAATTAGAGCTGTTCCAAAGGATGATTTTTCACCATATTTAGATTTATATGTTTATGAAAATGGAACAAAAATATCAGTATATGCATTATATTATGCATCTGATGGAGCTAAGTTAAATGGTTTCTCTGAAAATAAAAATACTTTAGAAAGTGCTTACTTAGTACAATTATCAAGTGGTGGTACAAAATTTAGAGCAAATGTTGTTCAATAGGAGAATTAATGTGAAGAAGTTTAATTATATAGCATTTGTTTTAATATTTATAACAGCATTAATAGTAAGAATTAATGCAGCAACAACATCATATAATGATATACCAAATAACAGTTATGTTATAGGTACTCATTTATATACAAATGAAGTACCTTTAACAATAAAACATATAATGTTAGCATCAAATACAATAGAGGGAAATACTCTAAGCGATATGAAACTATATTATAAGACATCAAGAGGAAAATGGATAGATGGATTAACAGGTGAAGAAAAAACTCACCTTTCTTCATATACAATAAATTATAGAAATTCAGAAACAACTAGTACATATTATGAAAATACTAATACAAATGAAATAGATAAAAATGATATACCAAATAATAGTTATGTTATAGGTAGTCATTTATATACAAGTGAAATGCCATTAACAACAAATCATATAATGTTGGCATCGAGAACAATAAGCGAAAATAGACTAAGTTATATGAAAATTTATTACAAAACATCAAGAGGAAAATGGATAGATGGAGTAAGTGGAGAAGAGGTAACAGTATCAAATAGCATTAATATTAGTCATATTAATTTAGAACAGGTTACAAAACAAGCGGGTTATATAACATTAAACGAAACAAAGAAAACAATAACATATGGAACGAATACAGTAACATTTAATGTAGTTAGTTCACATGGGGGAACAATAAGTGTAGTAGATAATAATAGTACTTCAACAATAACAAAAGATGGAAATACAATAACAGTAAGTAATTTAAGAACAATAGATGCAGGAACAACAATAACAGTAACAGTAAGAAGTGCAGAAACCAATGCGTATACAGAAGCAAGCACTACATATTTAATAACAATAAATAAAGCAGATTCTATTTGTCCAACAGTAACTGAATATAGTGGAACATATGATGCAAAGGAACATACAGTAACGGTAAGTGGAGGATCAGGTGGAACAATAAAATATGAAAAGAGTACCAACGGTGGCACTACATATACAGACCAAGATACAACTAACCCAGTAAGAAAAAGCGCAGGAACAACATATATAAGAGTACGTATTGAGGGAGATAATAATCACAATGATAAGACATGTGATACAAAAACTATAACGCTTGCAAAAAGAGAAGTAACAATAAAAGCAAGTGACCAAAGCAGGACATATGATGGAACTGCTTTAGAAGCTGATTCAACATGTGAAATAACAAGTGGTATTGTAGTAAGTGGACACACATTATCATGTACAAATACAGGAAGCCAAACAGAGGTAGGAAGTAGTACTAAGACACTATCAACAATACAAGTAATGAGTGGAAGTTCTGATGTAAGTAGTAACTATACAATAACAAAAACAAATGGAACATTAACAGTTAATCCAAAGAGCTTAGCAGTCTCTTGGGGAACTTTAACATGGACATATGATGGAAACGCACATTCAACAACAGCAAGTGTAACAACAGGAGTAAGTGGAGAAACAATGAGTGTTTCAATAAGTAATAATAGTATTACATATAAAGGAACACAGGCAGTAACAGCTTCATGTGGAAGTGTAAGTGGAGGACAAGCAAAGTGTGCAAACTATACACTAACAAATACAGGGAAGACATTAACAGTAAATGCAAAAGCAATAACAATAACAGCAAAAGCACAAGAAGTA
The DNA here is from genome assembly GCA_947165135.1 of uncultured Clostridia bacterium. Taxonomy (GTDB): domain Bacteria; phylum Bacillota_I; class Bacilli_A; order RF39; family UBA660; genus CAG-1000. The sequence continues at coordinate 13,985 of CAMUZE010000011.1, forward strand.
ACATATGGAACAGCAATATCAAAGACAACGTCTGATGTAACAGTGGCAACATTAGGAAGTGGAGATTCATTAACGGCAATAACATTAACAGAGTCAACAAGTAATGCAACAACATCTGGAACAATAACACCAAGTGCAGCAACAATTAAAAAAGGAACAACAGATGTAACAAGTAATTATAGTATTACATATAACACGGGAGCATTAACAATAAATGCAAAAGTATTAACAATACCAAGTAGTCCAGCAGAAAAGACATACACAGGAAGTAGTCAAGGAAGTGGAATAACATGTCCAGCTGGATCAACAGCAAGTGGAACACAAAGTGCGACAAATGCAAATGAAGGTAGTACAACATATACACAAACATGTACATTAGATTCAACAACAAATTATAAGTGGAGTGATAATACAACAACAGCAAAGAATATAACATGGAAGATAAAACCAAAGAGTGTAAGTGTTTCATGGGGAAGCACAACAGAATTTACATATAACGGAAGTGCCCAAGCACCAACAGCAAGTGTAACAACAGGAGTAGCTGGAGAGACAATGACAGTTACAAGGACTACACAGACTAATGCAAGTGCAAGCAATTATACATCAACAGCGAGTTGTTCAAGTGTAAGTGGAGGACAAGCAAAGTGTAGTAACTATACATTAACAGGAAATACAAAAACATATAAGATAAATGCAAAAGCAATAACAGTAAAAGCAAGTAATCAAAGTAAGACATATGATGGAAGTGCACTAAATGCAGATTCTACTTGTGAAGTAACAAGTGGAAGCTTAGTAAGTGGACACTCTTTAGAATGCACAACAAGTGGAAGTCAAATAGATGCAGGAAGTAGTACAAAGACATTAAGTACAGTAAAAGTAATGAATGGAAGTACAGATGTAAGTACAAACTATACAATAACAAAACAAAATGGAACATTAACAGTATTAGAAGCTGATATAAATGCATTATATATTCAATACAATGGTAATGGTGGAACATGGAATAATCCAGTTAATGATACTTATGGAGTTAATGAGAATGGAATGGTAATAAAGAATGCTACTGGAAAAATATATGTCGATAGCCATAGTGCTAATGATCAAAGCATTAATTTAATTGATTACAATGGTGAATATTTAAATTGGCGAAAAAGTAATGCGGGAGTTCCGCCTGAATCCGAATATTATGTATTAAATGAAAGTACAAATGTAAAAACATACTTAAATCAAATGAATAATTATTCTGCAGTAGATATAGCTGCAGCTGCCGGATGTAATTTGTCAAATAATAGTTGTACGGTAATTGTTTATGTAAACTGGGAACAATATTTAATTACTGATAATGATTTCTTAAAAACAAGTGGAACAAAATTTGTAAAAGCCGGAACTGATACAGGTATTGTACTAAGAGGATATAATATTGGAGAGTGGTTAAGTAGAGCTATTTCACTTTCTCCAATGGAAAATGCGCATGTTGCTTTTGATACTTCAAATTTTCCAACTCCATACACGAATCTAAGTTCTGCTTATTGGAGAGAATATGCTGATAATGATATACAAATCAACTACATTCTTTATAAACGCTTTGGTAAAGACGGAGAATATAATCTTAATAATATTTATTATAAAAACTTTATTACCGAATCTGATATAGAAAAAATGCAGGAAATAGGAATCAATGCTGTTAGAGTCCCTTTAGCATGGAGCTATTTTGTTGATATGACATATATCGAGCCAAGCGCTCCTATAACAATTACTTCATCTACTAAACCCTCAGATATGAACGCTTATAAATATTCATATACTATGTTAACTGGCGATAGATTGAATCAGAGATTAGAATATCTTGATTGGATTGTTCATGAGTGTAGAAAACGTGGTATATATGTAATATTTGATTTGCACGTTGTTGATGGTGGCCAAAGTGATTATGGTATTAGACCTGCTAGAGGATTTACTTTCTATGATGATCAAAATGCTCAAAATAATGCAATAGATATTTGGAAAATTGTTGCAAGAAGATTTAATGGCAATCCAGGTGTTGCGGGATATGAGTTATTAAATGAACCATCTTCTGGTATTGGGTCGGATGGTAACAAATATATTGATAGACCTACAGATAGAAATATGTACAGAGATGAGTTAATAAGATTTTATGATATGACATATAAAGCGATAAGAGATATAGATCCTAATCATGTAATAATTATGGAGGCACCATATCCTGATTCAAAATCACACCAAGTTTATATGGAAGATTCAAATGGTAATCCTTTATTAACATTACCAACAGAAAGCGAAAGAACAAATGGTATCACAGATACATCTATATGCCCAGCTACACAGTGTAAATGGACTAATGTAGCATATTCTTTGCATGATTATTTCTTCTGGTCTAATAGTGTTAATATAATAAAAAATGATATTCAATCAAAAGTAGCAGCTGATGTTAGAGATATGAAAAAGTATAATGTTCCAATTTATATTGGAGAAACAAATTTTACTTATACAGGTGATAATGAAGAATTAGATGAAGAAGTTATCAATAGTTCATGGAATTATGCATTAAAGCAGTATGATAATAATTTATTTAGTTATACTTTTTGGTCATATAAAGTTGCAAAATCATTTAGATTTGGAATGGTTTATAATTTAAGATGGAATTATAAAAATCAATCAATGGCTCTTCTTTTAACAGATGATTATGATACTATTGCAAACAAATGGTCAATGAATGAAACAGATGCACATTATGACTATGTTACAACATATGTTAATATTTTAAAAAATAATTTTATTAATAATTCTGATAAACCGATTATTAATAATTCAGCATATACTTGTACTTCTGGTCAAGAACTTATTTCTTCAATTAAAGTATTCTCAAGAGATGGAAGTGTTACAATTGATAATGTTAAAACTAATAATTCTAGCATTGCAGATGTTTCATTTATAGATCCAACAGGAGTAATATGTACAAGTTCATCATGTAAAACAATTAAAATTACATGTAAGACTTCTGGAACTGTAACTTTGACGGCAACTGCGAGTAATGGTGCAACAGGAACGTCAACAATTACAGTTTCAAACAATTAGTTTAATTAAAAATGATAGATAATTATTTATCTATCATTTTTTTAATTTCATTAAATAGGATTGGTTTATATTTGTCTATTGATAAAGGTATATCATTTAATATTGAATCATAACAAGTACTACTTATTAATTCAATTATCATAAATAATGTAGCTTTTGCATTCTTAATTTTACTATTATATGATTTTAATTCTTTTTCAAGAATATCTCTAACATTTTTATATTGTTCTTGATATTCATCTACTAATGAATCATTATAGATTCCTAAGGATAGATTTCTACCAATAAATTTTAATAATTCTTTATTTTCAATAAAAGCATTAATTATATAATCAGCTATATCTAATATTTTTTCTTTAAAAGATTTAATTCTTTTATTATTTGAGTAAATCATTGCTTCATCAAATAATAAGTATGATCTTTCTATTATTAATTTTTCATATATATCCCATTTATCTATAAAATATAAATAAAATGTTCCTTTAGCAACTCCGGCATTATCTGTAATATCACTAATTGATGTTTTGTGAATACCTTTTCTCATAAATAGATTATATGCAGATGCTAAAAGATTTTCTCTTTTTTCTAACTTATTTTCTTCTATTTTTGTCATTTCAGTATCGAAATTATCCATATTATCTTCCTTTCGAATGGTCATTATAATAATACTTTTATGACTAAAAGTCAAATAAAATGGCTTTATTATTATAAATAATTGTGCTATAATCTATGGCGAAAGGTGATATTATGTGTGTATATAAGCAAACCGTATTAATTTATACAAGTAATATCACACTTCGTTAGTTCCTTTAAGAAATAACAAGTGTGTTTTTTTTGACGTGCAATAAAATTAAAGGAGAATTATTATGTTAGAAATTAGTTTAAATAAAATAAATAAAAATTATGGATTTAATAAAGTATTAAATGATTTATCTTTTGATATAAAAACTGGTGAGAAAATAGCTATAATTGGAAGTAATGGGTGCGGAAAGACTACATTGCTTAGAATTGTTATGGGTTTAGAAAGTAGTGATAGTGGAAATGTTAGTATAAGAAAAGGTTCCACTATTGGTTATTTATGTCAAATTCCGCCTAAAGAAGATGATAGTGTTATTGCTAATGACGTTTATCTAAGAGGTGTAAAAGAATTAATTGAACTTGAAAATAAAATAAACAAATATGTAAGTAATATGAGTTCTTCTAATAAAGAAATATTAGAGTTATCTAAAATGCAAGAAGAATTTAGAATTAAAGGCGGATATAATCTAAAAGAAAAAGTAGAAAAGATTAAGTATGGATTCAAAATATCAGATGATGTACTAAATACAGAATATAATGCATTAAGTGGTGGAGAAAAAACAATTGTTAATCTTGCATCTTTAGTGTTATCTAATCCAGATATACTACTTTTAGATGAACCTACTAATCATTTAGATATTGATACTTTAGAATGGTTTGAAGATTATTTAAAGAATTACTCAGGTACAGTTTTAATAGTATCTCACGATAGATATTTCTTAGATAGAGTAGTTAATAAAATAATATGTCTCGAGAATGGCGAAGCAGATATATATCATGGAAATTATTCATATTATTTAAAGGAATCAGAAAAAAGGCTATTGATAGAGTTTGAACAATATAAAAATCAACAAAAAAAGATTAAAGCAATGCAAGAAGCTATTGAAAGATATAAAGAATGGGGAGCTAAAAGTGATAATCCTATATTCTTTAAAAGAGCAAAAGCATTACAAACAAGACTAGATAAAATGGAGAAGATAGATAAACCTGTTGAAAAGAAAGAGCTAAAGATAAAACTAGTAACTGATGACAGAAGTGCAAATCATGTTATCACAATTAAGAATTTGAATTTGTCTATTGGAAATAAGGAATTATTAGTATCATCTAATATGGAAGTTAATTATAATGAAAGAGTTTGCTTGATGGGAAGAAATGGTACTGGTAAAACTACTTTAATTAAAAATATAATTAATAATCAAAGCGATAATATTATAATAGGCCCTAATGTTAAAATAGGGTATATACCTCAAGAAGTAAGATTTGAGGATGAAAATTTATCCATTTATGAGCATATGAGAAAAATATTTGTTGGTAGTGAAGGAGAATTAAGAAGTAAATTATTTCAATTCTATTTCGATTCAGAAGCTATCTTTAAAAAGCTAAAAACTTTAAGTGGTGGAGAAAAAGTTAGAATTAAACTACTTGAATTAATATTAAAGCATGCAAATCTATTAATTTTAGATGAGCCTACTAATCATATTGATATTAATACTAGAGAAATATTAGAGTCATCTTTACTTGAATTTGATGGAACTATATTGTTTATTTCACATGATAGATATTTTATAAATAGAATTGCTACTAAAATAGTAAGAATCGAAAATAAAAAATTAGTTACTTATAATGGTAATTATGATGACATTAAGGATAAAATAGTAGAAAGCGTAGAAAAAATTGAAACTCCTAAAGTAATCACTATAAATGGAAGCAATAGATTAAATGAGTTTTTAAAAGATGCTAATAGAATAGAAGAAGTAGATATTGCTTGTAATTCTAAGGTATATAAAATTAGAAAGAAAAGTAAAACATTCTATCTTAAAATAGCTGATCATTTAAGTAGTGAATCTATGAGATATGATTACCTTAAAGATAAAATAAATATTCCTGAAAAGGTATTTTATGAGAAATATAATGGTAAATCTTATATTCTTACTAAAGAATTAAGAGGAGAGATGCTATGTAGTGATTATTATATTGAAAATCCATTAAAGGGAATAGATATTATTGTTCAAGCATTTAATCATTTATATAATATTGATTACAGTGATTGTATTTTTGATGAAACCATAGATAAGAAAATAAAAGACATTGAAAATAATTTAAGTAATATTAAAAATGAAGATATCAACAAAGAAATATTGGGTAGATTTATTACTAAGGAAGCAATTTTAAAATATTTGAAAGGCAATAAACCAAAACAAATAATGGGTTTTATTCATGGTGATATGTCTTTACCTAATATACTTGCATTAAACAATGAATTTGCTGGATTATTAGATATAGGCTCTTGTGGAATCGGAGATATATATTTTGACTTAGTAATATGTGAAATGTCTATCGAGAGAAACTATGGGAAAGAATATATAGACGTATTTTATGATAAACTAGGAATTGAGAAAGATATTTTTAAAAGTGAATATTATAGAATACTTATGAGTCTATAATAATACAAAATAAAAACCACAATTATTATTGTGGTTTTTTAATTATTTCTTTTTTTCTTTTAACCAGTTTTTACCATCAATAACTCTTGCAACTAACATACTTGATGCTGAATCACCAACAACATTTAACATAGTAGCAGGTGGGTCAATTATTGTTGCAATAATAGTTAATATTGGAAGGGCAGCTACTGGGAAACCTAACATAGTAATAATTAGCATCTCTGAAATTGTTCCACCGCCAATTGGTACAGCAGTTATTAATAATGTTGCAAGTAATGCAACTCCTAGTATTTTACCCGTTGATACATCTGAATTGAATAAATATACTAAGAACATTATTTTAAATACGCTACCAATGATTGATCCATCTTTATGAAAACTAGTTCCAAGAGGAATTGTAGTATCTGCAATATCTTCTGATACTCCAATTTTCTTAGCACATTCAGTATTTACTGGTATAGATGCTGCAGAGGAACAAGTGGCTAGAGCAGTGAATGTCGCTGGTAAAATGTTTTTCCAATAACTTCTTACTCCATCTATTCCTGCAGAAATAAATGCATATAATGTATATACTAAGAAGTAGAATAGAACACTTACAATAGTGTAAATTACAAATGTTTTTCCATATCCGATAGCTATTTCTTTACCAAATGTACCAACTAATGCTGCGAAGTAGCATCCTAGTCCAATTGGAGCATAATACATAATTATTTTAATGAATTTTTGTAATACTTCATTAGCACTTTCTAATACTTCTAAGAATTTCTCTCCTTTTTCTTTTGCCATATTAATGCTAAGACCTATTAATACTGAGAATACTATAAGAGCAATCATGTTATCTCTAGTTAGTATTTTACTGAAGTCATTAACACTAACTGTTTGAACAGTCCTTTCTAAGAAATTAACTTTTTCACTTTCAGCTTCTTCATTATCAATTGTTAGAGATTGTTTAATTGAATCTGCATCTTTTACATTTACTAATCTAAATGATTTTGTTGTTACTATACCAACTAATACACTAATCAATGATGCAATAACAAATACACCAATTATTGTTGCAAGTATTTTTCCAATTCTTTTTGGTTGTTTCATCTTACCAATTGATGAAGTTATTGTTAAAAATATTAATGGAATAATAATTACAAGAAGCATATTTAAAAATAAATCTCCAAAAGGACTTAATACAGCGGCTTTTTCTTTAAAGATTAAACCAACTATTGCCCCAATTATTATAGACCCTATTAATATTAATGTAGATCTATAATTTTTCCAAAAACTTTTCATAAGTTACCTCCTAATAAAATTATATAATAATTTAAATTAAATAGTCATCTTTTTTAAATCCACAACATATCCACACAAATAAAAAACGGATTATTTATCCGCTTTCTTTTGTAAACTTCTATAATCCACTTTTCCAACTGCAGTTTTTGGAATACTTTCTCTAAATTCATATTCACTAGGTAAAGCATATCTAGCAATATTTTTAAAGCAATATGATTTAATTTCATCCCTTACTTCGAATGTATCTTCTACTCCATCTTTTAACACAATAACTGCTTTTGGTGTTTGATTTTTAATTTTATGTGGGACAGCAACTACTGTGCAAGCTTCTACATATTTACATTTTAAAATTATTTCTTCTAGTTCAATTGGATAAATATTATATCCATTACTTATTATCATTCTTTTTAATCTTGATGAATAATATACAAGGCCATCTTTAGTCATATATCCAAGATCACCTGTATGTAGCCATACTCTTCCATCACTATGAGTTATTAATGTTTTATTTGTTTCTTCTTCTTCATTAATATATCCCATCATAACAGTTGGACCAGTAATGCATATTTCTCCAATATCATCATGTACTTTTTCAATGTCTGAATTTGGCTCAAAAATTTTTAATAATGTATCAGGATTTGGGACTCCAAGAGTACCATTTACTGAGTATTTTTCATCTATTCCAGCAGTGGTGCAACTAAATCCAGTTGCTTCAGATAGTCCATATCCGATTTTAATTACTGCATCACTACCATGTTCATGCAAATATTTTTCTGTTTCTTCTTTTAATTGTGGAGATAAATAGTCTCCGCCAACAACTAGTACCTTAATATCTTTAAATGCATTGTGACCTGGATCTTTATCATTTAAAGTCATTTTAAGTAGTGATGGAACTGCTGGATAAACACTTGGTTTATATTTTTTAAGTTCCTTATTAATTTTTTTAGTATTTAGTTTAGGAACAATTAAACTTGTCATTCCACCAATGAATCCTGAGTGAACACCAATTGAAAGACCGAATACATGGAATATTGGTAATGCGGACAATAATGTATTTCCCGGTACTGCCTTATTACATACCGTAATTGTTTGTAGTGCCATAGCATTAAAGTTCATATTTGAAAGTATAATTCCTTTTGCTTTTCCTGTTGTACCACCACTATATATAATTGCTGCTGGATCTTCATTATTTCTTTTTACATAAACATCTTCATCTAATTTATAAGATAAGAATTCATCCCAAGACATCATTCCTTCTTCTAATTTTAGATTCTTTGATGACTTAATATTATATAATACCTTTAATAATCCAACTAAACTTGCATTAGATGGTACCATTACAAAGTGTTTTACTTTTATCTTCCTAGCTTTTGGCATTGAAACGTCAGAACAAAAAAGAACTGAACTATTTGTTTGCTTTAATGCTCTTTCTATTTCTGCAGTAGTTGATAAAGGGTGAACTATATTAGCAATAGCACCTATTTTATTAATTGCATATATTAATGCAAAACTCTCTGGTGTATTAGGTAAGCATAAAGTAACACATTCATTTCTTACTATTTTAAATTGAGTTAAGGCATTCGCTATTTTAGCAATTTTTCTCATAAATGCTTTATAAGTTGCTTCTGTATTATAGTATTTATATGCAATTCTTGATGAGTTTCTAAGAGCACTATCACTTAGATAATCATACATACTGCCATTAAAATAATTTAAGTGTTCAGGCATGTCACCATAATACTTTAACCAAGGTTTTTCTTTATTTTCTTTTTTATCTTTTTTTACATAACTTAATAATTTATTAATATAATCATTTACTATTCCCATAATCTTTTCCTTTCATACTACATGTACATAAATATTATAACATATTATAATTCTAATTTTTAAAATATATTCGTATATGTTATAATTTTATATATGAAGAAAAATTATATAAAAATGAACAATGAGGATATATTATCACTTGGAAATGTGATAATTACTATAAAGAAAATAGCTAACAATAATAATGCGTCACAAAGAGAAATATTTTCTTCTATTTTTAATGTAAATAATGTTAATAATACGACAATAAATAACTATTGTATTGGTTATAGAGCGATTCCTTTAGAATATAAAAAGTATTATTCTGATTTAATGAATAATAAGAATGGTTATATAGATATTATTCTTTCTATTATGAATATTCTTGATAATACTATATATGTTAATAATTCTAAAGCTTTAGATAAAATAAATAATAATATTAAGCTTAAAAATGTTATTATTAAATTAATTAATATAGCTAAAAAGGATAAAAGTATTAAAAATTCATTTATAAGTAAAATTAAATCATTAGATAATTATAATGCAATGATATGTATTTTAAATTATGCAGTACTAGATAATATTCAACCAGTTTATTCGCAAAAGATGAATATTAAAATTAATAAAAGTGAATTAGATGAGTATTTAAAAATTAAATTATATTATGGACAAAGTTATATTAGTTCATTAATATCACTTTCTAAAAAAGATAATATGTATGCATGCGCCGAATTAGGATCACTTGAATTTGATGGATTAGTTAGTGGTACTAAAGATTATAATAAGAGTTATGAATATTATTTAAAAGCAGCTTCAAAAAATCATCCTAAAGCTTGTTGGATGGTTGCTAATCTAATGATAACTGGTAAAGTTAAAATGGACACTAACGTAATGTGGAAGTATTTAAATAAATCAATTGAACTTAATAGTGCTGCAGGATACAATACTCTTGGTTTATGTTATCTAAAAGGTATTAATCCGGAAGGTATTATCGATATAGAGAAAGCTAAAGAATACTTTATTATTTCTAGTGAATATGGATATGTATATGCATTTAATAATTTAGGAAGTATTTATGAAAAAAATGGAGATATTGAAAATGCATATAAATATTATAAAATAAGTGCTGATATGAATGAAAGTTGGGCTCTTAATAAAATGGGTGAATATTATAGAAAACAATCTAAATTTGATATAGCATTTATGTACTATAATAAGGCTATAGAATGTCCAATTAATGAAAGAAATAATTATGCTTATTATAATTTAGCAAAATATTATTATGAAAATGGTAATATTTGTGTTAATATTAAGAGGGATAGTAAAAAAGCTTGTGAGTATTATTTAAAATCTGGAATAAAGAAATAAAGAGGGAAAAATGAAAACAGTAGTATATTATAATGGTAAAACTTTAGAAAATAAAATTGAAAATTTAAAAGTAAAATTAAAATATGCGAGTGAAGAAGAGAAATTTTTTATAGAAAATGATATTAAAAAATTTGAATATGGACTAAAAGGGGAAAATAAAATACTATATGAGCTTAAAAATAGTCATATTCCAATGTATATATTACATGATTTAAATATTGCATATAAAGATTATAAAGCTCAAATAGATTATATAGTGATAACAAGTAAAAACTGTTATGTATTTGAATGTAAAAATTATTATGGAAATATTATTATTGATGAAGATGATAATTTTTATAGAGAACATGATAAAGTAATAACAAGTATTTATAGTCCAATAACTCAATTAAATAGGCATTTAGATATTATTAAGGAATACATTTATGATCAAAATGGTTTTATTGGTAAAATGTTAACTAATTATGCATTTAAAAGCTATTATAGAGGTGCTGTAATAGTAGCAAATGAAAACTCACAAATTAAGTTTAAGAATAAAGAATCTGTATTAAAAAATAAAATTATTAGAATGGATAAAATAGTAGAGTATTTAAAGAGAGAAGAGAGAAAATCACATAATATAGCTGATAATGAAAAAGAAATTAAAGAGTTTGCCGATAAATTATTATCACTTAATATAAATGAAGAAGTACATGATGAAGTAAATGAAACAATTGCTGATATCGATAGTGATATGTATAATTTAGATGCTATACTTTCAAATAAATTAAAAAAATATAGATATAATAAAGCTAAAAAGTTAAAATATAAGCCATACTACATATTTAATGATAGGACATTAAATGATTTGGTATTAAAGAAACCAGCCAATGAAAAAGAACTAGATAAAGTATATGGAATATCATCTATTAAAATTAAAAAGTATGGTAAAGAAATATTAAGTATTATAAACAAATAAAATATGGTTAATTATTTAACCATATTTTTTACTATTTCTTTAAATTCAGTACCTCTATCTTCAAAGCATTTATATTGGTCCCAAGAAGCACATGCGGGACTTAATAATACTATATCATTATTAACTGCATTATTATAAGCATTTGTTAATGCTTCTTTTAATGTTGTTGAAACAATACAAGGAATATTAATGCTTTTACAAAATTCATTAATTCTTTCATTTGTTTGACCAAAAGAACATACTAATTTAACATTCTTCATATATTCTTTTAATCCTTCGAATGAATGTCCTCTGTCTAATCCACCAAGAAGAAGAATTGTTGATCTTTTGAAAGCTGATAATGCTATCTGTGTTGAAGTAACATTAGTTGCTTTTGAATCATTATAATAATCCACTCCATTAATAGTTTTAACATATTCTATTCTATGTTCAACACCACTAAATTCTTTTAATACATTAATTATAATATCATTTGATATTTTTAATTCTTTTGCAACCATAATTGCACACATTATATTTTCATAATTATGTACACCTTGTAATTTAATGTCTTTTGTTTCAATTATTTTTTCATCATAATAATATATTGCATCATTTTTTAAATAACATCCGTCAATTATTTCTTTTGATGAGAAATATTTTTTAGTACTTTTAATATCTTTTGTAATTCTATATGCATCATCATTTCCTTTGTTAATAATTGCAATATTATCTTTTGTATGATTCATAAATATTCTAAGTTTATTTTCATTATAATATTCTCGTGTTTTGAACATATCTAAGTGTGCTTCAAATATGTTAGTTAAAACTGAAATATATGGATTAAAGTCATAAAAGTCATGCAATTGAGGAACTCCTATTTCCATAACTAAGTAATCGTTTTCTTTTATATTATCTATCACTTCACATAATGGAAATCCTATATTACCAGCTAAGTGTACTTTTTCTTTAAAGGCACTTTTTACTATTTCATATGTTAAAGTTGTAGTTGTTGTTTTTCCGTTGGTACCTGTTATTGCGATTAATTTAACTCCTTTTGGCAAGAAATGATAAGCCATCTCTATTTCATTAATTACTTTTATATTATGTTTTTCTGCGTATAGTAGATATTTATGATCAAAGTGAACACCTGGATTTTTAATAATATAATCAAAAGATTCATCTAATATATCATCTGGATGATCTCCAAGTACTACTTTAACTCCTAATTTTTCTAATTCTTTTACTCTGTCTAAGTCTTGATTTTCATTTTTGTCATTAAGCACAATTATATTATTTCTTTTTATTAGTTGTTTTGCGGCCCAATAACCGCTTCTTGCCATTCCTAAAATGAATATTTTTTTGTTTTCAAACATACTACATCTACTTCTTTCTTTTAATTAATACTTTTATTTTATTTTTAATTGATTTACTTAAATATGGGAATGCTTTAAATAATCTTCTGTTAAGCACTTTATCTGATATGATTGCTTTTATTTTAGCAGTAATTTCTTTTGTATTGTCCAAGTTTACAAATTTTAAAGACATGTTTTTTATTTTAATTACCACATTAAATGAAACTATTAAATCAGTTATAAATATAACTAATATAGTGTAGAATATTACATTTAATGTTAATAAATTTAAAGTATTGTATAAACCTTCAAAAAATGTATTTACATATTTAATCATTAAGAATCCAAGTATTCCAAATGCTAAACAGTTTTGTAAACAAATTCTACCATTTAAATTAAATTTTCTGTGTGAGTAATCCCACCATCTTGCTTTAAATAGTTTTTCCATTATAAAACTTGTTACATATTCTCCAACACTACATATAATTATGGATAATATGAATAATAGAACTGGATTAGTTACTTTGCTTAATAAAAGAACCATTGCAATAGAACATGTTCCATATATTGGGCAATATGGTCCGATTAAAAATCCTCTATTTACAATTTCTTTATCTCCAATAAATGTAACTATCATCTCCATTATCCATCCAAATATTGAGTATGTAATAAATAATAAAAATAATATTTTTATGTTAGTCATTTTATTTATCTCTTTTCTTTTTCTTTTTTAATCCCAAATAACTAGGCCATGCTGATGGGTGTTTAAGTACACTTAATGAATTTTTTTTATCCATCATTGTTACTACCCAACTTTCTTTATATTTTGGGGGATTAATATTTAGTGGGAACATGTGTTTTACAATAATATCTGCCACTCTATCATTCATTAAATTAGGAAAATGCTTATATGCATTTTCTAATGCTTCTCTAGCGTGTACAAAACCATGCTTTTTTAAAAAGGGTTTCTTTTCTGTATCATCTTTCCATGGCTTATAATAAAAATCATGTAAAAGTCCACCAATACTGATATCCTTTACATTTAAATTATGCTTCTTGGCGTATAAATATGAATCATATGAAACTTTTAAAGAATGTTCATATACTGATTCACTTTCGTGATGTTCAAAATTTTTTCTTTTTTGAAATTCTTCTGAATCTAATATTTCTTTAACATATGATAAGTATTCTTCATCGAGTTTCATATAATCACCTTCTATATAAGTATATCAAATTTTTGCGATTTTTAATATAAATATGATATACTATGTAAAGGAGGATATATGAAATCAAAAGTTTATTTTACAAAAGAAATTACACCAGAAAGTCTTATTAAAATTTATGAAGCTTTAGGTGTTAAATTAACTGGAAATATTGGTATTAAAGTATCAACTGGTGAAAAAGGAGCAAAAGGATATTTAAAAGCAGATTTAATTGGGCCATTAGTTAATAAATTAAACGGAACAATTATTGAATGCAATACTGCATATGATGGAGCAAGAAATGATGCAGTTGAACATATGCAGGTCGCTAAAGACCATGGATTTGTAGACATGGGTAATGGCGTTGAAATAATGGATGGAATAGGAGAATTTAAAATACCCGTTCATAAAGGGAAACATTTAAAATATGACATTATAGGTGAAGGATTTAAAAAATATGATTCTATCCTTAATTTAGCACATGGAAAAGGACATATGATGGGAGGATTCGGAGCAAATCTTAAGAACCAATCAATAGGTATTGCTTCACGTAATGGGAAAGCATATATTCATTCATGTGGTCAAACTGAAGATCCTGATGAATGTTGGAATTGTAAGTACGAACAAAAAGATTTCATAGAGTCTATGGCAGAAGCCGCTACTGCAGTAAGCGATTATTTAAAGGAAAATAATAAACCAATTGTATATATAACTGTTATGAATGCAATATCATTAGATTGTGATTGTGATGCACATCAAGGAGATCCTGTAATGGAAGATATTGGCATTATTGGTTCACTTGATCCAGTAGCAAATGATCAAGCATTTATAGATATGATTTGGAATAGTAAAGATCCTGGAGCACCATCATTACGAGAAAGAATTGATTCTAGGGTAGGAAGACATATTACTGAATATGCTGAAAGCCTTGGACTAGGAACAACAGAGTATGAATTAATAGAGTTATAAGAGGATAAAAAATGAGTGAAAATTATTATACTAAATCACAAGATGAATATAGTGCAGAAGATATTGTAAGAGATTACACAGATACATTTATTAGATTTTTATTTGATCCAGAAAATGGTTCAAGCGATGAACTATTTGAGCAACAAATGGAAATGTTATTCAATTTTGAAAATGTAGATGCTGTTATAGTAAAGGTTATCAATATTATAGGTGAACTATTAGATGAAGTGGAAAAATACTGCAAGATAGCAAAAGAAGAAGGATCTGAATTAGATAAAGAATATACAAAAAAATGGAAAGAGGGAATTATAGCAAGAAAACAAGCATTCGATGGTTATTTAAAAGAACGCCAGGAAGAACAAGAAGAGTTTGAAGCCTTTAAAAAGAGTCAAGTTTTATTTTTACGTAATGGTGACGTTTCAGAGGTACAAAGTGATTTATCCGATATACTATCAAAAGGTGCCCACGAAGTAACATTTGATATGTTTGACAAATTAATATGTGATTTAAGAGATGGAAAGCATTATAGTGATAAAAAGAAAGAAAGAAAACTACTAGGCAAAAAATTCAAAAACACATGGGAAAAGAAAGGTGATGGAGTTAGACTTTTCTTTAAATATGTTGATGGATATATTGTTATTATTGGGGCTGGTATAAAAAAGAACAAGAAATTATTGGATCAAATAAAAGATAGATTGCAAGATGTTGATATGTTTATAGATTCGATTAGAAGAAATAATATTACAGCTGAAGCACTTGCTAGAAGATCACAAGACGACTATCAAAACTTAACTGATATGGCAAATGGATTTACTCCTCATCAACCATAGAATTCGGAGAATAAATATTTATGAATAAATTAAAAATTAATGGAATATATAGACATTTTAAAGGAAATTTATATATTGTTATTGGAACTGGAAAAGATTGTGAAACATTAGAAGAACTTGTTATCTATAGGGCGTTATATGGAAATTGTGAAGTATGGATTAGAAAAAAAGATGATTTTTTAAGTGAAGTTAATCACAAAAAATATCCAGAAGTTAAACAAAAATATAGATTTCAATATTTAAAGAATGGAATAAAGTGAGTGTTATTTAAACACTCTTTATTTTTGTGCTTAAAAATGATATCATTAATAAAGAATAAAGGGTGATAAATGTGAAAGGAAATCCAACATATATTTTTGGTCATAAAAATCCAGATACAGATAGTGTTTGTGCTGCAATAAGCCTTTCGCATTTAAAGAATAAACTTGGACTTAATACTATTCCTGCAATAATTGGAAATATAAATGAAGAAACAAAATATGTTCTTAAGGCTTTTAACGTTAAAGAGCCTTATCTTTTAAGCGATGTAAAATTACAAATTAAAGATGTTAATTATCATAAGAATTGTTTTATAGATAAAAATGTATCAATAAAAGATGCATTTGACTTTTTAAATAAATATTCTCTTACAGGTATTCCAGTTGTTGAAGGAAAGAATAAATATTTTGGATATGTTTCATTAAAAGAAATAGCTAAAGAAATGATAGTTGGAAATTATAATGCAATTAATACATCTTATGGAAATATCATAAGAGTTTTAAATGGAGAAAAGGTATTAAAATTTGATAAAGAAATAAATGGTAAAGTATTAGATACAACATATGCAAAAGATACATTTATGAAGGACGTTAAGCTTGATAATTCATTTATATTAATTGTAGAAGATAATATTAAAATTATAGAATATGCTATTAAATCCAAGGTTAAATTAATAGTATTAGTTTCTAATAATAAACTAAGTAAAAAACTATTTGATCTTGCATTTGAAAATAATATTAATATAATTACAACATCTCATTCTGCATATGAAGTTGGTAAATTAATGTCACTTTCTAATTATGTTAATAATATTATTAGAAAAGAGGAAATTAATACTTTTAAAGATGTAGATTATTTATCATATTTTATGGAAGAAAGCAAGAAATTAAAACACACAAATTATCCAATATTAAATAAGAATGGAAATTGTACTGGATTACTTACTTTAACAGATTGTAATAATGTTAGTAAGAAGAAAGTTATATTAGTGGATCATAATAATTATTCTCAAAGTGTAGACGGACTTGATGAAGCTGAAATATTAGAGGTAATAGATCATCATAATATTGGTGATATAGTTACTAAAAAGCCAATTAATTTCAGAAATGCTCGAGTTGGAAGTGTAAATACAATTATTTATAATATGTATATTGAGAATAACATTACTATTCCTAAAAGTATAGCTGGCATAATGGCTTCTGCAATTATATCAGATACATTATTATTGACTTCTCCTACAACAACTGATAGAGACAGAGAAGCTCTTAATAGTCTATGTAAAATTGCTGGAATTAGCATGAAAATATATGGTATTAAGATGCTAAAACAAGGTATGAGCATTAAAGGTCTAACTAATAAAGAAATACTGTATAAAGATTTTAAATCATATAAAGTAGACAAAGTTATGTTTGGCATTGGGCAAGTATTAACTTCTGATTTTGAATTAATAAATAAAGAAGAAATGATAAAATATCTAAATGAAGTTGCAAATTTGAGTGGTTATAGAGTATTAACATTATTTGTGATAGACATGTTTAATAATATATCTTACTGCTTATATAATACAGATGGAGAAGATATAATTAAAGAAGCATTCAATTTAGAGAAGATATATGAGGGAATAGAACTTCATAATATTCTTTCTCGTAAAGTACAAATAGCTCCATATATAATGGATGTTATAGAAAAAGAAAATAATTAAAAAATACACATTACTTTTAAATAATGTGTATTTATTTATATAAAACATCTAAATCTACATCTCCATTTATTCCTGAAACTTTACCTCTGTTTGACAATTGCCACATAAAGTATTTGCCTTTATAGCTCGTTTCATTGGTATAATGAGCAAGCCATGTATTATACTTATCTAATCCCCATATTTGCTCTAAATAATATTTACTACTATAAAGGGCACCTTTGTAGCCATTTTTTTCTACCTCATCAATAAATGTTTTAGCAATTAATTTAATATCAGTTAAACTCATATTGTACGTATTAAAACTTCCCCAATCTTCCCAATCGAATGCAATTGGTAAATCAAGTGTTTGTCCATTTAGTTTTTTTACAATATAATTTACTTGCTCGTTTACTTTTTCTATTGTATTTGCATAACTATAAAAATATATACCTACTAAAAGCCCCGCTTCTTTAGCTTTTTTAATATTGTTTGTAAACTTGTTATCAAGAACAAGTTCCCCTTTTTTATTGTGACCGTAGCCTAATCTAATCATTACAAATTCGACTCCAGAATTTTTAACTTTCTGGTAATCAACATCTCCTTGCCATGAAGATACATCTATTCCAATCATAGTACCTCCTTTTTTGTGTTTTGAGATTAGGTCTTCTATCTTATATTTTGGTTTATTTTGAGTTTCTTTCTTTTTTGAAGGTTTTACTACTTTTAGTTTGAACTCTTTAGATACTGAATTTCCTGATGTGTCTACTGCATGATATTTTAAATTATATGTCCCAATTTTATTAAAATCATAATTACCTTCTATATAACAATTAGGTCTTTTATCATAGTTATCTGCACATATTGCTTTATTAATTAGGTTTGCTTCTTTGCCTTTTTCAACGCTATATGATGAACTCATTAGTAATAATGGCTTAGTAGTATCTACAACTATATATTTTGCTTCTTGCTCATATTTTTTTCCTCTATTAGTAAAATTAAATTTAATATTGTGTTCTCCTAAAGACATAGTATCTAATTTAATATTATCTATATCGACTTCATCTGTAGAATTAATCAAATCAAATAGATATGCATCTGATGCATATTCAAATTGTATATTTTTATTTATTTCTAGAGAAAAAACCTCTTTGACTTCATGATTATCATAAGTAAGCTTTTCACATCCGGTAAATACAAATAATAATAAACCAATTACTAATGTCTTTTTCATAATTAAAAGTTTACCATATTATATGAAATTATTAAAGATAAAAAATGTATAATTTTAGAAATAAAACAAATAATAATATTGGTGAATATAAATGAATGAAAATGCTGAATTATTAACACATATTTATGAAACTGCTGAAATGGGATCATATACTGTAACTACTTTACTAACAAAAATAAAGAAAAAAGAAAACAAAATTAAATATATTTTAGAAGAAGAAATTAAAGAATATGAAAAATATATTAAAGAAAGCGAAAAATTATTATCAAGATATGATGTAGAACCTAAAAAGTCATCATTAATGACAAAAATTAGTAGTAATATGGGAATTATGATGGAAACTATTATGGATAATAGTGATGCTGCTTTAGCTCAAATGCTAGTAGAAGGAATAACTATGGGTATAAACGTAATAACAGCAAAAGTAAGCAGTTACAAAAAAACAGCAGATAGAAAAGTACTTAAACTTGCAAAAAAAATTGTGAAATTTCAGGAAGACGAAGTAGAAAAATTAAAAACATTTATGTGAGAAACATAAATGTTTTTAATTAAAAAACTTTAAAAAAAATAATAATGTGATATACTATTAATAGACGTATAAATATGGAATATAGAAGGGCATTGTTATGAAGAAAATTAAATTATTTTTAATTATATTTGTACTATTGTTTATGCTAACAGGATGTTATAAATCAGAAACAACTTTAACAATTAATTCTGATAGAAGTATTAATTTAGATGCTAAAATTATAGTGGATGATAGCTTTAATGAAACGCCATATTTAAATAATATGACGCAATATACAAATAGAGGTATAAAGATTCAAAGATTAACTGAATCTAGTTATAATGGATACAAAATTTCTAAAAAATATAATAATATAGATGATATTTCTACTGAAGATGATATAAAAGTTGATATTTCAAAATACTTTGAATCAGATTTTGATGAAAAATATCTATTTAGGGTAGAAAAATCTTTTTTTAAAAATACTTATACAGCCAACTTTATTATAGATAATAATGTAATAATGAGATTTATAAATAATGAAATAGACAAGCAAACAGAAGAAGATTTTCTTGATATAGTAAAAGAAATACATAATAATGGGTTAAATGAATTTAATAAATCAAAAACTGAAAAAGTATATTCGAGTGAAAAAAATGAACTTAATATTGATGAAGATGTTAAATATCAAGTTACAATAAATAAAAACGGAATTGTTACTAAAATAGAGGCAAGTAATAAATTATATAGTTATGATAAAGAACAAAAGTCAATTCAATTAAAAGATTTGGATGCTTCTGATGTTATAAAGTTAACTACAGATGATAAGAATGATAAAGTTGATACTTCTGGAATAAAATTTATAGTTAAATTACCACATAAATCTATCAATAATAATGCATCAGAAGTAAGTGGAAGTGGAGAAACATTAACATGGACATTTAATCAAAATAAAACAAATGACATTATTTTTTCTTTTGAACTTTCAAATAAGATGAGTTATTTAATGGTAATTGGATTTGGAGTTTTAGTAGTATTAATAATAGTTGTGTTTATCTATTTAATTATTAAATTAAAAGATAAAAAAAGAAGTAATATAGAAAACACACCTATATTTAAAAGTGATAATGAAGTTTTCTCTGGGTTAAGAGAAATAGATGAAAATAGTATACAATCTGTTGAAGATGTAGTAAACATTGAGAATGAGGATAAAATTCCAAATGTAATTAATATAGAATAAAGTAATATAACATTTAAGTTATATTATTTTTTTGGTATAATTTTTATTGGGTGATGTAAAAATGGATAAAGAATTAAAAAAAGCTCTTCAGTTAGAAAAAAGAAGACAAAGAAATAATATAGAATTAATAGCAAGTGAAAATTATGTTTCTAAAGATGTATTAAAATTACAAGGTAGTATTCTTACAAATAAATATGCTGAAGGTTATCCTGGTAAAAGATATTATGGTGGGTGCGAATATATAGATATATTTGAAAATAAAGCAATTGAATATGCATGTAAATTATTTAATTGTAAATATGCAAATGTTCAACCTCATAGTGGCAGTTCAGCTAATATGGCTGTTTATAGGGCATTGTTGGAAAATGGCGATAAAGTAATGGGAATGTCTCTTTCTGAAGGTGGACATTTAACCCATGGTAGTAGTGTTAATTTTAGCGGTAAAGATTATGAAATAGTATCATATGAATTAAAAGATGAAGTATTAGATTATGATTCAATATTAAAATTAGCTCTAAAAGAAAAGCCAAAAATGATTATTGCTGGAGGAAGCGCTTATAGTAGAAGTATAGACTTTAAAAAGTTTAGAGAAATAGCCGATAAGTGTGGTGCTTATTTAATGGTTGATATGGCTCATATTGCTGGATTGGTGGCTGGCGGAGTTCATATGAATCCATGCGATTATGCCGATGTTGTAACATCTACTACTCATAAAACTTTAAGAGGACCAAGAGGCGGCTTAATTCTTACAAATGATGAAGAAATAATAAAGAAAATAAATAAAACCATTTTCCCTGGGATTCAAGGGGGGCCTTTAATGCATGTAATTGCTGCAAAAGCACAATGCTTTTATGAAGCATTACAACCTAGTTTTAAAATATATGCTAAAAATATAATAAAAAACACTGCTGCAATGGCAGATGAATTTATTCAAAATAATATAAGAATAATATCAGGAGGAACAGATAATCACTTAATGCTTGTTGATGTTAAAAATAGTTTTGGAATTACTGGTGTAGTTGCTGAAACAACACTTGACAAAATATGCATTACAGTAAATAAAAATACTATTCCTAATGAAACAGAAAAACCTAGTGTTGCAAGTGGAATTAGAATAGGAACTGCCGCGATGACGACTAGAGGACTTACTGATAAAGATTTTAGAAAAGTAGCTCAAATTATTATTAAAGCATTAAATAATTATGAAAGCGAAAAAGTATTAAAAGAATGCAAAAAAGAAGTATTAGCAATAACTAATACTCATCCTTTAATTGTTTAGTTTCTTTATTATCAAAATAAATATATACAATTAATAAAATAATAAATAGAATTACAATATTAGGTGTTGCTAAAGTACTATATATATCATAAGACTTACTGAAATTGATAATTATCTTTCCAATTATCTGATCATTATTAACTAAATAATCATTATTTGATTCATCATATGCATTGTAATAATGGGAATATCTATCATTAATATCACCAATTTTATACGTATCAAAGTACCTAAATAAAATAGTATCACCAATATTGTAATTTTCTTTTTTTTCTAGTATTAGTCTATCATTAATATTATATTTTGTAGAAATATTTTCATCTATTTGAAAAGAAGTATAGTTAATAACATATGCAAAATCTGATTTATTAAAATTAATATAAATTCTACTATAAATTTCTAATAATACAATTACTCCAATTAATATAGATAAAACAATTGTAATAAATTTAATTATTTTTTTCATATTTCTTCCTTTTTTCAAATTATTATAGCATTAATTAGTAAATAATCAAGCACGTTAACCATAAAAGGTTGACATATACTTCTGCGTATGTTAGACTATATGTGAATTTAAAGAGAAAGGAGTGGGAAAAATGATAACATTAAATTCAGAAAATTATAATAAGTGTTTTATAGTAGGAAATGAAAGAAGGGAACTTATCTTTTTCCCAACTTTCTAAATAACTTTTTAGTGCCTACTATGTAGGCTTTTTATTTGGAGGCGATTTTATGAAGAATTTAAAAGAATTTAAGCCTCTATGGAAATTTATTAAAGAAGATAGAATTAAAATTATAATCGCAGGTATTATAATCCTTATAACCGAAATTGCAAATACAATGGGCGGTTATTTGAATGGTATGGTAGTTGAGTCTGCCACTAATTTAGATATAAAGAAAGCATTAACCTATCTTGGAATATACTTAACTATTAACATTGTTATTGATGCGTGGTTATACATGAAAAGTTATGCTATGCTACAAAAAGTAGAAAATAAAACATCTAGAAAATTAAGTTTTAACACATATCAAAAAGCAATTAATTTACCTGCATATGCATTTGAAAAGGCATCTTCTGGAGAAATTATTAATAGAATTTCTTCAGATGCAGATTCGTTAAGTTTTATATTTGGAAGAATTATACAAACTATTTCTTCCTTAATTGGAGCTATTATTATACTAATATATATATTTGTTAATTCATATATAATTGGTATAGAAATAATATTCTTTATGATATTACTTTATTTAGTTATTAAAAAATTTAATCCAAAAGTTATTAAATTACATAAGGAGCGTAGAAAAGAACAAGATAGATTCGCTTCTTTAGTTAATGAGTCCATAAGAGGAATAAGAGAAATTAAAACACTTGGTGTTAAGAATAATTTAATTAATAATATTAGAGACATTATTAAAACAATATTTAATAAATCTGTAGAAGAAACAGATATTTATGCAAAATATAAAACACTTATTAAAATAATTAGATCATTACTTGAGGCAACAGTATTTGCAACTTGTGTATTTTTATTATTCAAATCGTATGTTACGCTTGCATATTTCATATCAATAACATATTATGTATATAAATTTATGTATTTAATAGATGAAATAAATGATTTAACGGAGATGTATCAAAAATTAGTTGTATCTTTAACAAGAGTAAATGAGATACTTGAAAATAGATTATATCAAGATGAAACATTTGGAGATAAAAAGATTAAGAATATCATTGGAAAAATTGAATTTAAAAAAGTTAAGTTTAATTATCCTAATGAAAAAGCATTATTAAAAAACTTTAATCTTACAATTGAGCCAAATAAGAAGGTTGCAATTGTTGGTAAATCTGGCCAAGGCAAATCCACAATATTTAATTTACTTACAAGAATATTTGATTCTAAAAAAGGAATTATTACTATTGATGGGGTAAATATTAAAGAATTAGATGAAGATGAACTTAGAAAACAAGTATCTATTATTAGACAGGAACCATTTATCTTCAATAGAACAATTTTAGAAAACTTTAAGTTAATTAATAAGAATATTAAGTTAAAAGATGTTAGAGAATATTGCAAGATGGCATATCTAGATGATTATATTATGTCACTTCCTAAAAAGTATAATACTATTTTAGGAGAAGGTGGAGTTAACTTGTCAGGGGGACAGAAACAAAGACTTTCTATCGCAAGAACTTTAGCTAAGAAAAGTAAAATTGTTTTGTTTGATGAAGCTACTTCTGCTCTTGATAATAATTCACAAGAGTATATTAAGAAATCAATAGATTCACTTGTAAAAGATCATACTGTAATTATTGTCGCACACAGATTATCAACAATAATTGATGCTGACATTATATATGTAATAGATGATGGGCAAGTTGTAGGAAGTGGAACGCATAATGATTTATTATTAAATAATAGTATATATAAGAATTTATATGAAACAGAATCTTTAAATTCATAAGATAAGTATTGGTTACTTATCTTTTTTGTTAAATATTTCCATAATAATAAATAAATAATCGTAAATATTAATATTGAGGAGGAAATATGACACAAAAAGAATTAACTTATTTAGAAGATGCTATAAAGCATGAAAAAAATATTATATGTATATGCAATAAAATGACAGAATTAATAGAGGATGAAGAATTGATTTCTTTTTTTGAAAAGGAAACCAAATATCATGAAAAATTAAAAAGAGAATTAATGAATGCATTGGAGGAAAGATCAAATGAGTGATCAATTATTAATGGATAACTATTTAATGATTTTAAAAAGTACTGTTGAAGTATATGTGCATGGTACTTTAGAAAGTTCTAATGAAAGTATAAGAAAATTATTAAAGAAAGGTTTAGACGAAACAATGGCACATCAAGCAAGCACTTACGACAAAATGACAGAATATGGTTGGTATACAATTAATAATGTTGATGAGTCAGTTGTAAATCAAACTTTAGATAATTTAGAATGTGAATGTGAAGAATAACAAGCTCTACTTTTTGTAGAGTTTTTAGTTTATTAATGATATAATATAATCGCTTTAAAGGCGGTGAAAAATATGGATAGATATAAAGACATTGAAAAAAGTATAATCAAGAAATATAGAAAAGAAATATGGAGTAAGTTCATAAAAGCAATAAATGAATATGAATTGATTAAAGAAAATGACAATTTGATGGTTTGCATTAGTGGAGGTAAAGATTCATTTCTGCTTGCAAAGTGTATTCAAGAATTACAAAGACATGGAAAGATACATTTTAATGCGCATTATGTTGTAATGAATCCAGGATACAATGTTAAAAATGCAAACTTAATATTAGAAAATGCTAGAATATTAAATATACCAGTTGAGATATTTGAAAGTGATATATTTGAAGCTGTAACAAATATAAATACTGGAAGTCCATGCTATTTGTGTGCAAGGATGAGGAGAGGATTTCTATATAGCAAAGCAGAAGAACTTGGATGCAATAAAATAGTATTAGGGCACCATTTTAATGATGTTATTGAAACAACACTGCTATCTATGTTTTATGGTTCAGAAATTAAAACCATGATGCCAAAATTACATAGTGATAACTATAAAGGATTAGAATTAATTAGGCCATTATATTTAGTGAGAGAAAAAGACATAATAGCTTGGTCAAAATATAATAAATTAACATTTTTGAATTGTGCTTGTAAGTTTACTGAAGAATCTACAAATGTTGATCCAACGTTAAGCAAAAGAAAAGAAATTAAAGAATTAATTCAAACTCTTATGAAAAATAATAAAAATTTAGATTATAATATATTTAAATCCCTAGACAACATTAATTTAAATTGTGTACTTGGTACTAAAAAAGATGGAGAGTATAGAAGCTTTCTTAAAGATTATGATAAAGAATAGAGCAAAAACAGCTCTTTTATTTTGCTAGTATGAAAAGTATGAAAAATATAATATGTATAACACTTCAAAAAAGAATTAAAATAAAATAAATATATAAAATACGCTAATATTAGCGTTTTTTTGTATATTTATATTGAAAATATAATAATTAGTAGGTATAATAAATATGAATAGTGTTTTATATTATAAAAATAAGAAAAGTATGACAATGAGGTGCTTATGAAAAAAGAAAGATACGTTGGAATATGCACTGTTGGTGAGAAAGGGCAAATAGTAATACCTAAAACAGCGAGAGAAATGTTTAATATTAAGCCCGGAGACTCTATTATTACAGTGTGCGATAAAGATAAAGGAATTGTTTTAATTAAGAGCGATATATTGGAAAATAATATTAGCACATTAATGTTTAATTTTAGTAATTCAGAAAACAAGCAACAAGAAGAAAGGTTGGGTGAAGAATAATGAAAAAAACAAGGAATTATATTATAGCGTTAGTGTTTATAGCGATAACATTTGTTAGCGTATCTTTTGCGGCGTTTAATACAAGATTATATATAAGCGGAAGTGGAATGTTAAGAGCCCAAGCAGATATAAGAGTCATAGGGATAGAAAATAGTGGATATTATGGAAATGCAATAGAGAACTATAATCCAAACTATGATGTAGATAAAACGAACACGTCAGTAGACTTGCCAACAAGCAATTCAAAAGTAGAATATGAAGTAACGATAAAGAACTATGGAGATAGAGTATTCTTGCCAGAGATAAAAGTACTAAGTGACGTAGGGCCAAATGTAATAATAACAATAAGTGACGGAGAACATACATATACATTACCGGATGATGATATGGCATATGAATTTGCCCCAAATGAAGAGAAGACATTTACAATAACAATAAGTAATAAGCCAGGTACAACAAATAATGACATAGTAGTAAGTTTAGATTACGAATTTGTATATGATGAAGTAACAGCACCAATAATAGAATTAACGCAAGATAGAACAAAAGTACAATTATTGCAAGCAGGGACAAGTACATTTAGTGTTGATCATTATGAATACTATGTAAGTACAAGTAGTACAGCACCAGGAGAAAATACACAAGCAAGTGGGACAACAAGTGATAAAGTAAATATAAGTAGTATAAATCAGGGACACTTCTATATCTGGTATAGAACAGTATCAGAGAAAAACACAAAGAGTGACTGGAGTAATAGAGTAGAAGTAACGAAAGCGTTCACATTAACGTATAATTGTGAATATACATGTAATCCAGGAAGTGTAACAAAAGATTATAATACAGCATGGGGAACATTATGTGCACCAACGAAGACAGGAAATACATTTGAAGGATGGTATACACAACCAAATGGAAATGGAACAAAAGTAACTTCAACAAGCAAAGCATTAGCAAATATAACAGTATATTGTAATTTTGAAGTAAATAAATATACAGTCACATTACATGGAAATGGAAATGGGGCAACATTTAGTTTAGCACAAGGCGTAACAGGATGGACATTAAGTGAATCAAATACAAAAGCGACAAAAGAGGTATATTATAATAACCCAGTAGCGAACTTGCCAACGGCAACAAGAAATGGATATACATTTGTAAAATATAATACAAGTGCGACAGGAAATGGAACAGATGTAACAGCAGAAACAATGATGGGAACAACAGGAGTAGTAGGATATGCAATATGGCATGATTCAGCAAAGCCAACATGTACGTTTGGAAGTGTACCAAGCATCAAATATGGAGAAACTGGAACAATAGAACTAACATGTACAGATAATGATTCAATGAGTAGTCAAACACTAGCAGCAAGCGATTTTACAACAAGCAATTCAAGTGTGATGACAATAACAGATGTAAGCGCACCAACAGCAGTAAGCGGTGGATATAAATATACAGTAACTCTAAGAGGAACAGGCGCAGGATCATATACACTAGGATTAAAGGCAGCCACAATAGAAGATACAACAGGAAATAAGAATGAAAGTGTTAGCGTAAATGGAAATATAGCAAAGCAAACACCAACAATAAGTTTAAGTCCAAGTAGTGGAACATTAACATATCCAAATACTGGAACAAGTACAATTACTAAAACAGGAGATGGAACACTAAAATGTACAAGTAGCGATACTACTGTAGCGACTTGTTCAATAAGTGGAACAACATTAACAATAACACCAGTAGCAAATACAAGTGATAATAAAACAACAACAATAAAAGTAACAATGGAAGAAGGAGCAACATACTTAGCAAACACAACAGGAGCAACATACACAGTAACAGTAAATAGAGGTTCATTAAATTGTCCTTCTAGCCCAGAGGACAAGACATATAATGGAAGCTCACAAGCAAGTGGAATTACATGTCCAACAGGAAGTACACCTGGAGGAAACACAAACGAAACAAATGCAAGTGACTTATATGCACAAACATGTACAGCGAATGCAGGATATAAATTTGAAAGTGCATGTAGTGTAAATTGGAAAATAAAGAAAAGAACAGTAACAGTAACTGCTCCAGTAGTAGTTAGTGACTCTTTAACATACAATGGAAACGGACAAAATCTACTTTCAGGAGTTGGAGGATGCACAACAGGTGGAACAATGTATTATTACTCAAGCAATCCAACAACAAGTAGTACGGCACCAGAGTTTGATGCAAGCAGTGGCTGGACAACAACAAAGCCAAGTACGTCTTCTTATAAAGGAACAAATGCTGAAACATATTATATGTATTATTATTGTGTAGTAACAGATACAGAAAACAATGCAGGAAGCAATATAAATACAGTTAAGAGTGTAAGTAAAGCTATAGGAAAGAAATCTCTTGAAGTATCTGCCTATACTACAACGTGGGTAAGTGGATCAAATACATATGCTAGAACTTATAGTACTGGTGTAGGAAGCGAAACAATAAATTTAGTATATACACCATATTCAAATAATGCAGGCGAATATACATATGCAACATCAAGTGGAAGCGGTAAGTTCACATTAAGTCAAAGTAATAATAACTATTCAATAAGTAGCGCAGGAAAACTAACATTAACTGAGGCACCAATAACTGCTACAGTAACAATCAGTGGAACAGCAACTTGGGGACAAACGTTAACTGCAAATCCTACATGTACAGTACCAAGTGCAGGATGCTCATTTACTTATCAATGGTATTCGAATGGAACAGCAATAAGTGGAGCTACAAGTTCAACTTATACAATACCAAAAGAACAAGTAGGAAGGACTATTACTGTGTCAGTAGTAGCTAGTGCAACAAACTATGAAAGCAAAACAGTAACAAGCAGCGCAACTGGTGCAATAGCAAAACAAAATTTAAGTGTAACAAGAACAAATTATAGTGGAACTTATGATGGAAATGCACATGGAGTAATAGTAAAAGTAACAAGTGCAGAATGGAACGGAGCGACAATAGTATCTGGAACAAATACAAATTATGGAACAACAGTCACGAGTAGTGGCGTTAAAAATACTAATTACACATTGAGCCCAACGTATACAAATGTTACAAATGGAACAAAGACAGTTTATTATAAGGTAACTGGAGGAGATTACTATAATGATGCAACTGGAAGCGGAACAGTTACAATTGAACCTATACCTATTGAAGGAAGCGTAACAATAAGTGGAACAGCAACATGGGGACAAACTTTAACAGCAAATGCAAGTTGCTCAACTCCAAGCACAGGATGTACATTCACATATCAATGGTATTCAAATGGAACAGCAATAAGTGGCGCAACAAGTAGTACATATACAATACCAAAAGAACAAGTAGGAAAGACAATAACAGTTTCTGTAGTGGCAAGTGCAGCAAACTATTCTAGTGATACATTTACAAGTAGTGCGACTAGTGCAATAGCAAAACAAAACTTAAGTGTAACCGCAACGCCATATAGTGCTGTATACGATGG
>CAMUZE010000012.1 GCA_947165135.1 uncultured Clostridia bacterium
CAGTTTATATTAGTTTTATTTTCATTCATAGAAATCACTTCCCCACATTTAAATCATTAAAATTATAACATAAAAAAAGAACTTTGTATAATATTTACGATAAGTATACAAAGTCTTCACAATAAACTATAAATCAAGTTTTATTTCTTTTTTTGATGGTTTATATTGCTTATATTTTATTCCACACTTATCTAACATCTTTTTAGATGCAATATTACTAGGAATTCCATCATATTTATCACTTAAATATACAAATTCTTTAATACCTGATTGTATGATTGCTTTTGCACACTCATTACAAGGAAAAAGTGTTACATATAATTTACAACCATTAACAGGTGTTCTTGAATTTAAAATTGCATTTAATTCTGAATGACACACATATGCATATTTTGTATCAAGAAAATCTCCTTCTCTTTCCCAAACCATATCTTTATCATCATCGTATCCAATTGGAGCACCATTATAACCTACTGAAATTATTTTATTATTGTCATCTACTATACATGCTCCAACTTGACTATTAGGATCTTTACTTCTTTGTGCTGATAAAAGAGCAAGAGCCATGAAATATTCATCCCATGATAAATAATCTTTTCTTTTCATTACTTCACCTCATTTTTATATAAAAAGTAGACCTAAGGCCCACTAATTACTTTTTTGTACTTCTTCTAAATATGAATATAAAGCTTTTACTTCGCTGGCAGTCATATCTTCATATTCGCTTTCATTATATTCTATAACTAAATATCTGCCTTTAGTATACGCATTTTTAATATTTTCAAGGTCTTTATCCATTATAGTCAATGCATATTTTGCAGTTGCTGCATCTCCATAATCCAAATAAGCATGATATCCAGTAATTTTATCACCAGAATAATAGTATACTAAACTTCCAGTCCCGTTTTTAAATACCATTTTAGTATCATCAGAATATAAATCAATTTTATCATCTTCAGTAGTATTTGATGTTTCAGTTGATTTATCTTCAATATTATCAATTATGTTTTCAACATCATCATTTGTTTCATTTCCACATCCAGTAATAAATACTAACATTAAAAATAATAATGTACTTAATAATATTTTCTTCATTAGTTTACCTCCTATAAAGATTATATCATACTTTTTAATAAAATAAATCTTTTATGTCAGATAAATATTCTCCGCTTTTTAATTTTATTTTATATTTTGGACGTTTATCTTCTTCATTTCTTTTATAAAAATCATTCCATGCATCTATATTTGTCATATCATTAACAAATTTATCACTATTGCCTCTTTCTTTCATTCTTGAAATATATTCTTCTCTAGAATCAATATCTGCATAAACCAGGCAATAATCAATATTATTATCAATGACATAGTTTAGTATTTTTTCCTGATATGATATTAGTGCCATTTTTCCACTACTAATTGTTTCATTCAATAAATTAATTGTATATTCATGATAATCTTTATTAACTACTTCTCCTCTATTTAGTTTACCTTTTTCAAGTTCTTCATAACTTTTATTATCAAGTCCATATTTATATTTGGCTCTTTCTCCATCAATATCAACAAAATGGCTATCATGGTTAGCTAAATATGTTTTACCTATAGCTGGACCACATAAAATAACTTTACAATTAATTTTATCCATTTATATTCTCCAGAAATTTTTTAATGTCTTTTTCTATCTTTTCTTTATATCTATCTTCTTCAGAGAAAATACATCCACAATATTTTTGCATATAAAGTCCCAATTCTCTTGCTCTATCTTGTCCTTCTCTAAAACCAATTCTAAAATCTTTATATAAAAATTTAACATTAAACTCTTTTTCTAATTTTTCCATTATTTTTTTAATGTCATCATGCTTTTGATAAATACTGTATAAAAGAGTTGTTGTAACTGTATCATATCCATGAGTACTGGCATATTCGAATAATTTTCTTAATCTAATTGGGTAACAATACGATGTGCATCTGTTTTCTAAATTATTAATTACATTTTTACAGAAATTATCAAGTCCATATTCTTCTTCAACAATAAGCTTTAAATTCATCATTTTAGAGTACTCAATTAAAGTATCTCTTCTTGTTTTATATTCAATATATGGATGAATATTTGGATTATACCAAAATAATGTTGGCTCTATACCCTCTTCTCTAAGAGTTTTAACACAATAAACAGAACAGGGAGCACAGCATGCATGCATAAGTAACTTCATAATATCACTTCCTTTTATTTATATTCCACTATTTCATTTAATTTCTTTCTAAACTTATGAAATGGACTTGGAGGACATAATTTAGATTTATATCCAAGTGGTAATAGACACACAGGCTCAATATTGGAAGGAATATTAAATTCGCTTTTTAATATTTCAGTATTATATAGTCCAATCCATATATTATCAACATTCAAGTTTGTTGCTTCTAACATCATATGAGTAGCAACTATAGTAGCATCTATTTCGTATTTAGAGTTTCCATCTTTTACATATGCTTTATCTTTATCACCACATACTATTAAGACTGTTCTAGCACCATATCTACATGGAGTTGTTTTATCAAGCTTTTTTATTCCTTCATCACTTCTTACTACATATATCTTAATAGGCTGTACATTTTTAGCTGTGGGCGCTATTCTTCCTGCTTCTAAAATTGCTTTCAATTTATCTTCTTCTAATTCTTTTTTGCTAAATAATCTTGTTGATTTCCTATTTCTAATTACACTTTCAAATTCCATATTTTCCTCCTTTTTTATTTTAACATAATAATAAAAAGAAAACATTAAATAATGTTTTCTTAATTAACTTTATATATATTTGCTTCTACTTTAATAGTATCATCAAATTTATGGAATAACTTAGTTACTAAATAATTTATAATTTTATAAATATAGAAAGAATCTAGAATAAGTATAAATGTTAATAATAATATTAAACTATCCAAAGGATGAATACTAAAGAATTCTGGTTCTAATAACAAGCATCCAACAAATCCAGCTAACATTATGAAAAATAATGCACCTCTATATAGATTAATTGGATAACATATTTTAAATAAATAATATAGTCCTGTTGCAGTAGTTAATATTACTCCCAATGTACTTTGTATTTCATATGACAAATTAAATATACTACAAAGTTCAGATATCAAAATCATATTGAATACAACAGTTAATGCTGCAGGTAAACTTTTAGCAAATATTTTAAATAAGAATTTACCTTTTACAAGTTCATGATTAGGCTCAAGTGCTAGTACAAATGATGGTGCTCCAATTGTAAACGTTGTAATGAATGTTAATTGAATTGGTATAAAGAAATATTTTTGAAATGATAATACACTAAATATAATTAACATCATTGTATATAATGTTTTTACTAATAGTAATGATGCACTTCTTTCAACATTGTTAATTGTTTGTCTTCCCTCTGCTACTACACGTGGAAGTGAATTAAAGTCATCATCCAAAAGTATTAATTGAGATATATTTCTAGCAGCATCTGTGCCAGATTTTACTGATATTGCGCAATCACTTTCTTTTAATGCAAGAACGTCATTTACTCCATCGCCTGTCATCGCAACAGTATGTCCTTGTTTCTTTAAATGTATAATTATTTGTTTTTTCTGTTCTGGTTTTGCTCTTCCAAATACTTGATATTTATCTATAACATCCTCTAATTCATCACTAGTTAAATTTCCAATATCAATTCCTTCCATATCCTCAAGTCCAACTTTTTTAGCAATAGATAATACTGTCTTTATATTATCTCCAGATATTATTTTAACCAAAACATTATTTTCTTTAAAGTAATTTAATGTTTCTTTAGCACTAGGCCTAATTACATCTTCAATTAATACGTATCCAATAGGTTTAATATTAGATAATTTTGGATCTAATTTTCCATTTTTTATTCCTAGTGCAAGAACACGATAATTATCAATATTTTCATCTATTATTTTTTTATCTACTTTGTCTTTTAGTATTATCTCAGGTGCCCCTAAGTATAAAGAATAGTTTTCAAATTCGATTGCTGAATATTTTCTTGCTGATGAAAAAGGTACTTTATCTATTACTTTTAATTTTTCTCCGGCATAATTTTCTTTTAAAGCTGTCATTGTTTGATTATTATCTTCACTTGAAATAGTATATTCTTTTAAATATCTATCTAAGTCTTCATGAGAATAACCATTAACTTCTATTAACTTCTTTAATTTCATTCTTCCTTCAGTTAATGTCCCAGTTTTATCTAAACATATAGCATCAACTCTAGCAAGTGTCTCAATTGAATATAATTGTTGAACTAATACTTTTACTCTATATAGTTTGATTACACCAACAGCCATAACAGATGAAGTTAAAAGTACAAGTCCATCGGGTATCATTCCAATTAAAGAAGCTACCGTTGTAAATATACTTTCAGACAAACTTCCAGTAATTCTATATTGACTTATCATCATAATTATTCCGATTGGAATAATTAATACAGATAGTATTTTTAACATTTTAGTAAATGAACCCATAATAATAGAGTTAACATCTTTTTTATATTTAGCCTCATTTGATATTTTAGATACATAATTTTCTTTACCAACATGTATTACTTTGGCATAAGCATTCCCTGATACAATATATGAACCAGATAATAAATTGTCCCCTTTTATTTTTTTAATTGAATCGCTTTCTCCTGTAATAAGGGATTCACTTACTTCTAGTTCTCCTTCTAAAACAACACTATCGCATACAACCTGATGTCCTAATGATAATTTGATAACATCATCCATCACAATATCATCTAAAGCACATGTAATTATTTTATTATCCCTGAGTACATCTACTTTTGTTTCTGAAACTATAGATAATTTATCTATTATTTTTTTTGATATTATTTCTTCAATTATACTAATAATTGAGTTAACAATAATAACACCCATAAACAAGCAGTTTTTAAGTCCTTTTATAACATCGCCTGATATTGTACCAGCAATAAAAATTGCAAGACCCAAAGCTAAGTTTAAAAAGTTGAAATATGTAAACACATTATCTCTAATAATCTCTTTAATCGTTTTGGTTTTTGGAGCATCATTAAAATTGACAAGTCCTTTTTGAACTCGTTCATTTACTTCATTATTAGTTAAACCTTTTATATTTTCCATTACATCACCCATTATACAACAACATTATAACACTTTTATTTAATATTTTTTAATAATAATTTATATTTTACATATATATATATTATAAAAAATAATTAAGTGTTTTTACTTAATTATTTATACCTTCTTACAAGTGATTGATTATATTGATGCAATAAACTTGTAGTAAGTTCAATTGGTTCATCTAAATCAAACTCTTTGTTAATAAGTTTTCTTAATAATCTACTTTGTATACCAAGCATAATAGCTTGTAATGCTCTTGCACCTGTTCCCATATCATATGCTTGATTACATACTTCATCTATGAATTCATCTGCATAAGTTATTCCTTTATAGCCAAACATTCTAACTGTTCTTTCAATATTCTTTAAAGGACTGATTACTGACGTTAACAAAATATTTCTCAAATCTTCTACTTCATATGTTTTTGTACATACAAGGACTTTAATTCTTCCAAAGAATTCCCTTTCAAGTCCTTCATCAATATAGTCTTCAGCAGTTATTGTGTATGTCTTGTCACTTTCAGATACTTCTTTATTTCTTCCAAATCCAACACCAACATCTTTATTCTTTTTCTTAGCTTCTTTAATTTTTCTTTCTCTAAGATCAGTCCAAGCACCACCTAATATAAACGTTAATTTACTTGTATCAAAATGAATTCCCTTACCATGACCATTTTCATCAAGAGGGACATCATACTCTCCTCCACTAATGAATCCTAATAATTCTTCTTGAACTCCTTTTTTCATATCTTTTCCATCTAATCCGGATTTGCTAGCAATTTTATCTACTTCATCTAAAAAGATAATTCCTCTTTCAGCTTTGCCAATATTTTTTCCAGAAGCAAAATATAATTTTCTTAATAAATCTGTAATAGTTGGTCCTACATAACCAGTTTCTGAAAAACTATTTATATTACTTTTTATAAATGGTAATTTAAGTCTAGATGAAATTTGTTTTATAATTGCTGTTTTACCAGTTCCAGTGGCACCTTCTATTAATATTGCTACTTTACTGCTATCTAATTCAGCTTCATCTAGAAAGAAATCTTTTGATAAATAATCAATTAATAATTGATTATAATATATGTTTGTTACTAAAACTGATACTGCTTCTTCCTGACCAACAATAATATGATTTATTTCATCAATAATTTTATCAACATTGATATCGCACATTTCAGTTTGTGGCATTTCTTCAACATCAGATTTAGGTATAGATTTTGGTTTGGTTGATACAGGTGTATTATCTAATTCACTTTTAATTTGATTAGATGGTTTATCAATTTCTATACTATCTTCAACTTCATATTCAGACCTTAACATATTTTTTAAAATTTCAGGATTAAATTCTTCTTCTTTTTTTTCATTAAATTTATTTATTCTTGTTTTTAATACACTTTCATCCTCTGTTAAATCTAAAGAAATATATTTTAATATAGATGCTAATTTAACACATTTCATTGTAAAATTCTCACCATCAGCCCATTCTATATATTCACGAGGAAAAACGTAAATGGAATATGGGGTATAAAAATCATCAGTATATTCTTCTAATCCTTCAGCATTTTGAAAATTAACTATACCTTTAGGACTTAATAAAGAAGCAGGATCACATGATAACTTGTTAAAATCGGACTCATCGCTCCCTTCAAAAGAACCAGAAGTAATAATGTAATACATATCATCAGGATCATATACTACTCTTGCAACTGATTCAAATTCTAATGATTTACTATCATCACCTTTTCTTTTGAAAATCACTGCCATACTTTCTTTACTTGCACTATCCATAGTTTCACCTTCTAACTGATTAATTATTAGGATAACACAATTAACTAGATACTTCAATTATTAATTAAAAATTATTTACTAATAATTATTTATCATGATATAATCTTTATGGTGATTTTATGTATGACGTTGTAATAGTTGGAGCAGGTCCTGCGGGATTATTCTCTGCTTATGAATTAATAACAAATAATAGTAACCTTAAGGTTGCTATACTAGATAGAGGACAAGATGTTAAAAATAGAATATGTCCAATGAATAAATTTGGAGTACCATGTAAGAATTGTAATCCATGTGCAATATTATCAGGGTATGGTGGTGCTGGTACATTTTCAGATGGTAAATTAAATTATATACATAAACTTGGTAAAAGTGATTTAACCAAATATATGAGTGAATCAGAAGCAGTTAAATTGATAGAAGATACTGAGAAAATATTTAATGAATTTAAAATGGATGCTGATGTTTACCCTTCTAACATGAAAGAAGCAGAAGAAATTAGGAAGAAAGTCGCAATTGCTGGAGCAAAGTTGTTAATTATTAAACAAAAGCATTTAGGTAGTGATCACTTACCAGAATATATTGATGGAATATGCGATTATTTAAAAGACAAAGGTGTCGAATTAATATCAAGAGCAAATGTAACTGATATAAAAACTATTAATGAAAAGAAACATGAAATAACTTATGAAAAAGATAATAAAGAGAAAATTATTAAATCAAAATATGTAGTTGTTGCCCCAGGAAGAACTGGTGCCAAATGGATACAAGAACTTGCTGATAAATATCAAATACCATATTTTTCTCAGAGTATTGAAATTGGAGTTAGAGTTGAAGTTAGAAAAGATATAATGGAAGATATTACAAACGTTATATATGACCCAACTATATTTATCAAAACTAAAACATATGGTGATGAAATAAGAACATTCTGTACTAATCCCGGAGGATTTGTAGCAAAAGAAAACTACTATGGGTACATTTGTGTAAATGGACATGCTTTAAAAGAAATAAAATCAAATAATACAAACTTTGCGTTTATTTCAAAAGTAAATTTAACACAGCCTGTAACTAATACTAGATTATATGGAGAAAGTATTGCAAGAATTGCTAATGTTTTAGGAGATAGTAAACCAATTATTCAATCACTTAAAGATTTAAGAAGTGGAAGACGTAGTGAGTGGCATAGAATTAATAAAGGTTTTATAGAACCAACATTAAAAGATTGTGTTGCTGGAGACCTCGCACTTGTAATGCCTCACAGAATTATTACAAACATATTAGAAGGCCTTGAGATATTAGATAAAATTATACCTGGTGTTAATAATGATGATACTCTTCTTTATGGGCCAGAAATAAAATTCTTCTCAAATGAAATTGAAACTGATAATGAATTTAAATTAAAAGATGATAATATTTATTTTATAGGAGATGGTGCTGGTAAAGCAGGAAATATTGTAACAGCAGCAGCAACTGGCCTTATTGCTTCAAGAAGTATATTAAAAAAAGAAAATTCTAAGTAATTTTCTTTTTTTATTCAATTTTACCCATTTTATCAAAAGGATAAAGTCTTATTTTAACTCTGCCAATTAATTCTTCTTTTTTAAAATTACCAAGCATTCTACTATCTTTTGATACTTCTCTATTATCTCCCATGACAAAATATTCATTTTCTTTAGTTGTTGCTTTAAAATCATTAGTTATTCCGTGGATATAATTTTCTTCAACCAATTCACCATTTATATATAACTTATTATCGATATATTCTATCTCTTCACCTGGAAGGCCTATTATTCTTTTTATAATCTTATCATTTTCATTACTATTTTTAACTACGACTATTTGAAATCTTTTAGGATCACTGATTCTATAATTAATTTTATTTATTATTATAACTTGGCCATCGTTAAGTGTATTATCCATACTACTTCCTTCAACAACTGCTGGCGTAATTATAAAAGTTCTTATTAAAACAACAGCAATAATTATAATAACATAATCTTTAATTTCTAATAAAAATTTCTTCATATGTCTCCTCACAATTTAACTATTATAATTATACTACATATTTTATAACGTTCAATATTATTATTTACACTAAATATTAATTTTTGTAAAAAAAAAGAAATTATATAATTAATTTCTTTCTTTAATTCTAAATGTTCCAGTAAATTTCTTTAAGAAGTTTAATTTAGCTCTTCTTACTTTACCTTTCTTAACTACAGTTATTTTATCAATTAGTGGACTATTAACTGGGAAAACTCTGTTAATTCCAACATTTCCACTTTTCTTTCTAACTGTAAATGTTTCTGAAACACTACCACCTTTACGAGCAGTAACAATTCCTTCGAATGCTTGAATTCTTTCTCTTTTACCTTCTCTAATCTTAACGTCTACTCTAACTGTATCTCCAACTTGGAAATCTGGAACGCTAGGATTAATATGTTTCTTGTTAATCAAATCGATTAAGTTCATACTCTATTTCCTCCTTTTTGTGCATATTTAATCATGCATATCTGCAGCGGATTAAGCGTATTAATAATAACACAAAAATAATTTGTTGTCTAGTTTTTTATTTAAAATGTTTATTTTTTAAATTAAACACTTTTTGATATAAAAAAAGATATTTAATGCATTGAATTAAATATCTAACCATTCACTACTTTTTTAATCTCTCTTTGTTGTTTCTCTACTTCATTTTCTATATTAATTCTTTGTACTACAGCAAATGCCCCAATAGTTGTTATACAGAAACTTCCTCCGTAGCTTAAAAATGGAAGTGGTACTCCAGTTAATGGAATGATACCAAGTACTCCACATAAATTTACAAAAATATGAAGTAAAAAATATACACCAATTCCATAACATATTAATGAGTTTTGTAATTTATATGTCCTACTAGCAACTTTAAAAATATAATATGCAAGTACAATATATCCGATAATTATGACAATTCCAACTATTACTCCCAATTCTTCTACAATAATTGGGAAGATAAAATCTGTATGACTTGCTGGCAAATACATATATTTTTGAATAGATGCTCCTACCCCAGATCCAAAAAGACCTCCATTATTAATTGCAATATACCCATTACAAACTTGATAGCCAGAGTTTTCTTCATATCTATCGCAAGGATTAGTATAAATAAATCTATTAAACCTTCCGGATTCTAACAATTTATCTGGTAATATTTTGTATCCAAATTTTAAAAATAATATTGATAATACAATTCCACACACTGCTGCTATTTTAATATATTTAATTATTTTTTCATTTTTATCTGTTGGAACAGCAACGAATATTAATGCAAATAATGCTGCCATTATCGCAGCAGAACCAAAGTCTCCCCCCAAACCTATTATCAAAAATGCTAAAAAACATAAACTAAGCGGTATTAAAAATGACCATTTCTTATGATTTACATTTGCCCATACTCCATAGAATGAGCCCATATACATGATTAAAAATACTTTTAAAAATTCAGCTGGCTGTAAACTTCCTCCAAGTAAAGAAAGGGTTACTTCATTTACTCCAGATCTAAATAAGTTCTTACCATAGGCAACTAATAATAGTAGTAAAAATATTGCTGTTGCTCCTAGGGATAAAGCTTTATACCATTTAGTTGGTATTTTAAGTACAAATAAAGAACCGACAAATGATAAACCAACAAAAAATAATTGACGTTTGAAGAAGTAATACGGAC
This sequence comes from uncultured Clostridia bacterium, assembly GCA_947165135.1. GTDB lineage: Bacteria > Bacillota_I > Bacilli_A > RF39 > UBA660 > CAG-1000. The sequence goes on from CAMUZE010000012.1 coordinate 10,642, forward strand.
TATCCATTCCATATGTTAAAGTTGATGAAATGGAAGATGCATCTAAAATAAGTAATGCTCCTCCTATTGCAAATATTAAAGTCAATATCAAAATTGGTTTATTTAAGTTTTTAAAAATATTTATTTTTTTCATAGCATTTATCAATAATAATTATAACCAAAATAATATAAATTGTAAATTATATCATTACTTAGTTGTGTCAACAAATATGATATTTCCATAAAATAATATAGAAATAGGAGGTATTTTATGTATTATTATGGATATAATGGTGGATATACTACAGGTAACAGCATGTACTATAATACATATCCAGGATATTATACAAGTGGATATGGTTATGGTCCTGCTATTATATTAGTATTATTCATTTTACTAGTAATTATTTTCGGAGTTGGATTTATTAATAACGGAAATAGTGGCTGCGGTTGCAATAACTAATTGTCAAATAAAAAGTACTTTTAAGTACTTTTTATATTTTTCTAGTTAAATTTATTCCCTCTTTAAATCCACAAGGTGAAGGACATTTATAATCTGGAAATGTGCATCTTGCTCCATTTGCATATTTTGCAATATCATCTATAAGTGGATGATTATCTTCTTCTAAATGTTTCTTATATTCTAATAATGTCTTTCTTGTTTGCTGCATTATTTCAAGTTGAGCAGCACTACACAACCTTTCTTTACATTTTAAAATAAAATTTTCATATGTTCCATTTTCACATATATCAATTAACAATCCTTGAGGATATACATTTTTAACTCTATTACAATCATTTAACCATTCTTTTTTTAACTCTTCATTATCTGCAATAATTGGTGGAATAAAAAATTCATATTCACTAGGTACTCTCATCTCATAATTAATAGTTCTATGTCTTTGTGCTTGTGCAAGTTCTGCAAAACTTCCTTTATATTTTGTTAAGTAGATATCTGAAAATACTTCTCTTTTATCATCAAACCTTTCTGAAAATAATGATAAGCGTCTATTCTTTTCATTTTTCATAAGTCTTTCATCTAAAATATTTAATCTATTTAATTCATCAATAAATTCTTGCATTGATAAAGATAATCTATTTTGAAATTCATTATTACTATCATGTTCATTTATATATCTTTTCATGAAAGATGCTAAATAATTTATTTGTCTAAATGAGGTTTTATACATCATTTTAGTATCCATAAATACAGTTACTAAATATCTTGAATTCTCTTGTGCTAATTTTTTAATTTTACTTTCATTAAATACATTTGAATATTTCTTTGATATCTCAGAAGTAAAAATATTCATCCATTTATTATATAATTTCTCTTCTAATTCTGTAATAGAATTACCACTTATATTTCCAGGAGTTACTGTAAGTACTGGATCTGTAATTACCCTTTCAATTGGTGTGTATCTTGCTGATTTTTCACTTGTATTATATTCATGTTCATTATTTAATACCATTGCTAATATCTTTGGAATATTCTCGATATATAATACAACATCACAATGACCATGTACACTATGGTGTGTATTATTTAATGTTGATTCTGTTCTTTTTTGTGTTTTTTCAATTGGTTCATCTAAAAGATGGTCATATCCTTGCTTATCATAACAAATGCCTGCAGCTCTACCTCCAAATAATAAGGCAGATTCTCTATCGAATGTTCCATCCTCTTTCCTAAAATAATTTTCTTTTACTAAATTTATTTTCATTTTTACCTCCTAAAATTTTGTCATTCTCATTATTTTTTTACTTTCTTGTTGCAATAGTTTATCAACAACTTCATCAACTTCACTAGCAATATCATCTATTGATTTTATATCGTCTACACTACTAAAACTATCAGTTTTTAAACAATTAATAAATTCCCATCCATACATTTTAGCTATATCCAGATAATTTCTTTCTGCATTTCTTAAGTGCTCTTCACTCGATTCATTACCATCTGAATATTTTCTTCCTTTTCTTAATTCTCTTGCTGCATCAAATGGCATATATAGGAATATTACTTTATCGGGTCTTGGAAGTTCACATAAATCAAATTCTAATATTTCTATAAATTTAAGTATCTTGTCTCTTTCCTCTTTTGTCTTTGCTTTTCCAGCTTGATGCCCCATGTTAGATGTTGTATATCTATCTAATATTATTACATCATTTTCATAGATTTCATTTTCTATTGTCTTTAAAAAATTATATCTTCTATCAGCGGCATAATATAGACTACTTACAAGTGGGTCTACATTAGCACTTGTTTCTTCAAAAAAACTTTCTCCTATTTCTCCTTTTCCTAAATATGGTCCACCTACTATTTTACCAGTTGGCGAATTATATACTGGAAATGAAAAACTTTTTACTTTTAATCCTTTTGAATTTAAGTGTTCAAGTAATTTTTTACTTTGTGTTTCTTTACCTGAACCATCAGTTCCTTCGATAACAATTATCTTAGCTCTTTCCATATTCCCTCCAAAAAAATAACATAGTAAATACTATGCTAAAAACATGTTAATAAGTTAGTTTTAACATTAATATTACCTCAATAAATATAATAATATATAATATATTTTTTTTCAATATAAAAATGTATTTTTTACAATTAATTTATGATATAATTTAATCGGTGAAAAATATGGCAGAACAAAAAACTATTGTATTTAAAGTTAGTGATAATATTAAAGAAAAAATGATTGACTACTATAAAGATATGGTTACTGGGAAACCACCATATTCTATATTTCAAGTAAAAGATTATGATTGCGTCACTACTCTATATGAAAGTGGAAAAGTTATGTTTCAAGGTATTGGTGCTGATATTGAAGCCAATATGTGGAAAGATTTAGAAATGCATTTTAACAATAGAAATATAGATAATGAAATTAAAGAAAAAGATAATAAAGAAGATGATAAGACATACTACTACTATGATGCCATTGGTAGTGATGAAGTCGGAACTGGAGATTATTTTGGGCCTATAATAGTAACTGCAACCCTAGTAAAAAAAGAAACCAGAAAACTATTAGAGGATTTAAAAATAATGGATTCTAAAAAAATGACAGACGATAAAATTAGAAGATGTGCTCCAATATTAATGAAAAAAATTCCATATGTAACTTTTAACCTTTCTAACTCAAAGTTTAATGAACTAACTAAAAAAGGTTTTAATATGAATAAAATAAAAGCTATTCTTCATAATAAAGTATTATTTGAACTTTCAAATAAAGAAAAAGATAATTATCATAAAATAATTATCGATCAATTTACTAGTCCAAGAAGTTATTTTACATATTTAAAGCAAGAAAAAATAACAGATAAAGTTACTAAGATAACATTCTTAACTAAAGGTGAAAGTAAACATCTAAGTGTAGCAGCTGCCTCAGTAATAAGCAGATATTTATTTTTAGAAGAAATGGACAAATTATCTCAGAAGTATGGTATCAATATTCCAAAAGGAGCATCCACAGAAGTAGATAAAGTTGCCAAAGAAATATTGAATAAATATGGTAAAAATGAGCTGCTAAAAATAACAAAAATTAATTTTAAAAACACAGAAAAAATCCTAAATAGTTAGGATTTTTTATTTGCATTTTAATGTATCTTCTATATTTTTTAAAGTAGAATTTTTAATAATATCACTTTCGTAATTAATTTGAGTATTACAGAACATATATTGTATTTTTTCTGTTTTTGGTATTTTTATACCCTTTATAGTGTCATTATTTAATAAATAACATCCACTAAACATAGAACTGGCATCTTTTACATGAGAAGTATCAAATTCTTTTAGTTCCATCTTTGTTAGTTTACTACAACTCTCAAACATAGAAGTCATATTTTTAACATTTTTTGTATTAAAACTGGTAAGATTTAAAGTTTCTAAAGACCAACATCCTTCAAACATACCACTCATATCTGTAACGTTAGATGTATCAAATGTTCTCAAATCTAAATCAATAACACCAAGCAAATAGTAGAACATATTACTCATATTTTCTACTTTTGAAGTGTCCAAATTAGAGACATCAAGTTCTTTTAAATTACTCAAATAATAGAACATACCTTTCATATTTTTTACACTACTTGTATCTAAATATTTAAGATTCAACTCTGTTAAATTATAAATACCTGCAAACATGTAAGAGGAATCTTCATTTGCTACTACTCCACCTTCACCGCCAATATATAATTCATACATATTGTCATTATCATCATCTACATACCAAGCCATAATACTTTTGTCTTGAGTGGCTGATGCATCAAAACTTCCAAGGACCTTTTCTGGTACTTCTTTAGTAGGCATAAATTCTATTTTTTCAATTCTATATTCTTCAATACTTCCACCAAATATATTAACTCTTACTTTTGCTTTAGCATCATATCCAGATCTTGCAAGTGTAGGCAATATTTTTGAACATTTAAATGATTCATAGCTTCCCCAATTAATCTTACTTGTCTCATCAGGATTATCTGTTTTAATAAAATATCTTCCATCTGTTGCTTCTATAGATGTTATTTTTCCTTCATCATTAAATATAGCACAATATTTTAAATTGTCTTTTTGAAATCTTATTCCATTTATCGAATTACTAAAATAATATATTTTCTCTCCATTAGATAGCGACTTATTGTATTGCTCTACAATACTTGAATACAATTCTTGTACTTTTTTTACAAAAATTTTTCTTTTGACATTCTCACTTTTTACAAATAGCATAAAAAACACTATAACTAAAATAAAGATTAACATACTTAATCCTATTATTAATAGTTGTTTGTGTTTTTTAATAAACCCTTTTATCTTTTCCATACTATCACTATCTTAATTATCATTATACACCAATTGTATTTGATAAGTCAATTTACATATTCATCTTTGATAATTCTTTTATATACCATATGTATTTCTTCTTCGGTTTCACCATCTTTAATGAATCCTAATTTTTCATAACAATGTATACCTCTTGGGTTAAACTTAAAAACATTCAATTCTATTACGTTTATTTTTAATTTGCTAAAAGCATATTCAATCATAGAAAAAATAAAACTTTCATTTAATATCTTCTTTTTAACCCATTCTATTTCTTGACTTGTTTCATACTTATTTCTTTTTTTAATTATATATTTTTATACCTTCTAACCATTAATCATAGTTAAATAATCTTATACTAATTCTTCGTTCATTTTTATAAAATATATTCTTCTGGATTCGAAAATAACATCATATTTCATATTTTTCTTAATACTCTTACTCCTTTTTTATATTTGTTAGTTTCTTCATGTATTTGAAAACCATATTTTTCTAATGCTTCTTTATAGACTCTTGCTATAAACGATATACGGTATGCGTAGTCTTGAACTGGAAAATGGAGCTCTACTCCAACATCTTTCATTGTTTTTATAACATTAACACCCATACACTCTAACATTCTTGTTGAAACATAATCTTTCTTATCAGGATTTTCTCTATAAAATTCTGAAACTGCATAATCATTTTCTTTAAGTGCAATTGGTTGCCAAGCTCTTATATTTCTTATTTGACCTTCTGCTAAAGTTGGGTTTTTAATTCTTCTTTTATTAAAATAGTCCAATAAGTAGAATTTTGTTACAACTGCATATACATCACTTATATCAAATATCTGATCGTACATACTTGGAATATGAGGTGGACATGTTGGAACCTTTCCAAAATTAGGACATCCGTTTTTATGCCCTTTATATGCATTTATACACATACTTCTAGGTGACAAACATTTCTGTTTATCAGCACATTCAAAACAATTTCCCTGTATTCCATCATTTAGTATACATTTAGGATAAATAATATATGGTTCAACTTTATATATTTCTTTCTCCATAAAACCCCCATTAAATATTTAATTTTTTCTCGTTTTAATTACAATTAGTGGAACTAATATCTCGTCTTCCGTATAACCCGCATGTTGAGATACAAGTTGTTCACTTCCTTTATACAATAATGTTTTATTAGTTTTCGCTATGGCTAAGTAATCACCTAAAGTATCTCTAAATATTTCATTTTCCTCTCCATCGCCAAATAATTTAGATTCAATTATATCATGCTTTGAATATAAATCAAAATCTTTTCCAAAGTATTTGTTAAATAATTCCTCAAATTGTTTTTTCATATCTGGTTTAATAAAGAAATTTACTGCTCTTGGTTCTAATGAAGTATTTCTTAATAAACATTCTTCAATATCGGGATAGTCTTTAATAAATATATCTTCCACATTATGATGACCATGATCAGCAACTACAAATATAATTGTATCTTTTAATCTTTTGCTTAAATTTTTAACTCTTCTATTAATATCAATTATAATTGATTTTATTTCATCTTTATCGCAACCTAATTCATGCATTCTTGAATCTGGATTAGGATTATATGCATAAATATACTTTTTACCGTCTTCATTACATCTTTTTTCAATAATATTGAATAGTTCATCTAACGATTTATATGAATTTTCTCCAAATGGGAATAAACTATATCCTTTATATTTACCCATTTCATTTATTTCAGCGGTAATAGGCTTTGTAATCATATGCTTTTTATTATATTCAATTGCATCTTTTAATGGTTGATGATTAGGATCTTCTTTATCAGAATTCAAGTAAACAGAAATGGTTTTATCTATATCTTTATAATACATATCCCACCCTAGCATACCTGTTTCGCATGGATTTAGTCCTGTCATCATTGAAGTGGTGGCTGCTACTGTAGTTGCTGGAAATACTGTTGTGATTGTTTTAATTCTATTTTTAATTAAAAATGAAGTACTATCAAGCATTCTATCAAGAATAATAGAACCCATACCATCGCATAATATAGTTACAACATTTTTAGGTTTATATTCATTTAATATTTTGTCTATATAACTTAATGTGTTATGTCTATAATCCAAATCAAAATATTTTCTTATTGAACAAGCCAAATTAGTTAAGCATTCATTATAATCATTTTTTACTTTCATTCTGATTTTCCTTTTTTATTTGAATTAATTTTAATTCATTTTCTTTATCTTCACCAATTAGATCAAAGTATGCTTTTGTATATTCTTCATCACTGATTTCGCCAGTTAACCATTTGTATCTTACTTCTTCTATTTTTCTTGCTATAGGATTTCTTTTAATTATATCTTGTAACTCATCATATTCTTCTAAGAGTATATACTCCCCATCTCTATAACTTGCCAAGATAAAATATCTTAATAATTCATTTGTCATATTATAATTCCTTTCATATGCTTTATTATACAAAAAAATACTAGTTAAAACTAGTATTAATTATTGTATATCAATTATTTCAATTGTCTCTGCCACAGGGGTTATATTTGCTTGAACATTTTCTTTTTGTTCAGCCGCTTGTTTTTCTTTCTCGATTGCTCCCTTATATGCATTGGCAGGTATTGATATCATTCTTTTAGGAACATTAGGATCTACTGCTTTTGGTTGTTCCTGTACAGGTTCATTTTCTTCTGGTTTATAATCGTTTAATGTCACTTGATTAAATAAATCTAGAGGTACCTCTTCAACACCGCTAGTATTACTTGTTGTATTATTATCCATAATAACCTCCTTATTTTAATAATTATTCATCCTTTTTGTTCTTTTTTTTATCTTTTGATTCATTTTCCAGCATAATTTTATTATACATATCATATGGTATTTCAATTATTTTTTTAGTTTCTGTTTCAATATCTGATTTTTCTTTTCTCAACATCTCATTATAAACATCGGCAGGTAAACTAATAATGCCATTTTTTGCATTCCCATTTGTTAATCTTTCATATTCATCTAAAGGTATTGAAATAACTTCATGATTCTTTTCATCATTAAGCATTTTTTCATATACATTTAATGGTATGCTTATTATTTCTTTTTCTTTCTTCTCTTTTTTCAATTTTTCATATAAATTCTTTGGTATACTGATTAGTTTCCTTTTTCTATCCTCGTCTAGAAAATCTTTATATGTTTTAGCATTTATACTTATAACGCTCTTAGCATTTAACATTTTATTATAATCAGCAAGTGGAATGCTTATCATTTTTTTCTTAGTTGCATTACCATACAACTCTGCTGGTATGCTTATTACTTTAGATATTTTAGAGTTTTTCGCACATTCTTTAGCATATAAATCTGCTGATATGCTTATAACGTGAGATTCTTCGGCCTCACATGCGGCCTCATATAAATCTGCTGGTATACTAATTTTTTTATGTGACATTGCATTGTATTCGTCAATTGGTATACTAATTATATCGTTGTTTTTTTTGCCATATTTATCATATAAATCAACTGGTATACTAATAACTTTTCCTTTTTCTTTTTTACCAGACTCATTTGCTCCAATTATTTCATACAACATTTTCTTAAAATCAGATTCTTCATCATCAGCTAATCCAGTAAAACACACTTCTTTTACGTCTTCATTATTAAATAAATAATTATCACCTTCTGACATTATTCCTTCAGGATAAAGACATCCTAAATAATCATAATAGATATCTGAAGCGTTTGGTTTAACGTAAAATCCCGTAACCATCAACCTTTTACTTGCATCTTTTAATAAAACTACACTACCGATTGGTAAATATTCCCCTTTCATTCTTTTTACCTCCTATTTTCCACTTAATTGTTGTTTCAATTTATATATTGTGTTTCGCAAACTAGGAATAATTTTTCCTGTTATCTCACCAGCTGTTGGCTTTACTTGTTCATTAGTACTATCAAGATATTCCTTAAAAGCAATTTTATCATCAATAAGAACATTTTCACTTAATAATTCTTCCATTTTCTTTAATTTAGTATTAAGCACATTTATCTTATTGTTAACATTAGACATCTGACCAATAACCCCATTCAATTTATTAATTCTCCATTTAATTACAGCATCAGTTATCATTTATTTTAACCTCCATAGATTTAGCAGAACTAACAAATTGTTGTGCTGTATCTATATATATTTGGATTGCTTTATTAAGTACATCAATATATCTTTGTCTATTATAATATATTGTTGAGTTATTATTTTTTAAATTGGATATTTTACTACTGATAGCTCCAGTATTGCCCGATTTGTAACAACTTATACTTTCGCTAAAAACATTGAAAATTTGACCTAATTTATTTTTTTCTTCAGAACAATATGATTCTAACAAAGCAACATTTTTCTGAACTAGAGGCTCATTTAATATACCTTTATCCATATCTTACCCCTTACTAAACTCATAATCAAAGTTGTTAACATTTATCATTTCAATCCTAGCTACCTGGGATGATACTTTTTCTTCTATCATTTCAACTTTTTTATATAATTCTTTTATTTTATTCTTTAATTTTTGAATATTACTTTTACATGCAGTAAAAATATCTCGCTGATTATTTATCAAATTTAATTCACGATAATAAAAACTTCTTGTCACACCATTTAAATCGCTTAAAATATCGTCTAAGCATGTGAGACATTCATCAATTGTCGACATAATTGAATTTTTCTTGTCTAAATTAATATGTAACTTATTTCCAATTTTCTTATATTCATCATACACATACTGAAATACTTCTCGATTACTTTCCAAAGCAACCAAAAAAACATCAGAAGATACTTTTTCATCTTTTATTTTATTTTCAAAAGTAATAGAGTTACCATCCTGCCAATTTGTAAAACTATCTTTAAGTTGATTGAAAATATTTAACTGAATTACATCATAATCATCTATTAATGATTTTAATTCTTGTACTATATTCCCAAGTCTACTTATATCAACTTCTACCACAACAAATGCCCCTTTCCTATATATATGCCAATTTAACTTAAAATTGGCATATATATAGAAAAAGAATAAATCTTTTTCTAATTTCCACTAACTGACATTGTAGCAGAATTTAAGTTAGAAGCAATTTCTTCACCAATCTTTTGATACTTATCAGCATATTCGTGAATTCTTTCACCAAAAGTTTCTAACATTTTAAATAAATCTCCAATTGCATCTGCAACCTTATCAAAGCATTGCTTTGCTGCACTATCTTGTCCGTGTCCAATAAATGCTGCTGCTGCTGTTAAAGCGGCATGTTTTGCTCTAACTTCTGCTAAAATTTGTTGACGTAATGAAGCCATAGTATCAGCAAGACTTACTGCTTGAGTTTCATCTAATGTAATATTTCCGCCATCTTCTTCTTTGATTGAACTTACATCAACATGAGTTAATAACCCAGCAATTCTTGCAATAGTTGGTGCAACGCCTCCCGTGGCACTTGCCCAAACGCTACCCATGCTTTCAATCCAACTAACATAATTATTATATGCATCTTGTAGACTGTCAGCTAAAGTTTCTACTGCAGCTTGAACTCCGTTGAATTCTTCAACAGCTTCTGGCGCATACCATAATCTAGACATTGGTTTAATGAAACCTTGTTCAATAGTATCAGTAACTTTATTTGCCACTTGTTTTCCAATATCGGCAATTTTGCTACCCAAATCTTCGATTTTGCCTTTGTTATAACCACCTATGTCCATTATTTAATCACTCCTCCTTGACATATTATTTAGGTAAAATAGTTTTCTACCCTATATAAATTATATCATATTAATTAGTTTTGTAAATAGATTTTTTTTAAAAAATCTTTTAAAAAAATCTATCATTTTTGATAGATTTTTTATTTAATGGAAACAATAATTATTTCAGTAGCATTTCTTATATCAGTATCATACAAAATGCTGTTTGATTTATATATGTTACCGGTATGTTTATTAATAAACAAATATTTTTTATTTTTATCTAAACAACCACCTGTCATATCAGAAAGTGCTTTAATTATTAAAATTTTTACTTTCCACAAGACTTCATTTACAGGAAGAAATAAATCTGTCTCAAAATCCAATTCTGGTACATATAGTTTTACCAAAACTTTATTTTTCATCTTCTTCATCTCCCTTGCTTATCATGTTATTAAATTCTATATACTTAACTAATTCAGCAGAACTTTCTTGTACTACATATCCATAATTTAATGGCCTTGGTTTAGTCATATCTTTTGTTATTCTACTTACTCTAAATGCCTGTTGTTCATCAAATCCCCTTCCAATCCAAATACCATCAGAAGAATTTTTAACTTTTTGGTACCAAGCATCGAAATCAAACCCTTTAATATTTTGAGTTGTTTCACATATAATTGAAGTACAATTTTCAGATTTTCTTATTTCAGAGAATAATGTTTCTAGTGTATTAGGTTTAACAGCCGATCTTATCTTATCCATTCCATAGAAAATATACAATATCTTATATTTCTTGAATTCGGGATTTTTGGCAATAACAGAAAATTTTGAAAAAACTTCATCATATTTATCAACATCATCAAAATAATCAATTTTTCTATTATTAAATGTTTTTGTAGCTATATCAGACATTTTCTTAGTTGGATCTACGAAGAACATAGCAATCCCAGGAAGCCTTAAGAATATCTCCATTAATGAATCAACAAATGAATTAACATTTTCAAGTTTGTTAGAAGATATACACGTTGATTTATTATAGAAGAAATCATATTTAACAGTCTTAAGTGAATCTCTATATACTCCAATTGGAATACTATTAGGATTAGTTATTTCACCCTCTACACAATCCAATGTTACTTTATCTGGTAACATTGGTATTCTAGGTGCTACAGCACTATTATTTTGCTTTAATAGAACAGCAACATTTTCTAAAAATTTTACAATATCTTCTGTAGGTTTAACGATGCTAGCTGTTTGGAATTCATGGGCAATATCTCCACCATTGCAATATCCTCTTCCTAAATTATCTTTAGGTTTAGATTTAATTCTTAAATTGAATATTGTATCATAGTCGCTAATATCTTGTATATGCATAGCATACCTTGTTTGGAAGAACTGAGATATCCTATTTGGAACGTTGTTTGCTGCAGCAGCTGTTATAATTACATTAATACCATATCTTTCACAATCTCTAACTGTTGAAACTAAATTTTCATTAAAATCCGGATAATTTTCAACAACTGCAGCAATGTTATTAATAATATACATTATTTGTGGGAGTTTAACTTCGTTTCTCTCATTATATGCTTTAAATGAACCGCCATATTCTATTAATAGTTTCTTTCTTCTTTTTATTTCTTCATCTATTAATTTAAATAAATTTTTATTTTTCTCGTCTTCCCCAACAAAAGTCATTCCGCCAATTTGTGGAAATCCATTAAACATTCTCAAACTTTCAGATCCATAATCTAGTAAATATATATTTAATTCATTGGCGTTATGCCATTTACATGCTGAATATATTATAGATGCTAAAATATTTTCTCTTTCTTCTTCTTCATTGCTATATATAAGTGTATTTCCATCATTTTTAAATGAATATTTTAATAATCCTTGTTCTTGTTTTTCAGGAGCGTCATATTCACCTATAATTGCTTCAACATCATATGTAATTTGGTCATAATTATATTTCTTTTCTAATTCATCTGCTATGATTACTGGATTTATATCTGGTAACCATAGTGTTTTAGCTTTTAGATTCAACCTATTAGATACATCTATAATTGATTTCATTATCGCACCCAGTTGTTCACCTTGTGCTTCAACCTTTGTATTATTGTTGTCAGCTTGCATACTTTTAACAATAATTCCAGAATCATCTATAAAATTTATACTCTTATCAACTTGTTTTACTATTTTCTCTGATGGAAAATATTTTGCACCACACCACCCAGATTGACCTAATACAAACAACTCATTCATACCAACTTGTAAATAATAACGTCCTGCTTGTTTTAACATGGCAGCATCAGGTCTTTTTAACATTTCATTACTATCTGACTCATCTTGCACTTTTAAACATACTTTGAATTTTGAGTTAGACCAAATCTGTTCATTAACGACTCCGCTTGGTTTTTGTGTTGCTAAAATCAAATGAACTCCAAGTGAACGTCCTATACGGGCAACACTTATTAGATTATCCATAAATTCTGGCTGTTGAGCCTTAAGTTCCGCAAACTCATCGCAAATAATAAATAAATGAGGTATGGGATCACTTAATTTTCCTTCTTTATAAAATCTTTGATATTTATAGATATCTATAGTACTCTCACCTAGCATATCTCTCGCTTTATTAAATTCTCTTTGTCTTCTTTTTACTTCGCTATCGATACTTACCAGAGTTCTATTCATTTCTGCTTTGTCTAAGTTTGTAATTGTACCTACCAAATGAGGAAGTACAACTCCAGTGGTCTTATTTTCAAATGCATATGCAAGACCACCACCTTTGTAATCAATTAATATAAATGAAACATACTCCGGACTATAGTTAATTGCCATAGAAAGAATATATGTGATAATAAATTCTGATTTACCTGAACCAGTAGTACCAGCAATCAAGCCATGCGGTCCGTGAGCTTTTTCATGAAGATCTAAATACATTAAGTTGCCTTCCTCATCAACACCTACTTCAGCTTTAATACTTGTAATAGAATTGTTGTTTTCCCATCTGTTCATTATATTTAACTGTTCGACTTTGCCAACACGTTCCATTTCTAAGAATGTAATGGAATCTGGTAACCCTTTATTTATTTCATTAAATGCAATAGGTATATTAGCAAGTTTTCTAACTGCACTCATCATATCAACATTATAATCTATTTCATCCATAAAGTATTCTGGATCTTGTGCATCAAAAGAATTTTTTAAAATACCTGATTGAGTTCCTCTCAAATTAATAAAATTATTACATTTACTTGGCAATTGACTTAATCTTCCTTCTAATATTATTAAACTAAATCCAAGGTTAGGATCAATTTCAGTAACTGCCCTTGCAAAGTCTGTATTTTTAATTTGATAATAATCATCAGTAATAATAACATAATATGGCGAAAAAGGTACAGTCTGGGCTCCCTGATTACCAGAAATGAAGTTCATTCTTTCGTTTATTATACTACTGAAATATCCAGATAAATATCTAGTATGCTCATAGTCTGTAGAAAAGAATCTAATAGATTTATCATTAGAAAAACAATGATTTAAATATTTAGTAAACTCCCATTTTTTCTTATTCTTGTCATTAGTAATAATAATAAATTTAACATCATCATAACTATAAAAAGTAATTAACTGTAATAAAATATTATTTATTAATCCATATTTTTTCTTATCTGGACCCATTATAGCTGTTATTTTATTTTCATAAAATGAATATCCAACTGGAACATTCTTAATATACTTAAATGTATCAATTAAATTATCTGCTTTTTTTCTAAGTTCATCTTCATCAACAGAAAAATCTTCTGGCTTGTATGATATACTTGCATCCATTAATTGATTTCCTATTCCAAGTCTAACTTCTAAAAAATCATTTTGTTCAACTCGCTTATCCCAAAAATTAATAGTGGCTGATGTAATTAAATTAGAACATTTTGCTGGAGTTATTAAATTATCATTAATAATATCAGATTGTTGCTTAGCTTCTAGTGTTAATTCACTTTGTTTTCCAGATAAATATTTTGTGTATTTTTCAATGGTATTCTCTTTTTTTTCTTTTTTAATTTTTTCATTTATTTTTTTTGAAATATTTGGCCATACAAATGAAGTTACCAACATAAGTATACTCGTTACAAAAGAAGGCCATGTTTTAGAAAAAAGCGTTTCACCACTTATTAACTTTTCAACGTTTTCAGCTATTCTAATTAATGATGTTAAAAGCATGGTAATAGCTGGACCTAAAGTTAATATCATCGGTGTCAAATCATCTTCTTCAACTTTAGGCGGAGCTGACAACTCCATTTCAAAATTTTTAATTAATCTTCTTATACGTGGTGATTTTGAATAATAATCATCTTTTGAATATAATTCCCTATCGCTTATTGTTACATTTTCAATAGGATCTTCATTCGGAAAAGTATATGATTTTAAATTAGTAGCTTGAATATTTAAATTAATCATATTACGTGGATTATTAATCATTAAGAAATCATTAAAGAATAGTATTCTAAAACCATATATATTAATTTGATCACCATTTTTCAAAACATAAGCTTCATTATCATTATCAATAACATTATCATTTACATATATACCTTTATTATTAGACAGACTTAACATCAATGTTTTAGACTCGAAATATATTTTCCCAATAATACCTTCAACTAGTTTAATTCCAACATTAACATTACATGATGCATCATTTCCAATAATCATATTTATTTTTTCATCATAGTTATATACAGAAAAAGTATTATCAAATGCATTTGTAATAAATATTAGATATTCTTTACCATCTTTTTTTAATGAATAGTAAAAATCACTACTAATAAAAACACCATCGACTCTATTATTATCATATAAGACATCAACATCGTCAGTACTATACAGCACCCATCTTTCATCTCTAGCTTCAATATTAATTAGATTTTCTGTTGGCTCATTTTCTTCTCCAAAACTAAAACTTCCATACACTTTTGCTGGAATATTATAGGATAATAATCTATCTTCTAGAAATAAATATATTTTCATAGTACACCCCTATTGCCAAACCCCTACTATATATATAATAACATACTTTTTATTATAAAAAAAGCAATTTTTGATATATAATTCTCTATTATCAATTATACATATATTTATTGATACTAATAATATAATTATGTTAAAATAAACTAGGTGAATATTTACATATGAGGTATAAAATGATTGGTATAAATATAGAATTAACAACAAATTGTCCCCTACATTGCCCACAATGCTATTGTACATTAACCGGTGGAAAAAATATACCACTTATTATAGCTAAAGAAAAAATCGATGAAGCATTAGAACATGGAATTAAAATTATTAATTTAAGTGGTGGAGAAACATTGTGCTATCCTAATTTATATGAATTAATACAATATATATCTAGTAAAGGAATAAAATCAAATGTTGCTTTATCGGGATGGAATTTTGATGAAAAAGTATTAAATAAGTTAATTAATGCCGGAGTTTTTGGAATATTTATTTCATTAAATGGTTCAACTGCAGAAATAAATGGACTATCAAGAAATGGATTTGAATATGCTATTAATGCTTTAAAAATACTTCAACAAAGTAAATATAAAAGGACCGCTATTAACTGGGTTATGTCATCAGATAATTATAATGACTTTATGAATGTTGTTAAAATAGCAGAGAAATATTCTATTTCTTTAATTGAGGTAATTGTTGTAAAACCTGATTCTAATAATAAATTAAATAATTTTCCAAATCTTTATCAAATGATAAGTGTTGCTAATTGCATAAAGAATTATTCTGGACCAGTAAGTATTATTGTTGAAAGTTGTTTTCCACAAATGCATACAATTTTAAATGCAATTGGTTATAAAAATAGATTGAGAATTAATCAAGATATAGGATGTGGTGCAGTAGATACTAGTTACAATATCAGTGTCGATGGAAAATATACACCATGCCGTCATCTAGATATTCCAGAAGATTTTGATACTATAGATGAATACTTAAAAAAATCACAAATTGTTAAAAAAATTAAAGAATCAAAAAACAACCCAAAAGAGCCTTGCCATTCATGCACCTTTGTTAATAGATGTAAGCCATGTTTAGCAATGAATAAAAAATTAAATGGCGAATTACATATGGGACCTAATATGTGTGATTTATGGAAATTAAAATAGCAATTATACTTATAATTGCTATTTTTTACACTACAATAACGGTTTTTTATTAAATCCAACTGTTAAATGATTATCAGAAGTATAGACAAATTGTCTTGTATATGGACAATTTAATTCTTTTGTCATGCGAGAATAATATTCAACAATATTACCATTGTTTGCCAAGTAAATACCATTACTGCATTCACAAATGTCTAAATCACATAAATTGCCAGTTTTTAAAAATCTCTGAGGTAACTTGCTAAAAATATCGTTAAAGTCTATAAATTCTTTTATAGATTCTTCGTTAATTGGCATTAGTGAAACAAATCCGCATCTAAAAATTCCAAGCTTAGAGGCCATTTCTAAATATTTTTGGACTTTATCTAAATTATTTATATAGCTTTTCATAAGTAAACAATTAAGTCTTATTAATTTTTTGTTTATACTTTTTTCCATTACACTAGATATATCCTTTTTTGATGCAGTTTTAATACCAAAGAATTCGTTGTTTATTCTATCATCATAATGATGTCTACTAATATGAATACCATATATCTTATTAATGCTATCTAAATCTAAGCATTCTTTTATTCTAAATCCATTTGTATTAATTGTGACGACTGCATCTTTTTTTGCCTCAAAAATGGTATTTAAAACCCTATTTAATTTGTTAATATCTAAAAATGGTTCTCCACCAGTAATTCCAATCCTATTTATTAAATTTTTACTATCTAAATATTCTATTACATATTTTAATTTTTGATAATCAATACTACTATTTTTTTCATTACCATGATTACTACATACACTACATTTTCCATTACACATGTCAGTTACTTTAATATATAAATTTAACTTCATATGATTTTTTGAAGGAGTTTCTCCTTTAGGTACGCAATCATTACTCTTTACATCCACTTTTTGTCCAAATAATTCAATTGTCTCAAACATATTTATACCCCCATAAACCAATCTTTAACATTTTTAGAATAAAATAATGAGCCAACTGCTCCATAATATTTAAATCCATCTTTAGTTAAATAACACTTGTCATCTTCAATATAAATATATTTATTACTAATTAAAAAATCTAATTCTCTTTTATAATACTTTCTTGCATCTTTTTCTAATATTGAAGACACTATTTTTAATGAAAACATACCATAATATAGACTAATCATTATATACTTAGCTACAAGTTCTTCTTTTGGTAAAAGATATGTATCTTTTTCAATAAAGCTATTTTGTTTAATACATTCATCAAAAGATTCATGACTTTTTCCGATATTATAACTAATTCCTTGACTAGTTTTAGATTGAGCAGATATACCAAATCCTTTATAACTTATATTATCAATCATTCTATATCTTAAGTAAGATGATAAGCCAAAATCATTGTATTTACTAAATGTATTTTGAGAAAATCTTCCTTTATATCCTAATTTAATTAATTCTTCATATATTATACTATATTGATTAAATAATAATTCTTTAGAAATACTTGCTTTTTGATTAACCATATTATATCGCATTTCATATAGAGTTACTTGGTCTGGATTAAGTATTTTTATACATTCTAAACTATTATATATATCTTCTACTGTTTGATTTTTTATTCCATACATAAAGTCAACATTTATCTTTTTTATTCCAACTTCTCTAATTATATCAAATACTTTTTTCATATCACTAATAGACACGATATTTCTATTCTGACTATCCAATATTTTTGTATTAGTAGTTTGTATACCAAGTGATATTCTTTTAAATCCAGCATCTACAATTAATTTCAATTTATCATAACTTAATGTACTAAAAGTTGCTTCTATACTTGGTTCATAATCATCAACAGTATTTAATTTATTAATTTTTTTTGCAATTGACATTAATTTTTTAAAAGTTGATAATTCTAAACATGTTGGTGTTCCACCACCAATATCAAATCCATATAATGTAAATTTATGTTTACTTATAAAACTATTAATATCTTTTTCCAATATTTCTAAATATTTTTCTTCATATTTATTATCTTTTTTATATTTAATATATTCACAGAAACTACACAATCTTGTACAAAATGGTATATGTATATATAAACATAATTTATCTTCATTAAACTCTAATTCTTTATCTGTTTTATACTTTATAAAATTAGATTTATCTAAAGGATATGAAGTATTACATAAATAACTATTCTTAGCTTTATTAAATAACTTTAACAACGGCCCCCACCACCTGGAATGCCACATTTATAATCATCAGAACTTCCACAATCTTTCTTTCTTAAACTTCTATGGCTACAAGTTTCAGATTCTACTTCACCACAACGACTTGATGATACGCATGTAGCACTTCTATAAGGAATATTTCTAACAAAAGATCTTTTTTCTTGAAAAACCTCTTCATCTATTTCACTTAAACTACTAATAAAGACTTCATCAGCGGTAACCTTATTTTTTACAATATCATCTAATCTTGAAACAACCTTAGATAATAATATAAACCCTGTTTTTGATATACATCTTTGAATCATTAAAATGTTTAAATAATCATCAATAGTTTTTCTAATCTTATTAACACTAAACTTCTTACTTTTCCCATTATTAATAATTGTTTTCATAAACTCAAATGCCTCTGTAACTTTCATAATAAACCTCCAAATTTAAATAATTTTATTTAAAACTTATTATAACAAAAAAACTAGATTGAATCTAGTTTTTTTAACATTTTTTATAAATATGTTCAAGGTAACAAAACATATTTTTTTCTAAAGTTTCACTCATTAAATATCCACTAATTGCATTTCCAACAAATGCTCTTGGTAAAATTTTACAAATTATTTTAAATATAAATCCTAATTTCATACCTTTAGTTACAATTCTTTTAAATCTATACATGTTAGGAAGTACATTTTTGCTAAGATCATTTATAATTATCTCTTTAAAATTATTATCTTTTGCATAACTAGAAATATTATCAACAAGTTCAAATTCTTTTACAGCCATTCCTTTTTCTACCAACGTCATTATTTCTTTTTTTTCTTCTTTTAAACTATCTTTTTTAACTTTAGCATATCCATCAAATATAATAAATACTCCATCTTTTTTTAATACTCTATTTACTTCTTTAAATATCTTGTTCTTATTAGTAGAATAACAAAGTGTTTCAAAAGCATAAACAATATCTTGAGAATTTGATTTTATTTTATCTAAATAATGATAATCTCCTTCAATTAATTCAACATTAGATAGTTGCTTGTCAATGCTAGGCCTCAAATCTATTCCAGTAAATTGAATACCAGGATATTTATTTGCTAAATAATATAAATTTGCTCCTTGCCCACTACCTAATTCTAATATATTTTTTGTAGATTTGTTTATATACTCTATAACTGTATTTGGCTGATATAATTCCCCATCTTTATTCATTTTATTATCAAAAGAAATACTCATATGCATAAATCCATTTTTAGAATGAAATAATCTATATGCTTTTTTATTTACTTTATAATAATTATTAATTGATACATCATTTTTATAATACCAATCACAATTAATATATTTTTTTAAAATATTTAATGTACTAACATTTTCTTTTTTTGACATTTGGTACCACCAAAACTATTATAGCATAAAAAAAGACTAAATAATTTAGTCTATATTTTCATTTTTATAAGAAATGTATTTATCTATGGCATCAAGTATTACATTTTTTTCTATTTTTCTATAATTACTTACATAATCCAAAAAGCCATATGACATACTTGTTCTCCTCCATCTCAAATCATTTTCATCAAAATAATATACATATCCGCCTTCCGTCTTATATATTAAGACAGGCCTCTCAAATGAATATTTCCAATATGTATTTGACTCTGAAGTTTTATAATAATTTCCATAATTATCCGGTATAACTATATAATTTTTTAAATAGTTCTCGATATCATCAGTATTTCTAACATATTCTGTTTTTGTTTCGACATAATAAACATCATTCGGAACATTAGGACCATAATTAATAAAGACTGTATCTATCTTCCACCTAAATAAATTTCTTGATATATTTAATGTTAATTCTTCAACTTCATTTTTTATTGTTACAGTTGCTTCATTAGCATCATGAAATCTATCAACTGGACTATCATTTCCATAGAATCCATCATCACTTACTATTTTCATTTCTAATATTTCATATGATGGATACTGTTTGTTAACAAGTTTTGTTATTCTCTTTGTTGCATCTTCCATATTGTGAATAGACGGATTTTCTGAAATACACCACAATATATAAAATCCTATTGCAAGAAAAATACAAATTACAACTAATGCTCCAATTACAATAGCAATCGCTTCTAATACTTTTTTCATTTAATTACCTCATTAATACTTTCTTCTAAACACTCTTCTAATGTCCTCATATTCTTTTTTATTAGAATAATCAAAATACTCTTCTATACTTATTTGACTACTACCTTTGGTTAATATTTCATTTACTTCATTAAAGAATATAATTAATCTATTTTTTGTATCTTTATTAGCTTGATCAATTTTACTTCTTCCATCATAAATAATATTTTTAATAAACACATAAAATCTCTCTGAGTAGTCCATTGTACAATCACTTACATTATCTATAAATTCTACATATATTTTTTTACCTTTTCTATAAATAGATAAATATCTTTTATTGTCTTCTCTTGTTCCATCATCATCAATTATTAATTCATCATCATAATTTAATAAATGAAACAAAGGTAAATATAAAGGATGAGACATATCAAATTCAAAAGATAGTTTATTAACATTATCATCTTCAACTGTCCATCCGCTAAAGCCATAATCATCCCATTGAGACAAACTATAAGTTCTTTTTAAATCTCCATTTTCAAGAAATCCTTCAGCTACAGTATATGTTGGTTTAGCATATCCTTTAGATATATCATATATTAATATTCTATTTTCACTTATGTTAATTCTTCTTTCTAATTCTTGCATAATTCTCACGTCCCACTGCTATTATATCAAAAAAAGACTAGTTTTACCCAGTCTTTATTATTTCTTTGAAGCTTTTTCTTTTTTATGAACATTATCAGGTATTTCGAAATGTTTAGATGCAGCTTCCATCATTAATTCTGGGTGTGCAAATAAATATTCTATTGCCTTTAATGCTCTACAAAAGTAAAATCCATCAGCAATTCTTTCGTCTAATGTTGCTCCAAGATTCATTATATATTTACCATTATCTTCCTTTATATCACCAAAGGTTACTAAGGCTGAAGAAGTACCTAAATTAGCTAAATTATGATATATTCCAGGGACTTTAAATGTTCCAATATTAGATACTATCAAACTACTATAGTATATATTTTCATCCGCTATAGAACCCGGCAAACCAAATACTCTATCCCACCATTTTAATATTCCTACTAAGAATGATCTTACTGGTCTCCACACATGTCCAATTTTATCTACTACATTATTTGCTCCATCTGTATTAGCAGTTGATTTTTTGTCTCTCATCTTGTCTATTTTTGCTTTTAAATTTTTAGATACTTCCATAATAGTATCATCTTTTCCAATTGATAAGCATGTCATAAACTCATCACTAGATTCATTAAATTCAGCTTTTGCAACAAATGCAATTGAAACATCATCATGTTCAAATAAAGTTCTATTTTGAACAAATCTATTCAATTTTGGATATTGATAGATTAATTTACCCATGATATGAACAAATCCATGAAAGAATGTTATATCTTTATTTTTTTCCTTTAATTTTTTTATATATTTTACAAATTCAGTTACATCTATATCTGAACTCATAAACACCTCTGCTTCACATCTATTTGGTTTTAAATCAAACATAATGTTTTGCATTCCAGTTACATCTTTTACTTTGTGACCTTTTCTTGCCATAATACACTTCCTTTTCTGATAGTTATAATTTTTTAGTCTATTTTTTTAACGCTATCATTTTAATTATATCATAGATATTTATTTTTTAATAATAAAATATCTATTACTGTCCCCGTTTATTTTATATTCACTCATTCCAACACTTAACATTAAATTTGCACTTCTAATATTAGTAGATAAACAACCACCTTTTATTATCTCTAACTTACATTCATTTAATAAATAATTAATTAAACTTGCTAGTGCCTCTTTAGCATATCCTTGATGTTGATACTTAGTGCTCAATGAAAATCCGACTTCTGTTTCATATAAATCTAGTTTATTATTACTTGCACTAATTACGCCAATAATCTCTTTATTACATTTTAATTCAATTACCCAAGTTAAACGACCTTTTGTATATTCGCTAATCCATTTATTAATTAATTCTTTTGTTTGATTAATATTATTATGTAATTCATATTCAACATATTTATGCATCTCTATATCAGAAGCCCAGTTATTAAACAAACTCACTGCATCTTTTTTCATAACTTTTCTTAATATTAATCTTTTGGTATTAATTGTTTTAATCTCCATAAAAAAAACACTTCACTCAAAAATTATAGCATTCAAGAATACTGAATATAAACATTAAAAAATATAACAACATAAAAAGCTAGTTTTAGCTAGCTTCAGAATTAATATATTTATAAATATTAATCATATGCTCTATTTTATTATCTAATATTCTAGAAGCAATTTCATCACCATATATAACCTCAAAACATTCTTTTGCTTCATCTAATGTATTAAACTGAAAATAGGTATTAATACCTTTATCTAGTATAAATCCATTACTTAAAATCCAATCATTATAATCTTTGGTTCTATTGTCTTTGTCTCTACCTCTTATTTTTTCAAATTCACTGTTATTAGCATTTTCAATAAGTATTATTTGGCCATCATATTTTAATATT
Organism: uncultured Clostridia bacterium; assembly: GCA_947165135.1. Lineage (GTDB taxonomy): Bacteria > Bacillota_I > Bacilli_A > RF39 > UBA660 > CAG-1000. Next base: position 34,172 of record CAMUZE010000012.1, read on the forward strand.
CTTTTAAGTTCACTTAAAACCATATTCCTTTCATCTATATTGGTTATAGTCCCTAATACCCAACTAGATATAACTAAATCGATTGAATTGCTATTTAATGGTATTTTTGATAAATTAGAACATATAAATTTTGATTTATTATTCTGTGATTTTAATCGAGCTTTTGATAATTGATTTTGGGATAAATCTATACCAATATATTTTGAAGCATTATTTTCCAATACTTTCAAAAATTTTCCTGTTCCACAACCTGCATCTAATACTACTTTATTCTTAGAAACGTTATCTAAATATTCAGAAACTTTATTTTCATAATCTTCTGCTTTACTAAATATTTCATAATAATCATTATCTTCATAATAAGCTTTAGAGTCTTTTAATAAATTTTTCATCTGATATTTCCTCTTTTTTGGCTATAGTTTCTGGGTAAATCATATCAACCATATATTTTGCAATATTTCTAGATTTACCAATTGCAGGTCTAAAATGCATATGGACTCCCGGTACTGTATTTATTTCAATTATTCTATAACTATCATCAGTTTGCTTCTCTTCAATCTGATTAGTCATAAAATCAATACCAACATATGGTAATCCTGGAAATGCTTTTAAAACTTTTAATCCAATGTTTATAACGCTAGGATGAACTTTATCAGTATAATCTTCACATATCCCACCCATAGCAACATTTGAATTTGGTCTTAAATATACTTTTTCACCATTTTTAGGAATACTTTGTAATGTTAAACCAGATTTTGAAAGATATTTAATTAATTCATCATCCACTAATATTTCACATAATGCATTTGTTCTTGGATTCATTCTATTATAATTTTCTTTTTTTATTAAATACTCAATAGTATTAATACCATCACCATAAATATGAGCAGGATCACGAAGCAACACTGCATAATCTCCATTTCTTGTAACAAATACCCTATATTCATTAGCTTTAAAGTATTCTTCTATTATAATCTTAGTTAAATCTCCACGATGCATAATTATATTATTAACAGCATTTTCAACTTCTTCTTCAGTTTGTAAATCAGTATATACATCGTATCCATGAGAGCCAAACACTGGTTTTATTACAACAGGGCAATCTAAAACTTTAAATGCTTGTTTTATATATTCTATATCTTTTGCTAAAAAAGTCTCACCTATCGGAACTGATACACCATTCATCATTAAATTCTTTTTAGTAAAACCTTTATCTCCTGCTAAAATAGATACATTATATGGCATAATTGATGAGTCCCTATCACATATTAATTCATCATGACCATTATATGATGCTTTAATAATTTCTCTTTCAGCATCAATTATTTCTACGTTTATACCTCTTCTAAGCATCTCATATATAAAAATTTTTTGATTAGAATGCAAATCTTTATATATGTTTTCCATTATCTACAAAATCCTTTATTTATACTATCAATTGCATCATCAAGTTGACTATTTTCTTGTTCTAATCGTTTAATCATTCTATCTTCAGCTTCAGCTTTTCTTGCCTCTGCAACTAATTTTTTTAATTCTTCTATCTTTTTTCTTCTTTGATCTAATATTTGATTTGCTTTTTCACTTGTTACGGCAGTTGTAGTCATTGATGCTTCTAGTTTTTCAATTAGTTTATCTATGTCGTCTAAGGAATTATATTTTTTCTTTTCAGGAGAGACACTTTGAGTTACAACTCTATTGGCTCTCAAACTTTTTTGCTCTTTTACCCATTCTTGATATGCTTGATGCATTTCACTAGCACTGCTCAAACCTCCAATAGCAATCCAAGGGTCTGTTTTAAGCCAATCTTCATAAGAAATTCCTCTACTTTCAGAACTGACATTACCTCTTCTACTTTCTGATGAATCCATTGATGCTTTGCTTTCTTTTGCACTTTCACTACTATATTGTTGAGCTGATGTATGACTTCTACGACTTTCACTTGAATTTGCAAATCCACTTATAAATCCTCTACCATTTCTGCTTTCCATTTTTTTATTCCTCCTTTATTAATACAGCATCTTCTGTATTTGATTCTACATTAAGTAAAGCACTTTTAAACTTCTTTATTTTAATATTTCCAAATATTTCTTTAACACTTTCTATACTATCAATTACACTTCTTTTTTCTTTACTATTTATATCATATATATAAGCAAAGTATATTATTTTTACCTTTTCTAATAATTTAAAAATTAAATTTTTATAATTAATTAAATAATTATCTTCATAAAAATTATTAATATAATCTGATATGTTAGATAAGAACATATAATCATATTTTTCAGTAATCTTTAAATCTTTTAAATTAGATTTTATAAATTTAATTTTAGCAAATCCTAATCTACTTTTAATTATACCATAATCTTTCTCATTAAGATATAAATTACAATCAATTTTATTTTGAAAATCAAAAAATTTTAAGTTAAATAAATCAGAGTGTTTCATTTTTAATCCATTATTATCATATTTATTTAGTTCATTTATCCAAAAATTTTTACTTTCATCATTCATTTTTAATTTTTTTATTATTTTATAATTAAATGAAATATCTGTATCATATAGTGTAAAATCTAAAAATTCTTTATAAGATAATTCTTTTATTGCAGACAGCTTTAAATCCATGTAATACTTTGTAAGTGGATTTATATCAAATGTTGTTATATTTTTACATCCTTTTAAAATTGCATTAATAATATGATCTGATGATCCAGTAACCGTAATTATTTTTTTATCAGTTAAATCAAGTTCATCCATATATCCAGCAATATTCTCAGTTGTAAAAAGATATATGCTACTGAATCTTTCCATAACAAACACCTTTTGATTTTAAATTTAAAAATGATGATATATTTTTATCTTTAAGAACATCTTTTAAACTATTATTTCTTAATGATATTCTTGATATACAATTCTTATTATTTTCATATACCCAAGGGCAAGGACTAACAAAACCCATATTATTTATATATAAGAATTTATCACCCGCTGGACATTTTTTAACAAACGTGGGTTGCTTACCAAAATTATAATTAACAACTATATTATTTTTATATTTATTTTTAATATTTTCAATTGTTTTAATAAGTTCTTCATTAGAAATAGTTTTAACTAGTAATTTACTTTGTCCATCAACTGGTTCCATTATTGAAAATATTATTTCATCAGCCCCAATATTAATTGAATCTTTGACTAAGTTTTCTAGATTTTTTTCATTTTTTGCATGAATTACTGAACCAATTCTAACTTTATTCTTTGAACTACTTAATGCTTTTAATCCATTAATAGTTCTTTCATAAGTTAATTTTCCTCTTACAGCTTCATGCTCTTGTTTGTTTCCATCTAAACTTACGTGAATCATTTTTAGATTTATCTTGTTCAATTTACTGACTATTTCTTCATTTATGAGTGAAGCGTTAGTGGAAACATCAACAATTAGTTTCTTACTAGCATATTCTAAAATTTCTACTATATCTTTTCTGATAAATGGTTCTCCACCAGTTATTTTTAAATGTTTGAAACCATTATTTACTAACTCATCTATAACATGAAAACACTCTTTTGTTGTTAATTCACCTTCTACCATTTTTTTATCACAAGAAAATATACAATAAGAACAACCATAATTACAATTATGAGTGATTTCCCATATTGCTTTTCCACCATCTTGCGGTAATGTAAATTTACATTCCATAGAATTTATAAAATCATTTATTTCATTAACGTCCATATTTTTTTCACCTACTACCATAAAGTTATTATTTACATACTTTTTTATATTGTTAACTTTTTGTAACTCAAATCTTCTTAATATTTCTTCCTTAGTTAAATCACTATTAGTTAATCTAGATAGTCTTATTTCTTCACTAATATCTAAATATATAATTTTATTAAATTTATCTATTAAATTATCATTTACTATTAATGCCCAATCTACAATTATTGTTTTATTACTATAGTTGTTTAAATACTCAAATAGATAGTTATATAAAACTTCTTTATATTTTTTCATGTTTTGTTTATTGTAATAAATATATTTATTTAAAACTATAGAATCAATTACTTTATATTTTTTTAATTCAGTTATTCTATTTTTTAATTCATTTATATAAGAATTATTTTTATATAATTTTCTTCTAAAATCATCTACATCTACATGTATATAATCAGGATTTAACTCTATTATTTTTTTACATAATGTAGTTTTACCAGATGACATTCCACCAGTAATTCCTATTAATCTATTCATACCAACACATCCCGTATTTTACTGGAATAAATGAAGCAAACTTAGTTTCTTTATTTAATTTATTATATTTATTCCAATCAATATCATCAAATATTAAAATGTATCCATTATTTTTTAAATCATTTATTAGTTGATTGATTTCTTCTGTAATATCATTATTTTCAATATTTGGATGATTACTATGAATATATTGTGTTTTATTCTTAACATTTTTATTTTCTTCAAAAACAGGTGTTCCAACACGATATGCCAAATAATGTAATCTAAGTTCATGTGGCTGCAACTCTTTAATTAGATTTCTTGTAGTTATAATATCTTCTTTAGTAGAACTAGGATAATCTAAAATAATACTATTTCTCACTCTATAACCCATATCTTTAACTTCTTTAATTACTTTCTTAACATAATCTAAATTCATTGGTTTATTCATAAGTTTCAGTATTCTTTCACTTCCAGTTTCAATACCAAAATGAACCCACCTAAATCCAACTGAATACATTTTTTCAAACATTTTCTTATCATAACAACCAATACTACTAAGGCATCCGAATAAACACTTAATATTTCTTTTTTCTATTTCGTTACAAATACTATACATTCTCTCTTTATTTACTGTCATGTTATCATCTAAAAATATAATTTTTTTAGTATTAAAATGATTAATCAAATATTCAATTTCATCAACCACTTTACTTGGTTCTTTACCATTCCACATACCAAAGAAAGTTGGTGTAGTACAAAAACTACATTTGCCTATACATCCTCTTGATGTAACCATAGTTCTTGTATCCATATATTTTTTAATATCAACTAAACTTCGATCAGGATAATCAAGCAAATTAAACTTATTACATATTTCTTTTTTTTCTGTAAGTATTATTTCATTGTCCTTCTTTATCATAATATTAGGAATTAATGATAAATCTTTATTTTTCACAATACTATCAATTACATTTATAATTGTTTCATCTGCTATACCATTAATAACTACATCGAATCCATTATTTAAAAATTTCTCATAATAGTAGGCACTAGTTTTTCCTATGATAATACATTTTGATTTTTTATTAATATTTTTTATAATTTCAAATATATTTGAAATAGTTTCACTAGTATGTAGTGGTAATTGATAATCAAAAACAAAAACAATAATATTATTATCTTTTAAATATCTATTTATATTATTGGCCATCCTATTTACATCCATATCTATTACACTAACATCACTATATTTCTTTTTAATAATTGTTGCTACTTGTAGTACATCAATCGGTTCAGCAAGTATAGATGTATTGGTAAATGGCTTATTAGGTGGATTTATTACTAATATATTCAAATCATTACACCTCTCATTAGCGATTATTATATCACAAAAAAACTAAGATGTGTTAAATTACTTAGTCTTTTATATATCAATTGTTTTTTACTTTAATTGCAGCTTGTACAACTGCTTCATTAGAAATGTTGATATTTGTACTATTTTTAATACTTTTTTTGTATCCTATGCATTCTTTTTATTACAGTGGTGTATGCTAAATATTTATTTGGTATTAATAAAACTAAAATGATTTTTATCTTCTAATTTTTCCACCATGACATTTTAAAAAATATACTTTTTCTTCACCTTTAGTTATTGATTCTTCTCCTTCAAAATTATCTAAATCTCCAGTTACTTCAAAAGTATACTTATATTCACCATTTATAAATTCTTTAGGACCTCTTAATGGTAATACATCATCTTCTCCAACTTTCATTAAAGCAGGTCTTAAAACATTGTCAACAACTTCTTCAGTTAAATTTTTATCAAATGTTATGCCATAATAATTCATAGACCATATTGGTATTTGATTTTCATCATATACAACTTCTTCACCAATAAAATCAATTCCTCCAAAATAAGTATCATGATAAATCATTATTCCATCAGTATATTCATAATCAAATGAATTTAATCTAGATGATTTTACCTTTTTTGCATTACCATTAGCATATGTTTGCTTTTTGGCCTCAATAAGAAACTCTTTTAATTGCTTCAAATCAACCACTCCTTACACATAAACAAAGCCTATTCTTACCCAACGTTTTATACTTATATTAATTATTTTTCATCTATTATATATATAATATCATCGTCTTCTTCATTCCAATATTGATTATAAAAGTTTTTTATAACATCAATCGTATCAGGATTTAATTCTTCTATATTTAAACTGTCCATTGTAAAAATGGGTTGATAGTTAACATCTATATTATTCCTTATATTTTCTAATATATCGTTTGGCAGTAAATCTATATATTGTTTACCTAACATATTTAATATAGCATTTACTTCTGAACATACTATTAGATCCATTATTACACCTCTATCTGTTTTTTTGTTTCTTTTTTGCTTCTAATCTTGTTAATAATCTATTTAACCATAATTTTTTTCTTATTCTTTCTATGTCAATATATTTACTTAATTCTTCTTGTGATAACGATTTGTTACATGGTAATGATGCACTTCTTCTTAACGAGAAAAGACGGTGATTTTCTACTGAGGTTCCATTTTCATTTTGTATTGTTATTCCATTTTCAAAGAATTCATCATTTTTTAATAACCAATAACTTTCTCCTCTATATGATATATACTTTATATCCCAAGTAACATCTATATTATACCATTGTCCATCTAATTTGATTTTATTCCAAGCGTGTCCAATACCACTATTATCATTTAAAACACCAGTTACAACTCTAACATCTATACCTAATTCACTAAATACATCTCTGATTATTCCCGCATATCCTCTACATACACATTTGCCTTTCAATATACCTAGCATTTCATTAGAAAAGTTGTTATGTAAATCTTTATTAAAATAATTTTTTTCAGTAGATTTATCTTGGATATCCTTATCATATTGAGTTCTTTCTATAATTTTTGATAATACTATACCAAAAATTTTCTTTTCTCTATTAGGAGCTTCCTTTAAATAATTATCATCTATACCTTTTATTAATCTCATTATAGCTTTTTTATATTTATATACCATATATAAATTCATAGATGAGTTTTTTTCAAATGAATATAGAGAATTAACTTGTAGATATTGTATTCTATAATCTTTTTTTAATTCTTCTAATTCTTCTAGTGAAATATCTTTAATATTTGTCATAAATAAAGTTATTAATACTTTTTTTAATACATTAGGATATTTTTTCTTTAATATTCTAAAATCATTAATATTTAATCTTAAAAAATCTATCTCATCAGTTAATTGATATTCAGTAGCTAGTTCAAATATTTTATCTAATTCTCCTATATTGCTTTTACTTTCAAATGATTCTTCATTGTTTATCCAATTATAATTCCAAATCATCTTTTTTAATTTTTCTTTAGCTTCTGATTTTATCATATTATCACACCTTAAATAAATTATAACAAAAAACTAGATATATCATCTAGTCCTAATTTTATCATTTATTATTTTTTATTTAAACTTTTGATACGTAATACACTAGAAAACTTATTAAAATAAATTATTTATATACTCTTATGTTTGTTTTTCGTCCATAATCAACATTAAATTAAATAATTTTAGAATACAATTTTGCATATAAGAAAAAGAAGTATTGCTACTTCTTTAATTAAATAAAACTCTCACTTTAATATATTATTTCTACATTTAAGTAGTCCTATTTTAATAATTAACAAGTTTTCTTTTTTTTGCTTGTTCCACTTATTTCTAATTTTATTGTATCATTCATAAAGTTTAGCTTCCATTCAAAGTAATCTTTATGAACAATTATCCTTTCTAAAAATTCGTCTACTGCAATTAAAATGAGTTTTTGTTTTACTTCTTCTTAAAAGTTCTACCTCCACCAGTATTTTATAATTCTGGATCTTTTCCACCATTAATAGCCCAATATATTAAATCTGATATTCCATCTCCATTTTCATCTATAGTTAAAGCATATTCAGGAACACTGCCATGCTTTACAGGCACTACTCTAAGATCATTTGGATGTCCAATATTATTAAATAATTCTATCATTTTCTTTTCATAATTATAATATTCAGAATGTGTTGTTGGTACATACTTTTCAGCAAATCCTTTCATGGGCATATTCTTAAAATATTCTATATCACCAGCTCCTGGTTTAGTGATAAGAGCACTCATAGCAACAATAGATTTAAAATATGTAGGAAATTCTGCAGCTACAGTAAATACTCCTTGTCCTCCAATTGAATGGCCCATTAAACATACACTATTTTTATCAATATTATAGTTATTAATAACCTCGTTATATACGCCATTAACAAAACTGTATTCATATTCATTATTCCACTTATCTTTGAATTGTATCCAAGGCATTACTATTATAGCAGGTATATTTTTTAGTCCATATTTTGACCAGTTATTTATTACCCCATTGTAATCCCTATTCGACCAAGTATAAAAATTAGTATAAAATGTGCTATTTGAATCTCCATTCATACCATGCAGAAAGAAAATCATTGGCAATTTTTGACCATTATATTGTTCAGGAACACATATTCCATATTTACGGGTATCGTGATTTACTCTTATACTTTTTAATACTATTTTACATGGACCATAATCTACATAAGTATTTTTTTCCCAATTGACTTTAGCTGTTATTGTACAATTAGTTTTAGATAAATCACATTCTCCATATTTAGCTAAGTCATTTACTGAGTATACTTTTGCTTGATCTAAAACTGTACTTCCTATTAGGTATTGTTTACCACTTTTAACCATATACCCATCTTTCTTCCAACTAAACCACGACCCGTTGTAGTCTGTTAACCCTGATGACTCTAATTTTGTCCCATAATTATAAACTTGCTTATATACTTGATTTGTAGATTTAGACATTACCGTTCCATTTGAATTAACATAGTAATTTGTATTCTTACTATTCCATGTTCCACCATTTCCATTATATTGTATAGATAATACATTTATCTTCCATCCTGCATATAATGTTGTTCCATTTGTTTTATCATAACTTCTTGCTGATACATTTTTAT
>CAMUZE010000013.1 GCA_947165135.1 uncultured Clostridia bacterium
CCGTAACCTACTGATTACAAGTCAGTTGCTCTACCAATTGAGCTATTTCGGCATTGTAAACATAAAAATGGTGGGCGATGAGAGACTCGAACTCCCGACCCCCTGCTTGTAAGGCAGATGCTCTAACCAACTGAGCTAATCGCCCATATTTCCTGTTGACGCTATTAAATATAACATTTATTGTTTTTTATGTCAAGTCAAATGTTGAAATTTTTCAATTACCTAGTCATTTTTTTCTAATTCTTTCATCTTTTCATCTACCCATATTGGTAGTTTATCTTTAAGTACTTCAAAGCCACTTCCAGATTCCTCTATTTTCTTTCTTTTTTTAGTGGTTGATCCCACTTTTTTAATTGACAATTTTACTTGTAATTTATCTTCATCAATTGATAATACTTTCACTCTAACTATATCACCAATCTTAAAATTATCATTTAAATCACTAACAAACTTATTTGACACCTCTGATATATGAACCATACCAACATAATTATCTTCAAGACTAACAAAGACTCCATATTTTGTTATACCTGTTATTTGTCCTTCAACTATTTTTCCTACTTTTATACTATCCATTTCAATCACTAATAAAATTATACCATATTTTTATTTATCTATCCATTCTATTTGTTGAATTTCACTAATATGCTTCAATATATTTTTAATATATTTTAATAATTCTTTATAATTATTTACTTCATTTATATATTTTTCTAATTCTTTTTCTTCTTTTTTATCTAATAATATTTCTTTTACACAATCAAAATATTCTTTTTGATATAACAAACACGCATAAAAACATATTAAATCCTCTTTATTACTATTTATTGTTATTTTATATAATTCTTCATAATCTATTGACTTATCATAAAATTTATATTTGAAATAACAAGCATAATCATACATTTTATTAGTTTTAATTAAATTAAACGGATTGTTAAACTCATATTTATTATATTTTTCTATATTTAAATTGTGACATAGGTTTTCTTCCTTAAGTTTTATCATTTTTAGTAATTGAATGCCATTTTCAGATAATCCGATAAAATAATCTATGCTTTTTTGAATTATTAGAAATTCTTTATTATATTCTGTCATTTCTTTTTCTAATGAATCTATTTCTTTTTCAAAATTATTATTTAAATTATATTTATCTATTTGTATATCATTTATTATTTCATTTGTTTTTATATCATTAAGTATTATTTCATCACAAGAAATATCATTGTATTTTAATAATATTATATAGTAATCATCTTTTTTAGTATAAAATTTGCCTTCTACATTTAGTAAAAAAGTACTAATGTATATATTGTTTTTATATATGTCATTAGATAAATCTATTATTTTTTTTAAATATTTTTCATCTTTAAATGTTTTTAATATAAAAATTTTTTCATTATTACTAAAGAAAAAATAACTATTACCTTTTTTATATATTTTCTTAGGATATATATTATAATTTGATTTAATAAAATTTTTCATATTAAATTATATGTTTTATTGCAAAATAAAAGTAGATATTTTAAATATCTACGATTTATTATTTATTACATCATTCTTGGCATATCAGCTTCTGAAAGTCCAATATTTTCATTTTTAACATCAGGCTTAGGAGCTTTATTCATCAAGTTTCTTTCAAGTGCAGCAAATTTATCATCTAATTCATCTAAATTATCATGTAATAAAGATAACATATCTCTAATTGTTTCTATTTCTTCATACATATCAGGCTTATTATTATTAGTTGCTGCTTCTGATGGCAACGGACCTAGTATTTTTTGTGTCTCAACTGCAGGTTCTGGTGCAACAGGTGTCTCCACTGCTGGTACTGCTGGCATTGCAGGTTCTGGTGCAACAGGTGTTTCCATTGTTGGTACTGCTGGCATTGCAGGTTCTGGTGCAAAAGGTGTTTCCACTGTTGGTACTGCTGGCATTGCAGGTTCTGATGCAACAGGTGTTTCCATTGTTGGTACTGTTGGCATTGCAGGTTCTGGTGCAACAGGTGTTTCCATTGTTGGTACTGTTGGCATTGCAGGCTCTGGTGCAACAGGTGTTTCCATTGTTGGTACTGCTGGCATTGCAGGTTCTGGCGCAACAGGTGTTTCCATCGCTGGCATTGATGACGCAGGTGTTGTCCCATTCATAAAAGCATTAACTTCATTAAGCATATCCGCCGGAACGCCAGGAACTTGAGTACTTACTTGTTGATCTGGCATTGGGCCAACCGGATTATATAAAGTAGTCTCCGCTTTAATTGCACCTGTTTTTGCTAAACTAGCAATATTTTGACTACTTACTGCTGCTGTTCTTTTATCAGTACTAAAATCTGGTCCTGCATTTAAAACACTTACATCTGCAGCATTAGTTAATTCTAATGGTTCATTCATTTCCTATACACCTAACTTTCCACAATTTGCTTCATAGCTTGTTTAACAACTTGCCATGTTTCATCATCTTTTATACCTATTAAATTATATACACCCGGTTCAGTTTCAACAAATTCAGAAATGTATATTTTACTCATTCCCTCGCCTGCTGTTTCACCTTTTGATAGAATAACAAATTGTTTATTAATTTTATTGATCTTGAAAGAGTTAACTAAATCAACTTCTTCCATAGTACCATCCATATTTTTTATTGATATTTTTTTCATAATCCAATCCTTTCTATCCTTCTTTAATTCTATCACATTGAAAAAATAATATCAATTAATTATTCATAATTATTTTACTTTTTCCAATATAAAATATTTGCAATCATATGCACAATTTTCTTTTATATATTTATCTACATTTTTATAATTATTTATTTTATTTAATACTTTGTTGCCTTCTATGGCAAAGCCTTTCAATCTAAGTTTTGAATATGCAATATCTCCAACTAAATAATCATATGGTTCAAAAAAAGAAGTATACTTAGATAAAAACATATCTTTATCGAAAGCATCCCTATAATCTTTTATTAATTTATATTTAACATTTTCAACTTCTATAATCATATAACCACCTTGACAGTAACTATTATATCATTATTATTTTTTATTATCAATTAGAATTCTTTATTAGCCCCCCATAATATGTTGGCACTTTACCCTCAATTATTTTTGTGTTAATAGGTATATCTTTGGAAACATTAACTTCTTTTGATGAAAATGGTAATATTATCTGAATATTTAAATTAACATTTAAAATTACTTCTATTATTGAGTTATTTATTCCATACTCTCTTATATTCGTATAAATAGAATTATCTGTATTAGCAATTATATCTAATTTGAAAGGTATTTTAGGCCCTATTCCTACAAGTATTGGAATATCATAAATTACCCCAATTGGTACATTAAATATTAAATTATCATCTAAATACTTATCACTGAATATCGTATAATTTCCTTTCTCTAAACTGTTTATATTTTTTAATATATTATCATTTATTTGAAATAGGATTTCATTTGATTTTTTATTATCTAATTCAATATCTAACATATTATCTTTATTTATAGTTGTTTTCATAAAAGATTCATATTGATTATTATATGTTATTTCATATATAGCATTATTAATTAATATTGATGATAATTGCATTGATTTATTTTGAGCATAATCTAATAATATTTTTTCACTTTTAATTGTGAACATTCTAATCATAAAATATGTTAGTAAAAAAATGGATATTACTAATATTATTATTTTATCTAATAAAGTAAAATATATTTTTTTTATTTTCATTTTCTCCATATTAAAATATATACAAAAAAAGAGCAATTCATGCTCTTATATAATATTCCAGTTAAATACAAAATTTAATATTAAGAAAACTGTCGCAAATAATAGTAATATTGCAATACCTATTGCTACTTTAGTAAATGTACTATTGCTAGAGCTCTTCTCTAAATCTTCAAATCCTTCAAAATCAGTTTTTGTAAAAGTCATTGAATTTGTATAGAATGATTTATCAATCGAAGATAATTTTTCTGTACTAAATGTATTGGTATCACTAAAAGTACCTGTATCATTTATTGTATCTTCTTGATGTTTTTGTTTTAATCTTTCTTTTTCTAACAATAATTCTTGAGTTGCATCATTTACTGGCTCTTTTATTTGCTCTAAATCTGATGTAATATCTTCAAGTGCTTCCTTCATATTATTTTTATTTGTTTCATCATCGGTAATTGGAGCCATTACAATTGTATTTTCATCATCAGCCATTAAATCTTTAAATAAATCTTCAACATTTTCTTCTTTTTCTTCTTTTTTGCCATCTTTAATATTTTTAATTAAATCAGCTATAGTTTTTTCTTTAGTATTTAATTCATCATCATTTTCATCATCAGATTCATTTTCAATTTTAATACTTTTTAATATATCATATTGAGTATTATTAATTTTTCTATGCCTTTGATCTTCGTAATCAACTTCTTTTTTCTCTCTTGCTTCTTCTAATACAGAATTAACATCATAATTTCTTAATTCTTGTCTTTCAACTTTTTCTTCTTTTTCTTCTTTTATATCCAAATTTAATCTTTTTCTTTTTTCTTCTTTTCCATCTTCTAGTGAATCTATATATTTTTTTATTTTTTCTATATTTATTTCTTTTGGTGCATCAGAAATAACACTAACATTTGCATTAGCCTTAAATCTTGATAATTCAGTCATATCAGTGTTTTTATATATTTCTTGGTTTCTTTGAGTTCTACTCATATTGGTTTGCTGAATATCATCATATTTTTGCATCCTTGTATTCATACTATTCACCATTATAATGATAACACAAATATATGTTAAATTCAACAAAACAAACTTTACACAAATATATATTTAAGATATAATTATTTACGAGGAGATAGATGAAATGGAAAAATTAAAAGTTAGTGATGCTTGCATAGGTTGCGGACTATGTGTAAGTCAAATGGAAAAATATTTTGAATTCAATGATGAAGGATTAAGTCATGCTAAAGATGTTAATGTTGAAGAAGAAGATAAAAAAGAATTATTAAACATCGTAGAAAGCTGCCCAGTTGGAGCAATTGTTATTGAAGAAGAAAAAGAGGCATAAGCCTCTTTTAATTTAATGAATATAATTTTTTAACTTCTTTTGTACTTAGTTTTCTACATTCTCCTATAGATAAACCACTTAAATTTAAAAATTCATAACTAATTCTTTTTAGTTTTAATACTTTATAACCAAAATGTGCAAACATATTTTTAACTTGATGATTTCTTCCTTCTGTAATAGTAAGTTCTACGTAAGACTTATTATTTTTTTTGTCTATTTTTTTGATTTTAGCATATGCTCTTTTAGTCTTAACACCATCAAGTGTAATTCCTTTTTCTAATGCATTAATATCTTTTGAATTAATTATTCCATCGAGTTTAGCATAATATGTTTTATTTATATTATGAGAGGGATGTGTTAGTTTATTTGATAATTCTCCATCATTTGTAAGTAATAACACACCACTAGTATCATAATCCAGTCTTCCCACTGGAAATATTTTTTCATTTGTATCGATTAAATCTATTACTGTTTTTCTACCCTTTTCATCTTTGACAGAACATATTATTTTTTCTGGTTTATATAATAAGTAATAGACCTTTTCTTCTTTTTTTATTTCAATATCATCAACAGTAATTGTATCATTAACACTAATTTTTGTACCAAGTTCTTTCACTACTACTCCATTTACTTTAACATGACCTGTTGATATTAATTCTTCACTTTTACGTCTTGATGCTACTCCACAACTACTTAAGTATTTTTGTAATCTTTCCATACAAATCACCTAAGTGAATTATACATTATTATTTCCAAAATAACAATAATCGTTTAACTTTTTTTAATGTACTTTCGTATTTAATAGCATATAATTCTTCGGTATGAATTAACTTATCTTTTAAATAAATTTCTACATTATTTTTTCTTTCATTTAAATTAACTTTAATTATTAAATTATTTATTTCATCTTTAGAAAGTAACATATAAAAATCATTTTTAATATAATAATGACTATTTTTTTTATTTTTTACTTTAAATGAAAAAGTATTTTTATCTAATATTTTATATCTTTCATATATATTAAAATATTTTTCATATAAGTTCTTATGTAAATTAAATTTATCTGATTCATCTATACTAGCTATTATTAAAGTCTTTCCCTCTTTTTTAGCGGCACTTACAAATACTTGTCCACTTTTTTTAGTATATCCTATTTTGCCTGATATTAAATATTTATAATCTGTTAATAATTTATTTTTGTTATACCAAATATAGTTACCTACCTTATATTTTGTTTGTCTAGTTATATTAACAAAATCTTTATTTCTAATTGCATATTTCATTAATAATGCCATATCATATGCAGTAGACAAATTTTTTGTTTCATCATTAAGTCCATGTGGATTTTCAAATACAGTATTATACATTTCTAGTTTATATGCCTTAAAATTCATTTCATTTATAAATTTATCATAAGGCATTACATTACTTGCAATCGTAAGTGCAGCATCATTTCCACTTTGAAGCATTAATCCACTTAATAAATCTTTAAGAGAAAACTCTTCTCCTTCTTTTATATATGTCATTGATCCATATGCTTTATATATTTCTTTGCCTACTTTTATTTTTTTATCTAAAGTTGAGTTTTCAAGAGCAACAATTGATGTCATTATTTTAGAAGTAGACGCAATTAATTTTTTTTCATTCATATTTTTAGAGTATATTACTCTTTTACTATCAGCATCCATCACAACTATAGAAGCATTAATAATATCTAAAGAAAATAAAAATAACAAAAAAAATAATATTAGTTTTCTCATACTATATTATAAGAAAAATAATATTATTTAGAACTAATCATAATTATATAATCCGTGAATTTTTTCAAGAGCAATTCTATCAGGAGATTCTATTACCCATTCCCCATTAACTTGATTTAAATAAAAATCAATTTCATATTCAACAGTTTCATTTGTTTTAAGCATTTCATTTAATCTATACTTATTAAATAAATTATCACTATATACACCATTTTCATCTATAAATTCAGCTGAGTTATTATTCATATAATTAACTGAGTCTTTGTCCATTTTATACAAATCATATACTGTTATCTTAGTTCTTACAGTTGCTTTATTTCCATCAATACTTTCATCTTTAATATCATATTTTAGATTCTTATATTGCCTTGTTAAAACTTCTAAATAAACTTTTTTATTTTCCTCAGATAAATTTTCTGCTTCTACTTTTGTTTCCAAATCAGCTTTAACCGCATCACTCATTGAATTATATTCATTTAAAAAAGCTTCTACTTTTCCACTTGGTGTATTTGATAAAGAACATGCACTTAATAATAAAACTGCTATAAATAATGCTACTATCTTTTTCATTTATTCCTCCTATAAATAGTATTATCAATTATTATTATTTTATACACTTAATATTTTTTCTTTTTTATAAAAGATATACATATTAATAGTATTCCAGATATAATAGAGATACATTCCATCTTTGTTGAAATATACTTAATATATTCTATAAAAGTTAATCCCATTTTAATAAGATTTAGATATATTATTATAAACATAAGTGAATAAGATGTTATTAACATTCCAATAATGAAACACACTACTCTTTTTAACATACTAAATTATATTTAATAAAATTGAAAATATTATATAAATAATTTATAATTTTATTAGGTGAATAATATGTTTAAATATACACTTGATAATAAAAGATATCATACTTTAAATTACTACTATAAAAATAAATATAATGATAAAGTATTTAAAGTATATTTAAATGCAGGCTTTTCATGTCCTAATAAAAAAAATGGAACTGGATGTATATATTGTTATAATGGTAGTGGAGAAAATAATGGATTAGATTTAATAACTCAATTTAATAAAGTAAAAGATATTATGTCTAAAAAATGGAATACTACTAAATATATAGGATATTTCCAAGCAAATACTAACACGTATGCACCAGTAAATGTATTAAAAGAAAAATATGAAACTATTTTAAATTTACCTAATGTTATTGGACTTAATATTGCAACAAGATGTGATGCTTTACCTGATGATGTAATTGATTATTTAAGTGAATTAAATAAAAGAACAGATTTAACTATTGAATTAGGACTTCAAACAATTCATGAAAGTACTTCTAAATTAATTAATAGAGGCCATACATTAGAGTGTTTTGAAGAAGCAGTAAAAAAACTTAGAAATAAAAATATTGATGTCGTGGTCCATATTATTAATGGTCTTCCTTTTGAAACGAAAGAACAAATGATTGAAACAGTAAAATATTTAAGTAAATTAGACATACAAGGTATTAAAATACATATGTTATTTATAGAAAAAGGAACTAAATTAGAAGAATTATATAATAAAACACATTTTCATGTTCTTACGAAAGAAGAATATATTGATATAGTATGTGATCAATTAGAACTTTTAAATGAAAAGGTTGTAATTCATAGAATTACAGGTGATCCAATAAAAGAACTTTTAATTGAACCAAAATGGTTACTTAAAAAAGTATCAGTATTAAATGATATTGATAAAGAAATGGCAAAAAGAAATACATATCAAGGAATCAAATACAACAAATAAAACAGAGGAACTATTCCTCTGTTTCTTCATATTTATCTTCAATTTTAACATTGCTAATTGAATCAAATCTTTTAGTAATTTTTTCTGTTGTCTTATGAATATTTTCAACATCATTATTAACAGTTTGAATACTTCTTGATAATTTATCCCATCTTTCTTTATAACGTCCAAATTCAATTCCTAATTTATTTAATTCATCATGTATTATAGATGTGTACTTATCTCTTTCAAGTCCCATTAATACGGATTGTATAATAGTAAGCAAACTCATTAATGTTGTTGGACTAGTAATCCATACTTTTCTTGATGCAGCATATTTGATTAATGATGTATGATAAGCATTTATTTCTGCAAAAATAGCTTCAGCTGGTAAGAACATAATTGCCTGATCAGATGTTTCTCCAGTGATAATATATTTATTTGCAATTGCATCTATATGTTTTTTAACATCACTATCAAATGCTTTACTTCTACTTTCACGTTCACTATCACTTATTCCTTTTTCAACAAGTCTTCTATAGTTTTCTAAAGGAAACTTTGAATCAATACAAATTGTTCCTAAAGGCTCTGGCCCAAATAAAATTGAATCTGCCATATATCCATTTGATAAAGTATATTGTGTTTGATATATTTTATCATTTTTTTCTCCAAATATTGATGAAAGTATGTGATACAAATTAACTTCTCCAAAAATACCTCTGCTCTTTTTATCCGTAAGAATTCCTTCAAGTGAAACTATTTCATTTCCAAGGCCATCTATTTTCTTTTGTGCTTCATCTATTCTAGTCAATCTATTCATAACTTCATTAAATGTTTTATTTGTTTTATCAAATCCATCTTCTAATTTCTCATTTACTTTTTGATTAATTAGATTTAATTTATTTTCTATTCTATCATTTAATGTATTAAAGTCCTTGTTAATATCACTAGAAAAATCATGTTTAAATTCTCCTATTTCTTTTACAATACTAACTTCAGTTTTATTTAATTTATCAAATAAATGACTATTATCTTGCTTTTTAAATAGCAAAATAATTAATAGAATAACTATTAATATTAAAAGTCCTAAAAATACGTATTCCATATTATCACCAAATTAATTGTATCATATTTTTTAATATTTAAGTATTATTTTTCTATAGTTAATACATTATATCCAATAGATGATAAAACAATTGCCGCTCTTTTGCTCAATTTGCCACTTTTACAGTAAAGATAATATAATTCATTTTTATTTAAGTATTTTCTATAATTATTAATAAGTTCATCATATGGAATATTAATACTTCCATTTATATGACTATTTTTATAGGTATATTTATCACTAACATCTATTATTTTCATATAATCACCTATAATACTATATGAAAAAAGAAGATGAATGTTATTCATCTTCACTTCCGAAAAAGTCATCAAAGAAATCTTCATCGTTTGGTTTTGCCGTTTCAACGACACTATCAACATCAACATTAACAACAGGTTTTTCAACGCCATTATTTTCAGATTTATTTTCATTTGTTTTTTCAACAATATTTTCTGGTTTATTTTGATTTGGTAATTCAACAAATTCAAAATCTTCATGTTTAGGTTGTGTTTGTGTACTTGGTGATGGTTCAAATATTTCACCAATTTCTTTTTCAATTTGTTCTTGTGTCTTTTCTACGATTGGAGTTGGTGGAATGTTTGTAACCTCAGAAGAATCATCAATATTATTTATATTAATATCTGTGGCTTGTGCCTTTTTTGCTTTCTCTTGAGCTTGTCTTTCCATTTCTTCTTCTTTTTCCAACTCTGCAATTTTCTCATCAAGTTTTTTAACATAATCATCTAAACTTGTTGGAGAAATACCACCACGCCCTCCAGGTACCATACCTTGTGGCATAAATGGATTAGCCATTCCCATAGGATTATCCATCATATTTGGCATTCCATTATCAGTAGTACCTTTTAACTTATGTACAAATCCTTTTAAGTCAAATACTTTTACTTCTCTATGTTCTCTATCATGATATTGCATTTCTGGATAAGGTTTACCCCAATCTATTTTGTAATCATACATTAATTTAGTTTTAAAAGGCATACTTCTAAATCTATTAACTATTACTTCTCCTTCTTTTAGAGCTTGTAGATCACTTACTGTAAATAATGGTCTAATTGGAGGAGCAGGTTTATCTTTTTCTGCTTTTGGAGGTTGTTGATCTCCTAATAATTTACTTATTTCTTCTAAAGCCGCAAGTTCAGTACTCATAATATAAACAAAGTTTCCACAGTTACCTTTTATAGTTTCTGCTATATCTTTACCATAAACTTGATTTAATTGTGAAAAGTTCTGAATTGCAAATGTAAATCTAATATTTCTTGAACGAGAAGCAGTAATCATTGTTCCAACATCTTTAAGTGCTGGCATGTTAGCAAACTCATCAAGAACAAAGTTTGTTCTATAAGGTAATTTTAATTTAGGACATGTTTGAGCAACTGCGATTAATGCTTCATATGCTTGTTTTACGAATATTGTTGCTAAAGCATGGTATGTTGTTTTTTCATCATGTACTTTTAAGAACACTGCTGTTTTTTCTTTACCAATATCTCTAATATCAAAATCACTATAAGATAGCATTTCAGAAAGCGCGGCTTGTGATGAGAAAATTCTTGTCTTTGTTCTAAATGTAGACATAATTCCACCACGAGTTTCAGTAGGTGCATTGATACATGAAGCAGCAGCAATATATGCAGGAGATAATTCCCCTTTACTTCTAAAGTATTCCTTAATATAGTTAGATGAACCTACTCTATCTTCACCAACTTCAGCCATCATATTTATACTGTTGATATTTATTTCGTCTTCAGTAGCATCATCAAAAAGTCCAAGTGAAAGTCCAGTAAAGAAGTTAGATGCAGTTTGCTCCCAGAATGGTTCTGCTTTATTATTTGGGTCTATCAATATGTTACTAGCTAAGTCTTGTAAAAGTTCATTAGCTTTATCAACATTACCTTCTTTATATATTCTATATGGATAACTAAATGGATTCCATGCTGCTCCTTCTTTAGGGTCACGGAAGTTGATAAGAATTATTCTATATCCTTTTTCTTTAAGCATGTTACCACAGGCCTCATAAAGTTCACCTTTAGGGTCAGTAACAATCATACTTTCACCATGTCTTCCCAGTATTCTAATATATGGGAACATAAACGCTTGAGTTTTACCTGAACCAGAAGCACCCATGATTAATGCGTGTGGTTGTCCGCCATCATCTACCCAAGCATTTTTTCCATCATTAATAATTGGAATTCCCCCAGCATCATATGTATCATCTTTTAAATGTACTTTTTTAATACCATAATCTTTTTTCATTTCTCTTTCTGTCATTAATTTAGAATAACCATCATTTTTTGATTTCTTTTCTGTGGTAATTCCAAATCCTTCTTCACGCTCAAAAAAATATGAGGAAGATGCCGCTAATACAGCAACAACGGCAAGTAAGAAAAATACTAAAGTAGCTACGATATATTGTGGGTAAAAAGCTGGAATTGGATTTAGTCCTGCAAACTCACCTGTGGTTGCCACACTATGCAAGTTAACAACAACTATGGCAACTAGATATAATAAAACAACACAAAAAATAAGAAATATAACTATATCTTTTGTGTCTGCTCTAAACTTCAATTTCATGACTAATCACCCCAGTCAATACTATTATACAATATAAATTATTTTTTTTCACTATTTTTTATTTATAAATCTACTGATGTGGCATCTAAATAAACTGTATAGTCCATAATATTTTTTTCTTTAAATACAAAAATGTTTCCAGCAGCATCTTTTATAAAGAAATATTTTATTTTTTTATTATATTTTATACTTAAACTAACTATATTTGCATCTAAGAACACTTTTGAATTAATTATATCCATTTTTTTGTTAAAATCAGATATATTATTAAACGTTTTTTTCTTATAATAATCATCAATTAATTTATAAGCTTCTTCCCTATTATTTTGAACTGTATTAACAAAATCAGCTAAATATTTTTGTGCAATATCGTAATCGCTTATTTTAATATAACTGATTTGATTGACTGCTCCAGTATATTTAGAATCATAATTAGCGTAATCACTTATCTTAATATCTTTACCAATCTTAGAACTTTCGATAAGCAAAATTACAAATACTGCAACAATAAAAACCAATATAATAATATCTTTAATCGTTAAATTTTTCATTGTTACTCTCCTTAAAAATGCGACCATCATATGGAGTTATATCAAAAATAAGTGTGTCAGAATCTATATTTATTTCTAAATAATAATTACCATATTTTGTTGTTTCATCTATTTCATCCAAGTATAATTCACCACTTATATAGTATTTCACTACATTATTAGATATTTTTTTTGCTAAAACTTTTTTTGTTTGCATTGTAATAATTTTGTCTTTAAAATTCATTGTATCTATTTTATCTATTACATTACTAGAATTAATGCCATATTTCTGAATATATTCTTTATTTAGTAATAATAGTAAGTTTTCAGTATTACCACTAGATATGTATCCTATAAATCTATTGGCACATTCATCTACAGTAAAGAATACTGAATAATTATCTATATTATAAACTTTTCCTTCAGTATCTAAATTATTTTGATATTTTACTCTCTCAACAATTACTAATGCAAAGACTAAGATAGCAAGAATAACTAATAAACAAATTGAAACAACTTTTTTATTTTTCATACTACCTCCTAATCTTTACAACCATTCGCAACAAATTTACTAATTTGATCGTAATGTTTTGTTACTCTTTGAGGACATTTAACTTCTTTATTTCCAGGCCTTTCATATAGAAGACAGAAATCAGTAGCCATTGTTTGAGCAGAATTATCTTCGTTCATTAAACTATCATATGCTTGCTTTGCTCTATTGCCACCATGAAGCATTTTATAAAATACAAAATTTAATTGAGCTTCTATACTTCTATAATCTAATCCTTTAGAATTTGCAAATTGTTTAAGTTCCTCTTTTTGTTCAGCGCCTTTCCATTGAAACAACCCGTAACTATGGTCACCATCAGATTCTATATAATCTTCTTCTGGATTAAAACCACTCTCCGCTTGTATATTAATCATTAATCCAACAGTTGCTTTTGCGGAAATTCCACTATTTAAAAGTGATAAACATACAGTTGCTTTATTACTAGTGCCACTAGTTAGTGCAATTTCACCATTTGCAGCAGGCCTTGGATTTTCAGGATTAACGTAATTAAGCGGATTTACCACACTTGAGTTTGTTGATGAAGTTCTTACTTCAAAATGAAGATGTGGTCCCGTAGAGTTTCCTGTATTACCAACTTTTGCTATAACTTGTCCTTGTTTTACTTCATCATTAACACTCACTTTAATTGAATCTTTATGTAAATGTGCATAAAATGTATATTTTCCATCGGAATGTTGCAATTTAATATAATTACCATATCCTGATCCACATGATTTATTTCCAGGAGTACAACCATTCTTTATTTCAACAACTTTACCACTTTTTGCTGCAATTACATTAGTTACTCCTTCTTTACCAGCAATATCTATTCCTTTATGCATTTTATAGACTCTATCCACCGGGTGATTTCTCATACCAAAGTAACTTGTTATTTTTGTATATGCAGGATCACCAATTGCCATTGTAACGCCATCACTTTCAGAAGTTTCGTCACTTCCTATAGGCCAATAATAATTCTGTGATGCTGGAAGCTCTATAGTAATATCTGTTAATTCATCACTTTCATCATTTTCATAAAATAATACTTCATTAATATCTGCTTTTCTGCTAATAATTGCTTGTATATTTTGATCTATTTCTTTTGGGGTAAGAGTACTATTATATCGATTTTTTCCCTCATCAATACTCTTCTTATAAATAGGAAATTTATTATAAATAAAACCTGCTCTATAATCAAAATCTATAGTTGCACTAGTATTATATGGTACTACAAGGAATGTTTTTCGATAAGTCACCTCAGCACTTTTAAAAGTTTCCGGTTCAGGAGACATCACATTTTGACATGACTGTAAATATAAACTTACATCTTTTTGACTTGTCATATTTCTATCTGTGAAAAACTTTTCGCCTCTGCACTCTTCGGCACTTTGTTTCCAAGCATTATTAAGTGCATTATCATATGCATACCCACTTCCTGTTAATAATAGTAGTGTATCTGGAAGATATTCAAATGCAATGTCTGTAGCACCTTGTTTGATTCTATCTAAAAAATCATCAGCATCTTTATCAAGAAGAATATTACCATTAAGAGCAAGATATCCTGCCGCACTAAAATTGTTATCATCAATTCCTAAGTATGAATTAGCACCAACACCACCATATCTCATGTATATTTTCCATTTGTCTAAACTAAACTTATAATTGACTTTTGATTGTAATACACATGATGAGCCATCATATACATAATATGGATATATCTCTTCCAAAATAGTATTTTTAATCATTTTATCAATGTCTTGTGCTTTTATTGTTCCTTCTTTTACAATATCTTTTAGAACATCATAATGGTTTACGCTATCAACGATAGACAGATTTCTATCTTCGGAATTTGAATAAACATCTTGTCTTTGATTCTCATAACATGATAATATTGTACTAACTATTAATCCCTTATCTAATTTCAAATTATATTTTTTATAAAGATCTTCACGAGCTTGTATAGTTCCTCTTACAAATCTCAATAATTGGCATTCATCATTAAATTTGCCATTTGTAAAACCTAATGAAAATTTATCCCAAAATTTCAACCAAGTACTATCAATTTTACACTTATCATCACTCTTTAAAACCTTTATCAAATCATCGTGTCCCAATCCAACGCATCCCGATTCATCTGGACTACATAAACACTCTGACTCTTTATAATTATCCAAATCACATGATTCTTTTACATACCTATATTTATAGTCAGTCATTAGGCCATTATTGTCATAATCTCTTATATTAAAATCCTCATCCGTGGTCATTTCTGATATTCCAAAGAAAGATGTAATAGCACTTACAAAACTTTCATAAAGAATAATAGGAAGTATTATTATTAAGTATATTGCATACAATATCGCGAAAAAAATCAAAACATATTTAAGAACAACTGCTATAAGACCTTTTTTTATCGCTGCCTCTTCTGCGACTTTTTTGCCTGCTTCCTTTGCA
Source organism: uncultured Clostridia bacterium (assembly GCA_947165135.1). Taxonomy (GTDB): domain Bacteria; phylum Bacillota_I; class Bacilli_A; order RF39; family UBA660; genus CAG-1000. The sequence goes on from CAMUZE010000013.1 coordinate 15,826, forward strand.
GCTTCTTTTGATGCTTCTTTTGCAGCTTCTTTTCCAGCTTCTTTTGCGCCTTCCTTAACGCCTTCTTTTCCAGCCTCTTTTGCGCCTTCTTTTCCAGCCTCTTTTGCGCCTTCCTTGGCACCATCTTTTGCTACATCTCCTGATGAATTGTCTTTTTTCTTTTTATCTTTTTTGTTACCGAGACCACTTCTATCATTTATATCTTCATCTTTTTTATCTAAATTCTTTTTATCTTTTTTCTTTTTATGTCCATTTCTCTCATCAATGTCTTCTTCTTTTTTTCTTTTTCCTCTATTCAAATGATTTTGAGCATTATTTCTAATTTCTCTTAATCTATCAATTACACTTTGATCTTGATTCCACTGATTTGGACCATAAGAAAGACTATCATCGTATCCTTCATCGATGACTTCTTCTTCATTTTCTAATTCATCTATAATATCTGCTATATTACTAGATTCATCATTTTCATTATTAAAATCTTTCTCATCATCCATATCATTACATCCTTAATAAAATAGGAGGGGACTCTTATAGCCCTCCTCCAGAACCAAACGAATCTAATTCTTGCTGTGTTGCTATAACGTTAATATGCATTCTTCTTTGTCCACAAACAAACAATGCTTGACCTTGATTATAACGTTTTATATTCTCTTTTTCTCTTTCATTTAAGTCTACTAACATAGATAAATCTTCAACAGCTTGTTTTCTTAATCCCATTATTAAGTAATATGAGGCATTATCAAATATTGCTTTTCCATGTACTACTACGTTAGGAGCAGCAAAATCTGTTGGCTGTTGAGTAATAATTATTGTTCCTGTATTATACTTACGACTACGTCTTTGAATTCTTGCTAAAAATTCTGCGCCCAGTGTATTTTGATCAGCAAGAAGCATATGTGCTTCATCTACTAATAATATTGTATTTATTTCTCTATCTAGTGTAAGACCCCATGCATACTTTAAAATGTTAAAAAATAATGCATTTCTTATATTATTATCTGCATTCATAAGTTCACGAATATTGAATACTATGAAATCCGCTTTACTATCAATTGAGGTTTGACCCGTAAAATAGTATCTTAATTCATTAACTAATGGTCTAATTTTAATTTCCAATCTTTCCATTATTTCTCTTTCACGTGTACGTTCCGTCATTGAAAGAAGTCTTCCTTTAATAGTATCGTAGACATTGTCAAATGTTGGAAAATCATTAGATGTTATTTTTGAAAAATCAGTTGTATAATCTATTTTAAACCTTCTGTATGTTTCTTGTACAACTTCACTAAATAATGTTAATACATCTTCTTCAATGCTTGGACTATAATACTTCATAAATGCTTTCAATGATTGAAGAGTTGTAGTAAGAATTGAATAACCTAATCCTTCTTTTATTTCCTCATCATCAGTATCAACAATTACTTCAAGTGGGTTAATCATACCAAACTGACCACCACGTCCTAGATCTATGAAATCTCCTCCATACAATCTAGCCATATCTTCAAACTCACCTTCTGGGTCAATCGCAACAATTTTATGGCCGTTTCTAATATTACTTCTAAGTAATATTTTAGCTGCAGTTGATTTACCAGAACCAGATGTACCTAATATAATCATATTAGCATTATTTCTATTATTTTCTTTTCTTATTTGATATAAGAATTGATTAAATAATATTACTCCACCAGAATAATCTACACCAAGTAAGCAAGATAATCCTGGATCTTTAATACTATCAAATACAAATGGATACATTGCTGCTATTGTGACAGATGGGATTGGTGTTCCAATTCTTTCTTCTATATCATTAGGTTCAAAAATTGGAAGCATACTCTTTAGGATTTTTTCTTGTTCAAATCTTAAAACAATTCCTTTCATACCCATTGCATCTAGATAACTCTTTACTTGTATTTTCTTTTGTTCTAATTCTTCAGCAGAATCGGCAATTACCATTAAATGCATCTGAAAATCAAATATTCTTGCTTGAGTAGCAACCAACATTTGAATAAATCCTTCAATACTTTCATAGTCTTGTCTGATTTGTTCTTGCATTGTATTATCTTTTTCATTTGCATACCTTGCTTTCATATCAGCAATTTCTTTATTAAGCATTTTTGACAAAATATCAAATGCAATTGGAATATGTTTAATACATATTTTAACCCCAGAAAGTTGAGATATATTAGCAAGATATCCTTCAGAAATTGCTTTAGGATAACTAATAATTGTTAATATAGCACAATGTTTATTGCTAATGATAAATTCAGTTGGTTTAAATTCTAGTCCCTTAGGAGCTATTTGACTTTTAAAACTTACACTCATGATGTCATCACCGTCCCAAAAGTAGTGGTATCTCCACCATTCATAAATCCGTCTAATAATGTTCTTAAATCATCATTACTAACTTGAGCTGATTGTAAACCAGCACCAGCAAGACTTGAAATTAAATTTTGTATTTTCTTTTGAATTAGTTCTGGCCTAATATCTTTAAATAGTATAAAGTATTCAGTATCAGTTACACCAACACTTTTACCCATAAACAAATTCGCTTTATCAATATCTTCTCTTACTAATTTACGTATTGCAGGAAATTGCACTTGATTATAAAGTAATTTTAGTTGTGCTAAATAAACATTTATGTCAACTGGTCTATCAGAAACAATTAACCAAAATGGATAGTCAATACTATTGTAAAAGTTTCTTAATTGAAATATAGCATTACTTTGAGACTCATAATCCAAAATGAATATATTTCTTGGTCTTACTTTTACACCAGTAACACGCGAACCATTATCTAAAATTATTTCACCATTTTGAATTCCTCTTATTGGAAGCCAATCTTCTGCATATTTTTTTGCTGCATTACTAATTTGACCTGGTTTCGTTCCCCACACTTCTCACACACCAACCTTTCCAATCATACCTTCTTTTATTAGTTAAATATATATACATTTCTTTTATAAACACCCTAACATTATGATAGTAGGCTACAGGGAAAACAAGAAATAAACTAGTCATTATAGGAAATAGTTTTAATATTATTAATACTACGCCCTCACCTTCTATAAGAAATAATGTTAATGTTGTAAGTAATCCTCCAACCAAAAGAATTACTAAATCTATTCCTTTAAATAAATTAAAATATAGTTGACCTTTTTTGCTATTAGCGGGAATTAAATAATCCATGATTAATTACCTCCCTTTGAACTTTGAATACCATTACTTCTGCCACGACGAATCTTTTGAGATAAATGAACTTCTGCTTTTCTAATAGCAAGACCACTTGACCTTCCAGTTAAATCTGCAATAGATACTCCTGTTGAAGAAGCAACTTTTTTGGCCAAACGAAGATATTCGGCATTTCCACCTAATAAAGCCGCAGTTCCACTTCCAAATCCAGAATCAATTTCGTTTTCAAAACTATTTTTAGCTGCAGTTAAATTTTGCCAATCATTGAATGCTGCATCTATATCAGCTTTTGCAGCACCTGAATTTTGCAAATGCTCGAACCTTTGATGAGCAGCTTCTATATCCTGAGCAAGTTTTCTACCATCGCCACTAATTCTCCATGCATCGATTGCAGCTGTTCCTGAACCTTTAGAATAATCAACTGCGGCATTATAAGTAATTGGTGTCCCATTAACCATAATTGTTTTGCTAGTGATTGATCCTTTTGACGCATTTTTAAACAACTCATCTCTAACAGCTTTTAAGTCCTCAATATTTTGTTTTTCACGAGAAGAACCAGAAGTACCATATTCATCCTTCAAACCAAGTAAGAATCCACCAATACCTGGTGCACCTGCACGCCATCCTTCAGAAATTGCTTCTCTTCCGGTTTTAAAGAAACTAGAAATATTTTCACCTTTGTTCTTAGCACCAGCAACTCCACCACTAAATCCTCCAGTAAGCATACCACTGACTCCACCTCTCGCAGCATTAAATAAACTCTTGAAAGCTCCGAGTCCAGCCTCTCTAGAATTTCTAAATCTGGTTGTAAACCCAGCAAGTCCTCCTACTCCTGCTCCTATTGCAACACCACCAGCAGAAGATAAAAATTGACCTAGACCAACCTTATTATTTTCAGCAAGTTTACTTCCAAAAATTCCATCAATCAATGTTGGTAATTCTTTTCCAAGTTTTAATGCTGAAACAATTATCAATCCATATAAACATACTTTTGTAAAGCCATCGGCTTCGGGAGCACCAGCAAATAATTGATCTAAATTATTATATGCTACAGATATAAATGCAAACGCAAAATACATTGCTCCAATCCTAATAAATGCATCAGTATAAGTTTTAGTTAAAGTACTTAAATATTTTGACCAAACATTATTTGATTTGCTTGCTCCATCTTTCATAATTGTTATTATTGCTATTGGGGCAATTACTTGTAGTACCATAAGTTTGAACGCACGAATTCCAAGTTCTATAGATGCTTTAATAATCATATAAACAATATATGCTCCTAAAGCGGTACTAAGAATTGGAAAATAGTATATACTTCTTCCAATTTCTCCCACTATGGTTATCAAGGTCCCAATTAAATTAAAATCATCTGCATAAAGTGCATCACCATACACTTCACCAACCATTGACTTATCCCATCCTTCTTCTCTATTATATAATCCATCATCTTCAAATCCATGTAGAAATGAGCTCAAAGTAGTTATAGCTAGTTTTCTTCCATAATCAACTTTAGTTCCATCATCCAAAGTGCTTTCTCCACCAACAATTAATCTCATTATTAATCCTTCATCGCCACCATTGTTCTCAACACCAAATAAGTCATTTAAATATGTATATTTATAAGTTGAAGGAGTTCCTACTAAAACAAAGGTAAATTCATTCATAACACCAAAAATAAATCCATATGAAATCAACAGCACTGCTGAAATAGCTATATTTTTTATTATTGCTACACCACCAGCTTTAGTTTTATCATTTGCTTTATCTGGATTTATTAAATATTGTATTAAAGAATAACCCAAAATAAATAAAATTAATACAGCAATAATTGCATTAATTCTATCAACCAGTGCCGTCATCCATGAACTAAGTGCGTTAAAATTCAATTGAGCCATCAATTGAAATAATCTATATGAAAGGGCTACACATGTATAAACAACGCCATCAAAAAACAATAACAAACAATTTATTGGTAACCATAACCAAGTCAAAATACCGGTTGTTTCTAATATTAATAACATTCGTGACATAAACTCACTTCCTACTTACATTATCCTATTAAGAGTATAACATAATTATAAATCAAATAAAAGTATTTTTTTATTTTATTAAAAAACCATTTTTTAATAAATGGCTTAAACTAATTCTAATATTTTTTCCTTAAAATTTAATATTAATTTATATACTATATTTTTAAATTCATCTTCATCTTTAACACATTCATATTTATCATCTATTTTCTTAACAATTGCAGTATCATTATCATAATATTCATTATTAATCATAAATAGATACTTCATTCCTTTGTATTCAACAGCATCTATAACTAAATAAGCTGATTTATTAAAAATAATTAAATTGTTTATTTCCTCTTTGGAATTAATTGTTTCTTCCTTATTAATCTCTTTTTCAATTGTATTAATTATATTGCTTAATATTTCTTTTTCATCTTTTTCTTCTTCTAAAATATTATATGGAAATAAATAATTAATAATATTATAAAGTGTTAAAACGGCATTATTTTTTTTTAAATCTTCAGGCTCTACTTTTTTAATGCTTTGAGCTGTTAACTCAATATTTGGATTACATTTTATATTTTCTAAATAACCATTTGATGAGGTATCTTTAAATTTCATATTATCACCGAAATTATTATAACATAAATAAAAAGTAGAATCTATTACAATTCTACATTATGATAAACATTTGAAACATCGTCCAAATCATCTAGCATGTCCAAAAGTCTTTCAAATTTTTCTTTATCTTCCCCTGATAAAGTTACAGTATCTTTTGGATAATATGCTATTTCATCAATTTCAAAAGCAATACCTGGAAAAGCATCTTCTAACGCTTTTTTTGCACTATTTAAATTAGCTACTTCAGTATAAATAACAATCATGTCATCTTCTGATTCTATATCATTAGCATCAACATCAGCATTAATTAAAGCTTCCATAACTTCATCTTCGGTATGTCCTTTAATTCCTACAGCACCTAAATGTTCATACATAAAGCTTACTGAATTTTGTCCTGCTATTTTGGCTCCACACTTATTAAATACTGTTTTTACAAAACTAATAGTTCTATTAGGATTGTCTGTTAAACATTTAACAATCAAATTACTTCCGCCTTGAGCAAATGCTTCATATTCAACTATATCGTAGTTTTCTCCTTCACCTTTTTTAGCTTTATCAATATTTCTATTAATTACATCTGCTGGTACTTGTTCTCTTTTAGCTTTTTCAATTACTCTTCTAAGAACATCATTTGTTGCAGGATCGGGGTTAGACTTTGCAGCTTTAATAATTTCTTTTGCATAAATTGAATATAATTTACTTTTTTTAGCAGCAGTTGCAGCCATTGCTTTTGCTCTAACCTCATGAGCTCTACCCATAAAAATCACTCCTCAAATTAATTTCTACTCATATTTTACTACAAAGTTACAATAATTTAAACATTTTTATAAAAAAAGAAATTAATTTCCACTAATTTCTTCTAAATATTTATCAATTTCACTTTTATTTCTTTTAACTAATTCATCAAATGCTTTCTGAAATTCTTTTTCGTCATCTAAAAGCGTTACAGAATCATTTTCATACCTATATATTGCAACTTGATTTGTACCATCATCAGCAATTACGTATAGATAATGTTTCCCATCAAGAACAAACGAATCAACAACCACATACTTTTCTCCATTATCAAATGTAAGAGTTTCCCCTTTTTCAAATTCACCCATTAATGTCCACCTCTTCCATATTCGATACCATCATCTACAGGTACTTCATATATTTCTCCATTGTGTCCAACAACTGTTCTTACACCCTCATATTGTTCTTTCAATTCTTCATCTTGCTTTTGCTTTACCTGGCAGCAAACAAAAGCTAATCCTAAGGCCCCCAAAGCAATGTATAGCATTGCCTTTTTTCTGAACAATTTTTCTCTATATGTTATATGTCTTCTTTGAGCACTTTTTCTAATAGAATTTTTAGCCATTTCATCTATTTGATTTAACTCTCTAAACGTAATCTTAGAACCTGGTGCAATTGGTTCATCTGACTTAGCAGCTAGTTTATCTCTAAATGCTTTTGAATAAAAATAATTGTTATCCATAATTCCTCCACTATCTAATAGTATTATATCATGAATAACAATTATTTAACATTTATTTAACTTTTTATTTACACTAATCTATAGATTCTAAACTTTTAACAAAATCATTATAACAATTATAATTTAAATAATCTTTTGATTTAACAAATTCTTTAACGTCATCTCTAGCTTGAAGAAGAATTTTAAAGTCAGACTTAATATTAGCAACTTTAAATGTCATATCACCACTTTGTTTAACTCCAAATAAATCACCTTCTCCACGCATTTCGAAATCTTTTTCTGTTATATAAAATCCATCATTACTTTCACACATTACTTTTAATCTACTATTATTTTTATCTCCAATTAAAATGCAAGTTGAATCATATGAATTTCTTCCAATTCTTCCTCTTAATTGGTGCAACGTTGCAAGTCCAAACATACCAGCATCATATATTACCATCATAGTTGCATTCTTAACATCAATTCCAACTTCTATTACTGTTGTTGAGATCAATATATCAATTTTTCCTTCCTTAAAATCATTCATTATTTTATCTTTATCATTTTTAGATAATTTACCATGCATAATTGAAGACTTAACACTACCTTTAAAATATAAATCTATATTTCTCTTAATTTCATTTACGGTAGTTAAGTCAGATACTTCAGAATCTTCTATTAAGGGTGAAACAATATATACTTGATGCTGATTATCTATTTCATTTTTTATCATATCATATACTTCAATCATTTCTTTTTCACTTTTAACTATTGTTTTAATATCTTTTCTACCTTTTGGTTTTGTCTTAATATTAGATATATCCATATCACCATAAATAGTTAATGCAAATGTTCTTGGAATTGGTGTTGCAGACATATATAATGTATCAGGAAGTAATCCTTTATTTCTTAATAATGCTCTTTGATTTACACCAAATCTATGTTGTTCATCTGTGATAACCAAACCTAAATTTTTAAATTCAACATTATCACTTAATAAAGCATGAGTTCCAATGATAAAATCTATTTTTCCTTCTTTTAGTTTTTCAGCAATATCATCTTTTTCTTTCTTTTTCATACTTCCAATTAATAATTCTACTCTCATATTAGTACTAGCAAGAGTATTTTTAATTGTTTCATAATGCTGAACAGCTAAAACTTCAGTTGGTGCCATTAAAGCAGTTTGATGCTTTGATAAATGATTTATATATGCTGCTATGACAGAAACTATAGTTTTTCCAGAGCCAACATCTCCTTGTAAAAGTCTATTCATTCTTTTATCAGAAGTCATATCATCATATATTTCTTTAATAGCTTTATTTTGATCAGCTGTTAATTCAAAAGGAAGACTTCTAATAAAATCATTTATTTCATTAATATCTACATTTCTTATATATTCAGTTTTACTTGCTTTATTTATTTCTTTTAAATAATTAATTTTAAACATAAATTCAAATAATTCCTCATATTTTAATTTTAGTAATGATTTTTTAACATCACTTTCATTTTGAGGATTATGTATCAAATTAACAGCTTCTTTTTTAGAAATAAAGCCATATTTCTCATTCAAATAAGAAGGTATATAGTCAACATAATTATCATAAAAAGATAATGCTTCATTAATATATTTTTTTAATTGTTTAGAAGTTACTCCACTAGTTAAATGATATACACTTTCAATTGAACCTGTCTTAAGTCTTTCAAATTTTATATCAGAGGCAATAACTGTATTTTTTAAAGCATCATATTTGCCAATAACAGTTATATATGTTCCTGGTTTTAAATGAGTTTTTAAAAACACTCTATTAAATATCATAACTGCTATCATTTTTCTATTTGAAACTGCTCTAAATGTTAATGAGGACATATTTGCTCTAAATCTTCTTGTTAAAGGAACTGAGTCAACTATACATTCTATTATTACATTTTGCTTATCAACACAGTTCTTAATATCATCTAAAACAATAAGATTATGTTTATATGGATAATAATTGACTAAGTCAGATATATTATAAATGTTTAAATTATTTAAACGAGCAATACTTTTAGGCCCTAAACCTTTTATAACTGATAAATTTTCCATAAACATGTCCTCCATAAATTTATCATATTATATCATGTTTACATCAAAATGAAAATAAAGAATTAATTCTATTGAATTAATTTTAAATAGTTACTATAATATTGTTAGGAGGTATAATTATGGATTTACGTGAACTTGCTGATGCTATGATGGCTGTAAGAGATGAAGAAGAGGTATCATTTTTAGGATATCCAACTACAGTTATGGAAAAAAGAGAGGGTTTTGCACAGAAAATTGATATGAAAAGTGATTTTATAGAATTAGGTGATGCTTTTTATGAGGAACCAGAAAAATATTTAGATGAATTAGGACTAGATGCTGAAGAATTATTAATTGTTCTAAAAGATAAAGATCCTGAGGTTTTTATGAAACAAGGAATTACTTCTCAGAGTATAGCAGGAAGCATTAATTTAGACACAAAAGAATTTGAACAAAATCATGAATGCTTCGTATCTTTAATGGATACAAGAACTCTTGGTTAATAAAAAAAGAATTTAATTCTTTTTTTTTGAAATTTTTTCAAAAAAATATTGACAAATCATTAAAAAATGATTAGTATATAGACTTACCAATTCACTATTAGGCGAATTGGTGCTAGTATCACACTAGCCAACCCCTTTTTATTCTTTTTTCCGGACTGTCATCAGGGGGTGACAGTCCTAATTTTTTGCAATTTAAAAGAGACATTAGTCTCTTTTTTATTATTCTTTAGTTTCTAAATTCTTGAAGTATTCATATCTATTCATCGCATCATTTAGATTCTTTTCATATAATTGTTGATACTCTTCTTCATTTTTAAATTCTAAATTTTTATATCTAAGTTCTCTTCTAAATACTGAATCATAACTATCAAAATCTGGTTCTTTAGAATCTATAGTTAATTTATCTTCTTCTGGATTATATCTCATTAATAAATTATATCCAACATCTACTAACATTTTTTGTTCATCAATTGAATTAGTAAGCCCTCCAAATATTCCTTGTTCGATACATGGACTATATGCAATTATTAATGAAGGACCATTATGATTGTATGCTTCTTTTAATGTTTTTAAGGTTTGCATTGGATTTGCACCCATAGATATACTTCCAACATATACATTAGGTATAGCCATTGCAATTCTAAATAAATCTTTTTTGCTTTCGAATTTACCAGATGAAGCAAATTCAGCAACGCCACCCACTCTAGTAGATTTGGATTTTTGTCCACCAGTATTTGAATATACTTCTGTGTCAAGAACCATTACATTGATATTTTCATTGCTATGAAGTACATGATCAAGACCTCCATATCCTATATCATAAGCCCATCCATCTCCACCTAATATCCATACTTTTCTTGACGGAATATAGTCAATTAAATCTCTTATTTCATCTGGAATATTACTCTTTTCAAGTTTATTTTTAATTGCAATTGTTAAGTCATCATCTTCCATGTTGTCTATCCATTCTTTAAATGTTGCTTTTATTTCTTCAGATACACTATCTTTATATTTATACATTAACTTTTTAATTCTTTCACGTGTATTTTTATATGACATATGAATTCCAAAACCAAACTCAGCATTATCTTCAAATAATGAATTCATCCATGGAATTTTATATGGAGTAAGTGGCAAAGATCCACCATAAATAGATGAACATCCCGTAGCATTTGCTATTACCATATTTTTTCCATATAATTCAGTTAATATTTTAATGTATCCAGCTTCCCCACATCCTGCACAAGCACCACTAAATTCAAAATATGGTTTTTCAAATCCGATTCCTTTGATTGTGAATTTATTAAATGGTGTAGTATTTTCTTGATGCTCATATAATATTTCACTTATTTTATTATGTCTTTCACTATATGGACCCATCTCTAATGCTTTTTCTTGATTCTTACCAGGACATACAGAAGAACATAGTCCACATCCGGTACAATTGGCTTCACTTACAGAAATATAGAAATTCTTATTTTCTTCTCCCATACTTTCAAGTGTTTCACTTTTATCAATTCCTGCCATTAATAACTCATTATCAGTTATAGAGAATGGTCTTATACATGCGTGAGGACAAACAAACGAACATTGATTACATTGTGTACAATTCTCTTTTATCCATTTTGGAACACTAGCTGCGATTTTCCTTTTATCACTTGCTGCAGTACCACCATCAAAGGTGCCATCTCTATGTTCTATAAAATCAGATACTTTTAATTTATCTCCTCTTAATTTTAATATTTCTTCAGTTATATTTGTATTTTTAGTTCCTTCCTTTGATAATTTAAATATTCTATTGTCTACTTCTTCTAAATATTTTAGTGCTTCATCTATTGCATTAATATTATTTTCAACAATTGTTGCTCCTTTACTTTCATAAGTCTTAGCTATTAATTTTTTAAATTCATCTATTTCTCTTGTTGAATATCCATTTAATTTAAGCATATATAAACACATTATATTGTTTATTTTTCCTTTTAAACTATATTTATCATTTAATTCATCTAATGAGGCAATATATACTTTAATATTCTTATCAAGTATCTCTTTTTTATTTTCATTACTAATTAAATCATTTAATTCTTCATCATCTTTATTACTTGATATTAATAGTATTCCATTTTCTTTTATATTTTTTAAACAATAGTATTTATTTAAATAAATATCTTTGGATACAACTATAAAATCAGGGTTAGTTAAAAAGTATGGTGCATTAATTCTAGAAGGTCCAACTCTTAAATGTGATATTGTTACTCCACCACTCTTCTTAGAATCATATTCAAAATATCCTTGTACATAATTAGTATCTATTCCACCTAAAACTTTCATAAAGTTTTTAGATGCTCCGACCATACCATCAGAACCAAATCCATATACTTTAATTTCTCTATAGTCAGGATTATATTCTATTTCTTTTGGTTCTAAACTTAAATAAGTTATATCATCTTCAATTCCAATTGTAAAATTATTTTTAGTATCATAACTAAACAAATTTTCAAATACAGCATTGATATCTTTTAATGGAACATCTTTAGATGAAAGTCCATAACGTCCACCATATATATTAATATTTTTATCTTTTAATGCTGCAACTACATCTAAATATAATGGCTCTCCAACGCTTCCAGATTCTTTAGTCCTATCTAAAACAGCAATTTTATTAACTGTGGTTGGAAGAACATTAGTTAAATATTCTTTACTAAATGGTCTATATAAATGAACTTCAATAAGACCAACATGTTTACCTTGTTTATTTAGAATATCTACCACAGTCTTAATTGTTTCACATACACTACCCATCGCAACAATTACATATGTTGCATTTTTATCACCATAATAATTAAATGGTTTATAATCACACTCACTTAATTTATTTAGTTTTTTCATCAATTTATCTACAACATTAGGAACTTCATTATAATATTTATTTCTTACTTCAGTATTTTGAAAATAAACATCTGCTGTTTGAGAAGTACCACGTGTAATGGATTTCCCTATATTTAAAGCTCTTTTTTTAAATTCATTTACTTTATCATAATTAATTAATTTTTTTACCTCTTCTTCATCTAACAATGATACTTTAGATAGTTCATGACTTGTTCTAAATCCATCAAAGAAATGTAAGAATGGTAAAGAACTTTCTATTGCAGATAAATGAGCAATAATACTCATATAATATGCATCGGTTACTGAAGATGATGCTAACATACAAAATCCAGTACTACGAGTTGCATATACATCTTGATGATCTCCAAAAATTGAAAGAGCATGAGTCGCCAAACTTCTTGCTGCAACATGAATTACACCCGGTAGCATTTCTCCTGCAATTTTATACATTGTTGGAATCATTAATAAAAGTCCTTGTGATGCAGTAAATGTTGTACTTAAACTTCCTGCTTGTAAAGAACCATGCATCAAGGCAGATGCACCTGCTTCACTTTGCATTTCAACTACTTTTACCCTATCGTCAAATAAGTTTCTCTTATCTGCACTCGACCATTTATCAACTAAACTCGCCATTGGACTAGCTGGAGTAATTGGATAAATACCACATACTTCACTAAATAAATATGCTCCTTTAGCACAAGCTTCATTTCCATCAATTATATAATCTTTTTTCATATTCTTCACCATAATAATTATATTACATTTTTGTAAATAAAAAAAGAATATAATATTCTTTAATATATATTTATATTAGATGATAATTTTATCAATTCATTATTCTCACAAGTTATATTTAATCCTTGAATATTTATACCATTATTTTTATAATATATTTTCTCTTCATTAGACATATTACTAGTATAAACATTTATTAAATCTAAATTATTTTTTGCATAATATTTTTTAGAATCAATAATATAACTATTAATTCTAATATTATATCCTGATAATAAATCATCCATATCATATGAATTAATACTATTTTTAAAATAAATAGTAAAATTATTTTCATCGTGTATATTTACCATATCATATAGTACTATTTTATCATTATTAGAATCAACTTTATTTAAATTATAAACAAAAAATGATAAAAATATTAATATTAATTTATTTATTGTTTTAATAAATATCACCATTAATATTGTTTACCTTTTTTATCATTTGTTATTACCAATAAATGGTAAAATTAAAAACAGATAAATCTGTTTTTATTTTTTTCTACTTTTCTTCACTACAACTGGATTTTTTTCTTCTTTAACAGGCTCAGGACTAGTTGTTTTATTATTCATTGCATCTAATACTTTTTTTGTATTTTTACATTGAACAAAAATAATAACTGCTGTACAAAGAACTGTAACAATAATACCAATTATAGATGCTGTTGAAGAACCACCTGATGCAGCTTTTTTAGCAGCTTTTTCAGCTTTCTCTATTTCTTCAAATACATCATAACTATTATTATCATATTGATTTTTAATAGCTGTTTTAATGTCTTCATCCCAATCAGAAATATATCCTGGGAATACTTTTTCTCCTATTACAATATAAGGAACTCCACCAGCTGCTTGTCCTGTAGTAGAAGCAACCTTTTGCATTAATTCATTATTCTTAGAATCATTCCATACTTCAAATGAAACCAATTTAAAATATTTTCCATAATCTTTAGAAATACTATTTAAGAATGTAATGAAATTTCTACAATATCCACATCCTTGACCTCTAAACAAATAAACGATTGCTTGTTTACTTGTTTCCTTATAGTCAGTATTTTCTAATTTCATGTCCTCTGCTTCTAAAGTTTCCTTTAAGTTTTTAGTATCATATCCATCATAATATGTTTTAGCTAATGATTTTACTGGAAATAACATTATTAATGATACTAATAAAATGATTAATATATTTTTAGTTTTCATAACTACTCCTTTCAATATACTATTTTAAAGTATATAGTTTAAAATTTCAATAAAATATTATTTTTTATGAGATTTAATAAAATCTACGATATCAAAATTCTTAACAAAATCAAAGAATTTATTATTATATTTATCTAAAATATAATAAATTAATTTAGTAATATAGAATGCAATTGTTGCAGCAATTAGTCCTACAATTAGTCCTCCTAAAATATCAGATGGATAATGTACCATTAAGTAATTTCTAGATATTCCCATTAACAAAATAAATAAGAATACCCAATATTTTTTATTACTTTTAGATAAGAAGAATATGCTCATTAATGCCCCTGTTATCGCTGTTGTATGTCCACTTGGAAAAGAAAAATCATCTTCCATTACACTTCCTGCATATTCCCACCATTCTTTATATTCTAAAATGTTACTCATAAATGGTCTTGGTCTAGCAATCCAATCTTTAATAATAAAATTAGTTATTATTGCTCCACAACCTATTGCTCCAAACATACAAATACCAATTTTTCTTGTCTTTTTAAATAACATTAGAAATACTGAAAGACCAATTAAGAATATTCCGTGATCTCCAAATAAACTAATTAATCTAAAAAACCAATTAACATATCCTGATGTTAATACTGCAAGGCTATGTAGAAAGCTTAATATTGCATGGTCATAACCTGCAAAAAAACTATTTAACCAATCTGCTATTACTGTTAATATCATAATACCTCCTAACTATTTTCCAAATAGTCCATTTATAATGGAACTATAATCATAATTTTTAACACCATCTATTTTAGTACTAATTTCATTTCTAAAATTATCATATGGATCTAAATAATTTCGTTTTAGATATCTATATCCAAGATAAACTATAACTACTACTGCAATACAAAGAATCAATTTAAGAATTATTTTAATCCATTTAATTCTCTGTCTTCTCTTTTCAATTTTTTCTAACTTATTTACTTTTTCCTCGAGTATATTTATTTTTTCTTCTAGACTTTTTTGTTCCAAAATATCACCCTCTATCCAAATAAATAATAACAAAAATATTAACTCTTTTCAATTAAAAAAATTAAACTAAATTGTTTAATTTTTCTTCTTCTTTATCATATCTATCTAACATGTAATGAAATTCACTAGATTGTGCTTTCAAATCAGCTCTTTTTAAATTAAACAAATATTTAATGTTTTCTTTTCCAATTTCTTTAATTAATGCTTTTAATTTAATATCTTTCATTTCTAGACTCAGATCGTGATAAAGTATTAAATTAGATATAACTCTAGTCATATCATCTGGAAAATTATTATCTTTAGCAAACTTTAAAAATATTTCATTTGATTTAACCCAATGATTATAAAAGTGACCATTTCCATTTTCGTCTTCTTTATAAACATATGGCTTGCCCAAATCATGAAATAAAGCTGCTATTCTCATTATGATATTATTATCCACTCCATCAACAACATGTAATGTATGCTCATATACATCATATATATGCCACTTACTATTCTGATTAAATCCTTTACATTTTTTTAAATCTGGAATCAACTCAAAGAAATATTCTTCATTTTCTTTAATTAATTCACTTGGTTTGTCACTTAATAATATTTTATAAAATAAATCTAATTCTTTCATAATTTAAATATATAACATTTTATTCAAAATAAAAAGAGCAAATGCTCTATTTAAATAATTTATTAACAACAAATATAACTATGCAAGCACCAACCACTGAAACTACAATAGTTCCTAAATATCCAGCAAAGCTTATTCCTAATAAATCAAATAATAATCCACCAACAAATCCACCAACAATTCCTAAGACAATGTTTCTGATTAAATTACGTTTTGATTTCATAATTACACCTGCAAGCCATCCTGAAATAGCTCCAATAATAATAGCAATAAGTAAATCTACTAACATTTTTGTACCTCCTTACTTAATAAATTTTATTTATAACAATAAATAATATTACTAATTATTTATCGTTATTTTTCTCTATTTGATTATTATAAACTCCAGATAAATTATCATAATATTCTTTATTTAATTCATCTTTTTTAATATAGTCTTTTATATCATCAATATCTTTTTTTAATTCTTCCTCTATATTATTAAGTACTGCATTAGAAGAATTAAACTCATCTAATAATGTTTTAAATGATTCAAAGAAATATTCATCATATAAATCATTATTTATCATATAACTACACATCGCAACAGTAATATAAAATTCTTCTGTTGAATTTTCAAATCTACTGCTACCCAAGTGTTCATCAATTATATGATCATTTGCATCTATAATACTATCCATATCTATACTTCCAATATGTTCATAGTATCCATATATTTCTTTTTTAATATCACTATATTTCATATTACTCCTACCTACTATTAAATTTAATGTTATTTACTTCTAAGAATTTAACTATTTCTTTTGATGATATACATACTCCCAAATTAATAAAAGGAGTATACGTTATTTTTTTATTTGTAATTCCTCTTTTAATTACTTTATCTATATCAAAATTTAAATCTAAATGTTTTGTCATAGACTGAATTCCATAAACAAGTCCTTCAGGAGAGAAAACTGGTCCTCCACTTTGCCCTCTTAATCCAGGTGTACTTGTTTCAAACATTGTTACTTCTTTCCTTTCATCAACTATTTGTCTTGTAACAATCCCATCCATTGGAAATAATGGAAAAGATGATATTATTTCATTTTTCATAACAATATTTTCATTTTCTTTTGAATATTCAAAATAACTATATTCAGGAAAAGCAAACCCGAGTTTGCACACACTTTGTCCTTGAAGTGG
Organism: uncultured Clostridia bacterium; assembly: GCA_947165135.1. Taxonomy (GTDB): domain Bacteria; phylum Bacillota_I; class Bacilli_A; order RF39; family UBA660; genus CAG-1000. The sequence goes on from CAMUZE010000013.1 coordinate 33,370, forward strand.
CAATTCTTTTGCAAATACTGGATAGTTATCACATTTTAAATTAGCACCTTCAAATTTAATTAATGCCAAATCTAAATTTTCATGTAATTTAATTTCAATATTAACTGTATCACCAACTTTAAATGGAAGATTTATATTTGTAAGAACTGGTGTATCTTTTTCTAGATGGTATTTTTTTTCTAATTCTTTTAATTCTTCTTTAGTTTTACAATTATTAATTTCATTTATTAAACTGGAATATATTTCCCCAAGTTTATTATTATTAATAAATTCCATTGCAATATGTTTACAAGTTAGTATATCTCCCTCATCATTTAGAATAATCATGGTCCCAATAGCATGTTCTATTTCATCTGAACCATAATATTTAATACCTTCAACAAATGGAATTAAATATTTTGAATTTGCTTTAATACTTTTTTTATACATGTTAACGCACCATTACATCTTGATCTTCTAGCACTGGTTCTTCATCATAAAGCATTCTACTTATTTCACTCATATCTATTTGAGGGACTTGTTCTTCTTCCTTTATATCTATAATAGCTGGATTATTCAATGTATCAACAAATTTATCATTTTTAGACATAATAGAACTTTCATCTAACTTTGGTAATTCTCCATCCACTAACGGGTTTGTTAAATGAGTGCCATTTTTTCCTTTGTCTTCTTGTTTTTCCTCTTCATCTTCTTTTTGCCCTTTTTCTGATTCAGTTTCTTCAGCTTTCTCTTCTTGTTTTTCTTCTTCAACAACAGCTTTTTCTACTTCTTTATCAAGTTCAGCTTTTTCTTCGCCATTTCCAGTAGAATCTGTTGTTTTTTCCATTTCTTCTAAATTATTATTTAAACTATCTAATTTTCCTATCAATTCATTATTATCTTCAGATATTATTTCATAAGCAGTCACATCATCGCTAGATAATTTGAAATCACTTAAATCAGATGCCTGAATATATCTTTCATCAGTTGTTTTAATTGTATATTTATGTCCATCTTCTTGTTTAATATATTTAAATTGCAAATTATTTCTGCTATTACTAACGGCAGCTTTTTTATCTCCATGTGCAAAGCTACATATATCAAAATATTTTTGCAAATCTTCTGATAAATCATAATAATAATTTTTAGCGACATCATAATTTGAAACTAAATCGTTTAGTTTTCCAAATAGTTCTGTATTCTCTTTAGGATTAATTACATCTGTTATACTAAATGCAGATTCTTTTTCATTTAATTTTTCAAATGAGAATTCATAACCCTCTAATCTTAAAAGGGCCACTATTGCATAAATTAATTCTAAATTCTTTTCATTAAACATGAGTGAAACATAAGGAAATCCTTTTTCATTTGTTGAATCCTTATATGAAGGATTAAAGTCAATCCCTTTACTCATACATGTCACCATAAATTGCGATAATTCATTATTTTCACTTGCAACATCTTGAATATGATTGCTACTATAAATATCATCATAGTTCATCTATCTTCACCTATATTAATTATATCATTATTACATAATTATAATCAAATAAAAACCACATCTTGTGGTTATTTTTTTAATTATTTAACTGTACAATTATAATTAGCACTTTCCATACTTTTTTTAGCACTTTCTAAAGTGGTCATGCTATTTAACACGCCTTGAGATAACTTGCTAAGTTCAATATCTGTTTTAACATATAATTTTTTACTTGCTACTTCTTGTTTGCAATTATTAAATGCATCCCCATATTGGGTTAATGAGGATTTTAAAGTACTACAGAAATTTTGCTTACTAACTGCTTCAATTTGTGTGTCTGTATATTTTGATAAATCTAGTTCATATGTTAAATCCATACTCGTTGGTTTATCATTAACATATAAAAATCCCATCCCTACTTTCATAGTCTGTTCTGTACGTACACAAGTCAGTGTTTGCTTTTTACTAAAACAACCGCTTAACAATAAAAGGCATACAAATGTAGCTAAAACCATTAAATATTTTTTCATAATTCCACTCCTTATCAATCTAATTATAGCACACTATTAACTTATTACAAACAAGTATGATATAATGATATAGAATGTGAGAATATGAAGAATATATATTTTATTATTTTTTTAATTATTTTATCTTTAATACCTATAAATACTGATGCTCTAACAGAAGACGAGGCAAGAAAAGCGATTACTGATTATGCATATTACATATATAATAATAAAAAAGATGAAATTACTTATGTTTTGCCTAAAGAAGTTCAACAAGAAAAAATATTTTTAGGTTATACTACATCAAATAATAAATATGCAATGGATTGCAATGCATTTGCAGGTTTTATTGTATATAATGCTTTTCAAATAAAAGCAAATTCAAAAGGTGGAATAGATCAACCTGCTAAAGGAGAAGGATTATTAACTAGCTCAGGTAGACCCGCATTAAACGGAAATGATGGTTGGTCTACACATAGTTCCCTTTATAATTCTAAAAGTTATCCATTAAAAGTGGGAGAGACAGTACAAAGTGCTGTTAGTAGAATAGATTTGCAAAGCAAGTTAAAGCCAGGAGATTTAATTGGAATAGTAGGATTTAATAATAGTTCATATACAAGTCAAGATGAAGCAGATAAATATACTCATATAATGGTATATGTTGGTGATGGAAAATATATACACAATAGATCTAGTGGAGTTTCATTAGACTCAATTACTTCAATTTCATATGGCAATAGAGTTGGTTCAAAATTTCCAGATGTTAAAGGAAATATGGGACCACACGGAGCAATAACTGTATTAACACTTGTTAATTATGAATCATTATCCTCAGATATTTTAGAAGGATATAGATTTCCAGATGGAAATGGAAAATTAGTTATTACAAAAAAGCAATCTGGAGAAAAACCTAGTAATGATGACCCTAGTAGTAGTTCATCTACACCTGGCCACTGGGAGCATGTTGCAGAAAGACTACATTTCTGTGAACGCGAAGATACAGCAAAAATTGTAAGGTTATTCTTTTTGCTTATTGAAATAGTAAGAGTTGCAGTTCCAATAATGTTAATTATTTCATTAATGCTTACAATCACAAGAGCTGTAATAAATGCAAATGAATTTGATAAAATTAAAAAAGAAGTCGTGGTTAAAGTTGTTGCATCTATACTAATATTTTTAGTACCCACATTTGTATCATTAATTACCAATATTGCAGGTTTTGAAGTGTCATTTGCTGAATGTAGAGAGATGGCGAAAAGTCCTAAAAAAGTAGATGTGTGGGTTGATGGTGAAGAAGAAACTACAACTGTAGAAGATGAAGAATTAAAAGTAGAACAAAAAGGAATATATATTGTTTTATCATCAAAAAATGTTACTGGATACTATTTTTCAAATAAAAAAGAAACTTTAACTATTGATAGTAATTTATGGATCGCTTCTAATAAAGATAAAATTGATTTTATTCTACTTCCTGGAACTCATTATATGTATGTAAAAACTTCTAATGGAAAAATATTTGAGAAAAGTGTTAATATTAAATCAAGTGATATTATAGTAACTAATGATGTTAAAGATATAAAATTATTAACAACTAGTTTAGATGCTTTCCTAAAAGAAAAAGGTTCTTCTATTGATGAATTTAATGATGCTATAGCAAGAAGTGTTTATATAGCTGGTGGCCAAACTAAAGCAGGTGCCTCTGCTGCATCTTTAGCATTAACTCAAATATTATATATTAAATATAAAGTTAAAATTCCTTATGGAAGTTCTCGTGGTAATCACGTTGCCATAGGGGCACCTCCAGTTTGGGGTTCGCCAGAAGTTACTAGTCTTGAAAAAAAAGGTAACTTCTTAAATCAAGGAATTCACTGTGGTGGATTTGTAGCATGGTCTTATGCCCAAGCAAACTTTGATATGAATTCCGGAATTGGTTCTTCTGCAACATTATGTAGATGGAGATATGCATCTATTAAAAGAATCAGTTCAAATGATAAAGGAGAAGTTGGTGATGCATTAACATATGCTACTGCGTGTGAACAAAGTTCTCATGTTTCAATAATAAATGCAATTGATAATCAAGGATATTATTTGACAGAATCAAATGCTGTAACTAAAACAATTGATGATGTGAAGACTTTATTAAATAATATTGGTATAGTTACTACTTATGATAAATTTGGAGATAGATGGCATTCTTATTTAAATATGGATTTAACAGTTGGTTATAGAAAAAAGAATACACCATTAGAAAAAGGATTTTAAAAATCCTTTTTATTTTCTTCCTCTCCTTTTATTTTTAATGTCCTTTCTAACTTTTTTCATTATTGATTTTATTTTTTCAAAATAATCTGATGTGGGAGTCTTATTAGTTCTATTTAACATTAAAAACAAATAATTTAATTTAACATATTCAGAATAATAATTGCCTTCTAAATAATGTAATAATTCATGAGATTTTCTAGTAAGCAGTGCATAATTGCTTATATCATCTATCCCGCCTTTTTCTTTTTTTACAATATGATGACGTGTTAAATCTGAAAGACTGCCAATAACATCTCCCATCCAGTCAATATCAAATGTATTATAAATTTTCATCATTATACTTATATCATCATTCATATATTAATTATATCACATTATTTATTTTCTTTTTTTAATATAACTATAATAGTAATAATTACAATTAATAAAATAGTACAAATAGTTCCAATTATTAAGTACTTATCTCCTATATTTAATATTTTATTATTAGTAGTTGTTTCTTTTTTATCTTCTTCAGTTAATATTCCAAATCTTTCATAAACACTTTTGATTTCTTCTTCAGTTAAATTACCTTTACTATGATAAATTTCATTGTCATCATTAATTACAAACCAATATGGACCATTATATGAGTCTAAATCAAAATCCTTATCTAATAATTCTTTTATTATTTTTTTATCTATATCATTTAGATCTTCATAATTATAATAGTTTCTTTTTATAATATATTTATCACTTGTATGTGCTTCAAATATACGTTCTAATAATTCACTACTCTCTTTATTACCAATAATCATTACATTTTTTGCAAATGACCTTGAATCCCATTCATGATATATAGTTGCCTTTTCTAATTCATTTTTAAATGTATACTTATAGGTTTTACCATTTTCATAAGTGACCGTTATTTGATTACTATCTTCGAAATCTATATACCTGTCAGTACCTATATTTGTTATTTTACATCTTGAATAGCATGCTGCATTAATAAAATCTAAAGAATCTGATAATGAATAATATGGAAATTCATAATCATATTTACCATCTTTTAAATCAACTATATTGTCTCCGCCCTTGCCTAGTCCTTCTGATTCGGTTTTAAACATTAGAAATCTTAATTTATTATTAGAATTTTTAGATATTACTGTAACTGGTAAACTTTCCACTACAAGTTTTTCTTCATAATCTTCATCTTCTTCGTTTTCTTCATCTTCTTCATCATAATAGTCAGTCTCTTCATCATCTTTTTCCAACATAAAACCTGTATCTATCATATATGTTCCTTCAAGATTGTTATCTACTTTTACTTTAATATTTTCAATTATTGGAACATTTATTTTTCCATTATACATGCCATCATCTTCATCAGCAGTTTCTTTGACTTCATTAACATACACCCTAGAGAAAAGATAATATGTTTTTTCATCTTTATCTGTATAATAATCAAATCTATAATCATCAAAATTATAATTATTATTTACAAACTTAATGTCATCAAAATTTGCAGTAAATCCAGATGGAAAAGCTATATAAAATGTCATTAATTCATTTTTTTCACTATCATCTTTTATTAAGCTTTCATCCCACAAGGTATCAAATCCTGCTTTTAAATACAATGTATCTCCTTTAACTACAGTAGTATAATTGCTTTCTATAAGGAAAGCATTAGAATCAGCTTTAACTCTACCAGCAATAAACAATAAACCAATTAATAAAACAGTCAATAATTTTTTTCTCATAAGAAACTCCTTCTTTATTCAAATACATTATAACATAAAAAAAAGAAAACCAATGTTTTCTTTTTAATTATTTTTAATGTATGTAAATGATAATTTAATTAATCCTAATACACTAATTATTAACATAGTTATATATATAATTATATTATCACCTGTAGGTGGGTTATCATCACCTTCACCGAAATGGGTATTCTTAACTTCAAATCCTATATACATGTTACCTGTGATTTCGGTATAGTATTTATCGACTTCAATTTCATTGATAGTATAAACTATCTCTTTTCCGTCTTTATATACATCTAAATCTTTAAATGTATGAGACCATCCTGTTTTTTCACTTAATAATACTGAATCAATTTCTACTCCATCAGCTTTAAGAATAACTGTTACAGTTTTAGGTCTTAATTTTTCATAGTCTTCTTTATCATCCCAAATTTTAATAACAGAAACTTCTCTCTTTTCAGGAGTATGTGTATTTGTAATAGTAAATCCCACTACCTCAGTATCATATCCTTCAACTTCAATTTCATTGATAGTATAAACAATCTTTGTTCCATCTTTATATACATCTAAGTTTTTAAATACATGTTTCCATTCATTTTTGGCATTTAATATAACTGAATCTATTTCCACATCATCTGCATAAAGAATAACTTTTATATCATCTGGTCTTATTCCATCTTGAT
>CAMUZE010000014.1 GCA_947165135.1 uncultured Clostridia bacterium
AGATATGTATTTCATACATTCCTCTTTTATATTCCTTATATATTAGTAGTTTTAGCTTTTCTAATATCTTTAGATTATTTCTAAATCCTACATTCGTTATCGGAATATAATTTTGGATATCCCCTATATTGAAGTGGAATACTGTTCTATCAAATCCCTTACAATATAGATAGGAATATATTTCTTTTGCTTCTGGTTTAATATCTTTGTTTTCCCAGATATCATTTGGTGTTTTAAACTTCCTCATACATTTTATTTCCTCCTTTCTTTTATATCTATAAACATTTTTTAATATAATGTTTCCGTTTGTTAACATCTATAATATACATCAATTAAAAACACATGTCAATACTTTTATTAACATTTTCTATTACTTTGTTGACATTTGGTAACATATGTGATATTATTATTTCAGTGAGGTGAAATAGTATGCAAGATAAAAGTATCGGTGAAATAATTGCTGAAGCTAGAGAAAAAGCAGGTTTATCACAAAGAGCTTTATCTAAAATTGCTAATGTAAGTAATGCTGAAATATCTAAAATAGAATCTGGAGAAAGAGATGTTCCAAATCCTAAAACATTAAGAAAGATTAGTAAATACATTAATATTAACTATAATGAGTTAATGAATATGATCGGTTTAGGTTTAGAAGTATCTCCACTTAATCCATTTATCAAAGATTATTATTCTAAAATGAATATGGATGAATTAAACAATGCTGAAATAAATGTTTTAGGAACTATCGATAATTTAGATAAACTAATAAAATCATGTGAAGAAAATCTAAAAAAAGAAAATCTTTCAGAACCAGAACTTGAATTACTTAATAAAGCAATAGAAGATAATACTTACCAGTTAAATACACAAAAAGAAATAATAACATTAATACAAAGTTTAAAGATAAAGGAGAGAAATAAAAATGCAAAGAATTAATTTTAAATTATCATTAATAATTAGTAATCTATTATTAGTTGTATCATTAATACTAGCATTAGTATTAGATATTAATAAAATATATAGTTTATATTGGATTATAATTCCAGTAGTAATGTTTATATTATTACTGCTTATGAAAAAATATGATAAACAAGGATTAAATATAGATAAAGAAAAATCAAGTTCAATAATTCGTACTTATAATGATATGACAACTGTTGCTACTACCTTTTATTTCTTGATATACCTTATGATTATGTTTTATGAGATGTTTAATGAATCAATAAAACATAATAGTTATTTAATAATTTGTTTCTTCATATTAACTTTACTTTATGAATTCACTTTAATTACATCAATTAATAATGCTAAAAAAGAAACAATAAAATTATTAAATAAATAGAAAAAGATCCTATACAATTAAGTATAGGACCTTTTTAATTGAATTGTGCTAGTAGCATAATTCAATAATAAAAGACGGGGCACGTTTTGTTACGAAGTAATGAAAGTGGCGATAGTCTTTTCTTTTTTATGAAGTATTCATTACTGAAATAAAAAAGGCAATACATTCACTTGAATAGCAAGTTTATGTATTGCTTAAAAGGATTCCAAAGGAAAATTTTTCCTTGGCACACATGAAGTTGGTTTCCAACTTCGTAGTGTGTTACTAACTATCTTAAAGTTAGTACTATTCATTATTATTTGTATTTGAAGTTTCATCTCCAACAATAACATGTGCCTCTACATCTTTAAATCTATCTTCTGTTGGATTATATTTAGGAGTTTCATCTGGAACACTAATTTCACTTATTGGTTTTGACATATCAGAAAATGCTTTTACCACTTCATCTTCTTCTGCCTTTACCTCTTCTTGTTTAGTTTCTTGTGTTCCTGCACTACCACCAAATACTGAATCTAATTTTTCTTTTATTTGATCTTTGCTAAATGGTTTTGCAATATAATCAACAAATCCTTCTCCTAAATATTTTTCTCTTGCTCCTGCAACTGCATCAGCAGTTAAAGCAATTGTAGGAATACTAAAGTTAGGATTTTCTTTTAACTTAGCTATTGCTGTTTCACCACTCATGTTAGGCATCATTATATCCATTAAAATTAAATCATATTCATTACCATTAACAACTTTATCCAAGCATTCTTGACCATCATAACACTCTTCAATTTCAAAATTAAATCCATCAAGCGCTCTACGAGCTACTTTAATATTTAATTTATTATCATCAACAATTAGAATTTTCTTTCCATCAAATCCAGTAGAAGTTATTTCTTGTACTGGTATTACAGTAGGTGTTTGTTGTGTTGGTTGTTCAACAGCTGGTTTTGACATAACTACTTCAGGTTTTGGTTGTGGAATAGTTTGTTGTTCTTCCATTGCTTTTCTTATAGGTGTTATATTAATTTGTACTGTTTGATCAGGATTAACCATTTGACTTATTTTTTGTGGTATTTGAACCATAAAGATTGAACCTTTACCAAATTGTGATTGAACATTAATCTTACCACCCATCATATCAACAAGTGCTTTTGTAATAGCAAGACCTAATCCAGTTCCTTCAGTAGTTGAATTTCTTTCAGCATCTAATCTTTCAAATTTAGTAAATAATTTATTAATATTTTCAGCTTTGATTCCTCTACCAGTATCTCTTACACTAATAATTAATGTACTTGTGTTATCTTTATTAATACATTTTGCATCTAATAAAATTTCACCTTGATCTGTATATTTAATTGCATTAGTAAGTAAATTATTAACTATTTCTTTAATATGAGTTTTATCACCAATCAATTCATAAGGAATATCTGGTGCAATATTAACTTTGAAATTAATATTTTTTTCTCCAATTCTAGTAGCATCTATTTTTGCAAGTTGCTCTATTTCTTCCCTAAAATTATATTTTGTTTCAGATATTTCCATTTTATTACTTTCAATCTTGTTAATATCTAATATATTACCTACTATTTCAAGTAATGTTTTTGATGCTTCTAATATATAATCAGCATCTTCAACAATCTCTGGATCTGCTGTATCTTTATGGCTTTGTATATCCTCACTAAATCCAACAATTGCATTAAGTGGTGTTCTTATTTCATGACTCATACTTGATAAGAAATCACTCTTAGCATTATTTGCTCTCTCAGCTTGATCTTTAGCAAGTTCCATTTGCTTTAATAATTTTAAATCAGGATTTTCTATTGTATGGTACATTAAATAAATAATAAATCCAAAAACTGCATTTGCTAAAAGTATTTCAGGGTGAGCTTTTTGAATCATACCTTCAGCTATCAAACAAATAATTAAGGCAATTATTGGTATATAACCTTTATTGTGTACTTTCTTTAAATGTGTTAAAACCATAATACTCATCAATGTTGTATATACCCCTAATGTTACAAATACAACATTAACAGCAGGACCAGTTGTATATTTAACACTATCTGATAATGAAACAAATTCTATAGGTAAAATAAATATTAAAATATAAAGTAATATATTAACTGCAACAAATATCAAATGAGGAAATCTAAACTTAGCAATGTTCTCTTCTTCCGATTTTTTATCATCAAATGATGTAACATAAAATGTATATAGCATAAAAACTGATAACCACAAGATTAAACAAACTAAGAAAAGTTTTTGAACTATAGTTGCAATTGATCCCATATCAACAGTTGCAACTATAGATAATTCCGTAATCATTGATACTATAGTAACTAATAACAATTTTTTAAATATTCTATTTTCTAATTTATTAATTGTATCTTTTTTAAAGAAAATAATAGTTGTTGATATTGTATATATCAAAGCAGATACAGTTAAAAATATAATACCCTTCATAAGATCACACCCTATCATCTTATATTATAACATAAAAAAACTATAATTTGACATTATAGTTTTACATTTTTTATTTTTTTAATACTTTTGCTGTTCCTAATCTTTCTTTTACAATGCTATTTCCTAGTTCTTCAAGTTTTCTAAAGTCATGTTTTCCATTACCAGTATAAAGCATTTCATCAATTTGTTCAAAGTATGTTGGGATTTCATAATCTGGTAATTCTTCTTCACATTTCTTTCTAATAGCTTCTTGAACATCATCAATTGAAACATTATCTTCTAATTCCACAAAAGCCATTGGAACACTTATAAATTTTTCATCATCAACACCAACTACAACACATTCTTTAACAAATGGTAATGAAATTATTACTTCTTCAATAGTATCTGGTGCTATTTTGAATGCATCCTTCTTAATTAATCTTCTATTTCTTCCTTTTGGGAATACATATCCTTCTGAATCTATAACACATAAATCTCCAGATTTAACCCATTCTTTTCCAGATTCATCTGTTACTTTAATTTTACTAGTTTCTTCTGGATTATTTAAGTATTCAACAAATAAGTTATCTGATGAAACATATAACTCACCCATTTCACCTTCTTTAGCATCTTCACCAGTTTCAGGATTAACCAATTTGATATCTACACCTCTCATTGGTACACCAATACTACCTGGCTTATTTGCATACATTGGTGAAACAATAGTTGCACCTAAACATTCGTTATTTCCATAACCATTAACTATAGTTTTATCAAAAGCTTGTTGCATTTCAATTAACTCTTCAGCACTAATCTTATCTCCACCTGAAACAAATACCTTAGCTCTTTCAATACCATTTAACACTCTTGTTAATTCTTTTAATTTTGCTTTTAGTATTTTTTTATCACTTGGATTATTGCTTTTTTGTAATTGATCTATATCACTTCTTAATTTTTTTAATTGTTCATAAATATATCTATAATGTAATGGAGCTGCAAAAGATATATCAAATTTACCTAAATCGTTATAAACTGTATTTTCATCTACAAATGGAGTCATTTCAGCTTTCATTGTATGAACTAAACTACAATAAACTGAATTTCCTAAACCATAAATAATAAATGGTGGAACAGAAACATGCATAGTTTGTCCTTTATATAAAGGTAAATCTAAATAACTCATCTTTTGAACTTCTGAGTTAAAATTATGTTCTGTATGAACAATTTGTTTTGGTTTTCCTGTACTACCACTAGATTGAATTATTAATGAAGGTCTATCAATTTTAAAATCAGCAGTTGAAACATCAGCTGTATGTTTTCCTTCTTTAATAAAATCAGAAAACTTAACAAATCTATCATCTGAAGGTATCACAATATTTTTACCTTCTTTTTTATCTTTTAAGTTAGCTAAAACTCTTATAGCTGGATTTAAATAATCTTTGGGTGAACATACAATAACTCTTTCAGCATTTATATCACCAGCAATTTTTTCAATTAAAGGTAATAAATCCTCAAAAACAACTACAACTTTACAATTACCATTGTTAATATAGTTAATTAAGTCTTTTTCCTTTGCTCTTAAATCTATCCAAGACATTGTTGCACCTATTTTACTCAATGATAATAAACATTGTTGTACTAAAGGCATACTAATAGTTAGTATTGCAACATTATCTCCTTCTTTAACACCCATCGCATTAAATGATTTTGCTAAATCATCAGCAGATTCAAACAATTCTCCATATTTCATAGAAGCACCCATAAAACCAGTTGCTTCTAAATCTAAATCATTTTTAGCTTCATCAGTAACTAATGAATACATTGTTTGTTCAGTATTAAATTCCTTAATTGGAGTACTTCTCCAATATTTATTTTCCATATAACCCCCTCCAAAAAGCTCCTTTGCTTTTTTAATGCCCTTTATTCTAGCACAAAATGGCAATTTTGTCAAACTTGTGTAAACAATGATACTACCTACATTCGTTTATTTTTACTAACAAATTATACATTTCTTCATTTCTTGTTTGTTTATAAAAGAAAACAACACATCCAATGGCTTTAAAAGTCTTTAGTGGTTCACAATAAAAACCACTATCTATATACTCATTTTCTACTATTTCTAAATGCGATGATCTCATACCACCAAAGTGTTTATCATCTACTATTTCCTTTAATTTACTTGATATATTACAATTTAGATATTTTATTACTCTCTTACCATATGCATAAACTATCTTATCAGTATTGGTAACAATACATTCAATATAATTATCATTCATATATAATTCAATATTATTTATTGATTCATTATTTTCTATATTGTCTAATCCTTTTCTAAATATATTCATAAATATTTTTACATCTTTTTTAGTTAGTTTTTTCATATCAATACCTCTTTCAAATATAATCTTAAACATTATATCACTTTTTCAACGAATAATCTTCGGTTTTCTAGTTAAAACTAATTTTAATGGGACAATGGTATCGGTGATAGTTATGTTTGATAATAATTTACGATATGCTAGAGAAGAATTAGAAATGACACAAGCTGAACTAGGTTATGTTTTCGGTGTATCTGATTCAGCAGTTAGATCATGGGAAACTGCTCATGATTCTATACCTTTACCTAAACTAATTAAATTTTGTGATATGTATGATTTCTCATTAGATTTTATTTGTGGTTTAATTAGAAAGAATATAAAGTATGGTCATTTTAAAACAGATAAGGTTAAAATTAGTAAGAAATTAAAAGAATTAAGAAAGAGTTTAAATATATCTCAACAAAAGTTATCTGATGATTGTAAAATATCTCAAACAACATATAGTGGTTATGAAACAGGTCATTATCTAATTAATACAACTAATCTTTATTATATTTGTAAAACTTATGATGTTTCTATGGATTGGATTGTTGGAAGAACTAATAATAAAAAAATAGGCAAATAAAAAAAGCGAGAGTATGCTAATTAAAACATATTCTCGCTTTTACTATCTACACATATCATAATCATCTTTATCTAATTCATATGGTTTTTTAACTCTTTCTTTTAGGTAATCTGGAGCTCCTACATAATCAAATAATTCATCTTGTTTAGTAGTTCCTTTTGAAATACCAACTACATCAGATAATTCAAATTCTTCTTCATCATAACAGTTTTTAACTGTATTAGAAGCTTCATCTTTAGTATAATCATTACCTCGTTGTAATAGTTTTCTTAAGAACTTCTTTAACAGATTAAATAGATAATTTATTCTATATAATAAATTTCTATTTTCTTCTTTTAATTCTTTATTCTCGTTTTCTAGTTTTTCAACTTCCTTTTTATATTTTTTTGATTCTTCTTGTAATGAGGTATAACTTCTATTAAAACTATCTACTTTATTAAAAGCAGATTCTAATTTAGGTTGTACTTGTAATACTTCTTTTGTTTCATTAATTACTTCTTTTATATTCTTAAAAGTTTCTCTTTTTATTTTTACATGATCTTTATCTAATAACAAGTCTTTATTACTTTTCATATTATCTTCTAGTTTTAATAATGAATTATCTAATCTTTCATGTTTAATACTTAAATCCTTATTTAACATTCTAGTCATTCTTTTAAGTTCGTTAACAGGAATATATTCTCTTCCAAATTTACTTTCTCCACGAAGGAGATCATATCCATTTTTGGTCATTCTCTCATGATACTTATCTTGTAGTTGAGATAAATGCATTTTATCGTGTATATAAGTCTTTTTAGATATTGTATATCTTTCTTCTTTACTTCTTTTATCAAATCTTTTAATAAGTGGAACAACAACTACATGTAAGTGTGGTGTTGTTTCATCCATATGGATAATTGAACTAATAATTTGATTTTTATTATATCCTAAATCTTCATAAACAAAATTCATACAATGTTCTCCCCATTTTTTTATTTCTCTTCTAGACATATCATTAAAGAAATTATGAGAAGCTGTTAAGATTAATTCATCAGCTACTACATTTTTACCTTCATTAACCATTCTTGAAAAGCTTCTTTTTCTATCTGGTCTTTCAGTTTTCATTCTTTCATCCCATTCATCTTTATATGGTTTAGTAATTTCATAAAACTTTTCTACATAAGTTTTATCACATGGAACTAATTCTATATTTTCATGTGATCTAGTTGTATCTATATCTGGATTAGATAAATACTTTTCTTTTTCTCTTTTATCATGAGAACCAATACCTGATAAAGCATTAGTAGTCATTATTGGTTTACTTCTAAATATTGCATAATTATTCATAATATCACTCTCCCTTTTAAATAAATGCACAAAAAAAAGAGATGCCTTTTCAAGCATCTTCCTAGTTATTTTTAATCCTTATTAATAAATTATCTTCATCATATCTATTTATGAAATTCTTAAATCCATGTATAAATGTATTCCAATTAAGTGGAATCATATCATGTCCATTAAAATATTCTGAAAGTCCATTATAATATTCTAATTTTAATATCCATTTATAATTATCATAATCTTTATTGATATATTCTTTATTCCAAAAGTTTATTTTAGAATTAGTTATACTATCTAGTATTTTTATTTTATCTTTATTAGTAATTATTTCTTGATTAATTAATTGAGAGTTCTTTTTAAATAGAAATGTTGGTTTATCATCAAATATAAATTCATACTTATATCTTGCTTTACTTAACATAAATACTAATGTTATTTTACTAATATCTACTGCATATAAGTTTTCTATTGAATTAAATGTTTTATGACATCTATTACAATACTTATTATGATTATGATCTGTTATAAGAGTTCCATCATAGTTTAATCTTTTAGGTTTTCTTTTTCTTTCTGAATATTTTACTTCATCATTATTCTTTTTAACAAAAGTATTATTATCTTTATATCTATAAAGATAAATAACACTTGTAGTATCCTTACTATTACAATAAGGACAAGTCATTTTTGCTCCCATATTTATTACACCTTTCCTGGAATCTTATAACCTTTGCTAATATTCTCTCACTGGGGGTGATAGCGGGGTTATTATGGGAGAATTTTTAACATCAAAAGCAGGTATAGGATATCTGATATTATATGGTTCACAAATATTTAATTTAGATTTAGTTATGTCAGGAATAGTAATATTAACTATCATTTCAATATTTTTATATTTAACTATTAACGCAATTAAAAAGTTTTTATAAAAAAATACACACGTATTTCCATATGCGTGTATTTTATTGCAAATTTTAATATAGATAAAACACAAGATTCTAATTGTTAATCTTAAATTTATATTGGAAAAAAACAGGCAAATAAAGTGTTATTAAATGTTTCCATGTTTATTTTCTATTTTTTTAAGTCTAATTTTAAAAACTATTAACTTTATAAACTTATAAATATCATAAATAATAATCGCAAGTACTGGAATTAATATAGCTATCATCCAACCACTTTTAGATGCTATAAAAAATTGTAGTTTACCTAACTCTGGTACTATAAATAATACTTTCCCAATAATATTGTTTGCAAGTACTACTTCTGCATCTTCATCCTCATTAGCGTCCCCTTTAACAATAAAGTCTCCACTATCAGTTTTTCTTACTATTCTATGTGTTATTGGTCTTCCACCATATAGTGCATTAGTTGAGTAAAATGTTATTATATCGCCAACTTTTAATTTATTAACATCCTTTTTTACTACAAAAACCGCATCATATACATTGATATTAGGTTCCATACTTGGACTTATTATTGTATATAATCCAAATGCTGGTTTTTTATTTGAATTTTCAGCAATTTTAGCGGACGCAATAAAAAATATTAATAATAAAACTACTATTAATAATAAGGTTATAATTATATAAGAAAAAGTTTTTAATATTCTTCTCAATAATTTCTTTCTCTTTATGTTTGCATCTTCTTCCATATCATACACCTTAATATACTTTAATATTATCAAAAAAGTAAGTATGTATTCAACAAACTTACTTTTATTTAACATTATCTTTACTACTTATTTTCTATTCTACTAAATAGTATTTGTGATTCATTAAGAACTATATTATTCTCTAAGTTTCCAAATTCTAATGTATCAAAAGATGTATTCTTTGTGTTTAACATATTAAATATCTTTTGAGATGTATCTGGCATAAACGGTTGTAATAATATTGCACTAATTCTTATACTCTCAAGTAAATTATATAAAACTGTTTTTAATCTATCTTTTTGTTTTTCGTCTTTAGCAAGTACCCATGGACATGTATCATCAATATATTTGTTACTTCTTCTTAATAATTCAAATATATCTTCAAGAGCATCACTAATTCTTAAATTATCCATTTTTTCATCTACTAATTTTGGAAGTATTTTAGCATAAGTAATTAAACTATCATCTACGCTTTCGTATACATTTGGATTTTCAACTTTGCTTTCGAAATACTTTTTACTCATTGCAAGAGTTCTATTAACTAAATTTCCTAATACATTTGCAAGATCAGAATTGAATCTTTCTTCTAATAATTCAATTGTAATATTTCCATCATTAGCAAAAGGTGTTTCATGAAGCACATAATATCTAACAGCATCTACTCCATATTTTTCAGCTAAATCATCTGCATATATAGCGTTTCCCCTACTTTTTCCAATCTTATCATTATTTGAAAGTAACCAAGGATGACCAAATATCTTATGTGGAAGTTCTAAGTCTAAACTCCATAAAAATGCTGGCCAATATATACTGTGGAATCTTACTATATCCTTTCCTATTAGATGTAAGTCTGCTGGCCAATATTTATTAAACATATCACTAGGATTCTCTGTATCGTAACCAATATTAGTAATATAGTTTGTAAGAGCATCAAGCCATACATATATAACATGTTTATCATTAAATGGAACTTTAATTCCCCACGTAAATGATGTACGAGAAACACATAAATCTTGAAGCCCTGGCTTAATAAAATTATTAATCATTTCATTTTTACGAGAAGCTGGTTCTAAAAATCCATTATTATCTTCTAATAACTTTTGAAGTCTATCTTGGTATTTAGATAATTTAAAGAAATATGCTTCTTCTTTTTTTAATTTTACTTCTCGTCCACAATCAGGACATTTTCCATCAACTAGTTGTGATTCTGTCCAAAATGCTTCACAGTCAGTGCAATAAAGCCCACTATATTCTCCTAAGTAGATATCTCCTTTATCATACATTTTTTGAAATATTTTTTGAACTTCTTTTTCATGCATTTCATCTGTTGTTCTTATGAATTTATCATAACTAATATTCATTACATCCCAAATTCTTTTTACTTCTCCTGCAATTTCATCAACAAATTCTTTAGGTGTTTTTCCTTGATCTTTTGCTTTTAATTCTATCTTCTCGCCATGTTCATCAGTACCGGTTTGAAAATAAACATCATATCCTTTTAATCTTTTATATCTTGCAATTGAATCAGCCAAAATAATCTCATAAGTATTTCCTATATGAGGTTTACCTGATGTATATGCTATTGCTGTACTTATATAATATTTTTCCATAATATCCTCCTTAAAATAAAAAGTCATAAATTAAGGACGAAATATTCCGCGGTACCACCTTAATTCATGACTTATCATGCTCTTGAAACTTTAACGCAGTTATACGTTTTGACTCCAGAACCATTTTCAAGTACCACTCTATTAGTTTTCACCAACCACTAACTCTCTTTAAAAGCGATATCTCTCTCTTTCCTTCCTAATCAATTACATACAGATTTTAACATAATTATATTTAAAAATCTAGTATATTTTTATTATTTAGATTGTAATGTTACTGTTATAGTAATAGTTTTACCATTTCTTTCAACTGTCAATTTTATTTTCTCACCAAGTTTATATTTATATAAATTATATTTAAAGTTTGCTACACTAGTAATTTCAGTATCATCTATTTTTAATAATTTATCTCCAGCTTGTAATCCTGCTTTATCAGCAGATGATCCTTTCTCAACAGAATTAATATAAACTGAAGAATCCAAACTAAATCTATTCATACCTTCATATATACTAATACCCAAATAAGGACGTTTAATATCTTCTCCACTTATTAATGATTCAGCAACTTCCATAGCAGTCTCAATTGGTATAGCAAATCCAATACCTTCAATTGAAGAACTAGCTATTTTCATATTAGTGATTCCAATTACTTCACCATTAATATTGCAAATAGGCCCTCCACTATTTCCAGAATTAATAGCTGCATCAGTTTGAAGAACTTCCATTACACTACTGCTTGTTTCAATTTTTCTATTTTTTCCACTTAATATTCCTCTTGTAACTGTCCAAGAATAAATTGTTGAATCAAGTGGTGCTCCAACAGTAAATGTTGTATCTCCAACTCTCATATTTTCACTACTACCAATTTCAGCTTCCATAACAACACTATTACTAGGAACAGATAACACTGCTATATCAGAATAATCATCACTTCCCACAACAGTTGCTGCAACTGTTTTCTCATTAGTAAAAGTTATTTTAATATCTTTAGAACCATCTATTACATGATTGTTTGTAAGAATATATCCATATTCACCTGAGATTTTAAATACAAATCCACTTCCGCTAGATGAAAGCTTACCATTTGAATAGTTTTCAATAATAACAACTGAATCATATACTTTTTCTACTGCATCAGCAAGTCCTGTTTCAGTAATTGTTATATTACTTTTTTCTTTTATTGAATTATTATTGATTGTTTGTTTGGAAGTTTGCTCACCTGTTTTAACAGATATTAAATCTCTCAAACAAAGTTCATATAAGCATCCAACTGCAATTACACATGTTAAAATAATTATAATTACATATAATAAGGCAGTTCTATTAGGAGAAATATCTTCTTTTTTTACCTCTTTCTTTTCAATTATTTCTGCATCTTTAACTTTTTTATTTGTCATCTTTATCACCTCTATATTGATATTACATTTGTATTATTAAATGTACATTAAAAATTATAACACAAATTAAAAAAAATAAATATAAGTTATTTTTATGATATAATATTTTTGTAAAAAGGAAGATGATATCTATGAATTATAAAATGCTTAAATGGAATAGTAGCATTAATGCATTAATATTTTTATTACTTGGATTATTATTACTAATATTTCCGATTGAATCAATTAGTATTGGTGGATATTTAATAGCAAGTATATTGATGTTAGGAGGAATTGGATATCTGATTAGAATATACAAAGAAAGAGCATCATTAACTAATGGAGATATCATCTATATAATATTAAGTATCATTGCTATAGGGGTTAGCATTTCAATATTTGTAAATCCAACATGGATAATAAGAGTAATAAATATACTAGTTGGATTAATATTGTTAATTAGTGGATTAATTAATCTAAATAATATATTAAAATTTAGAAAAAATAGAACTACTTCATGGTGGATATATGTTTCACTAATTGGAATAATCATTCTATTAGGAATTCTAATAATAGTAAATCCACTATGGTTAACTAAAGTAATTACTAGATTAGCAGGAGCAGCATTAATAATTGATACATTAATTACAATGTTATTAACAAAAAAAGTAAGCAAATACTTAATGATTGAAGAAAAAACAGAATAAAGGTTTATTAAACCTTTTTTATTTTATGTATTTTTTTTATATTTATACTCATAATATTAGTATGAAGAAGATTAAAATATTAAATGTTTTTTTGTTGTTTGGTTTATCATTTCTTGCACATTTTATGTATAAATGGATTCCATGTTTTATTACAAGTGTATTTTTTCCAGTAAATGAAAGTGTGTGGGAACATATGAAAATAATATTTACTTGCTCACTGGTAATAGGGTTAATAGAATATTTTATTTTCAAAAGCAAACATATTGAGTATGACAATATTATTATTAATACACCTATTATTTTTATATTGGGTATTTCTATTTATTTAGCATTGTATTATTCAATAACATCTTTTATTAAAGAAAGTATGTTTTTAAACATTTCATTATTATTAATAGTTTATATAATAATGCAATTAATAAGTTACTATATACTAAGTTCAGAACATATAAAATATGAAAAAGCAATAGGAATTACAATTGTTATAGTATGTATTATATTATTTGGATATTTAACATATTATCCAATTAAAGATAAATTATTTTTAGATACGGAAAAGAACGCTTATGGAATTATAAAAGAGGAATGATTGATTCCTCTTTATTTTGTTCCGTACACTCTATCTCCTGCATCTCCTAATCCAGGTAGTATATAGCCATGTTCATTTAAGCATCTATCAACATGGGCTGTATATATTTGAACATCAGGATGTGCTTTTTGAATCTTTTTTATTCCAATCGGAGAAGCTATTACGCATAAAAATTTAATTTTCTTTACCCCATCTTTTTTTAATCTATCTATTGTTGCAATTGCACTTCCCCCTGTTGCTAACATAGGATCCAAAACAAGAACCTCTCTTTTTTTAATATTATCTGGCATTTTGTAATAATATTCAACTGGATTAAGTGTTTCTTCATTTCTATATAATCCGATATGACCTATTTTAGCATTTGGAATTACTTTAATAATTCCGTCTACCATACTCATACCTGCTCTTAGAATTGGTACAAAAGCATAATCATCTTCATTCATTGATTGTGTTTTATATTTTTCAAGAGGTGTTTCAATTACTGTGTTATGTAATTTAGCATCTTTTAATGCTTCATAACAAAGAAGTATTGCTATTTCACCAACTAGTTCTCTAAATTTTTTAGTTCCTGTATTTTTATCTCTTAATATAGATAATTTATGTGTTATTAAAGGATGATTTAATACTATCTCTTTCATTATTTTTCCTCTGGTATAAATAGATTTAATAAAATTCCTATGATTGCTGCTAAAGACATACCAGATATTGATACAGATACGTTCTTAGTTATTATTGATATAGCAGCTCCTCCTAAACCTAATACTAACATTGAAGATGCTACTATTACATTTTTAGTATTACTAAAATCTACTTTGTTTTGAATTAATATCTTTAATCCGTTTACTGAAATAAATCCATATAGTAGGATTGCAACTCCACCTAATACTGGAGATGGAATTGATGATATAACTGCAGTTAATTGCCCTAAGAAACCAAATATTATTGCTATTATTGCTGCTAGACCTGTTACCCAAACAGATGCAACTTTCGTCATACCAACTACTGATGTATTTTCACCATATGTTGTATTTGCAGGTCCTCCAATTAAACCAGCTGCGAATGTCGCAACACCATCACCAAGTAATGTTTTATCAAGTCCAGGATCTTCAATTAAATCTTTATCTATGATTGATCCTAATACTTTATGATCTCCTATATGTTCTGAAATAGTTACAAGTGCAATTGGCACTATTGTAAGAAGTGCTCCAAAATTTAATTTATAATGTACAAATGGTAAATAGAATTTTGGAAGACTTAGTATTTTTGCACTAGTTATTCCACTATAATCTACTATTCCAAGAATCATAGATGCTATATAACCAGCTGTAATTCCCAATAAGAATGGAATTACTTTTAAGAATCCTTTTCCTCTTACTGCAAATATTGCTGTTGTTAAGAATGCAACTAATGCTACTACTATATTTTTCCAAGGTATGCTTACGGCATTTAATCCAATTTCCTCTACTGCAGTTGGAGCTAATGCAAGACCAATTATCATGATCATTGGTCCAACTATTATTGGTGGTAATAGTTTATTTAGCCATTTCTTTCCTGCTAGTTTGATTAATAAAGCAAATAGCATATATACAAGTCCTACTGCCATTATTGCAGTAAACACACTTCCTTTACCACTCTTAGCAAATCCTACTGCCATTGGAGTAATAAAAGCAAATGAACTTCCTAAGTATACAGGACTCTTACCCTTAGTACATAATATATAAAGTAATGTACCTATTCCTGATGATACTAGTGCTACAGGTATTGATAACACTTCACTTCCTGCTGCCTTGTTAACAAGTATTGGTACTAAAATAGTTGCTCCGAACATTGCAAATACATGTTGAAGTGATAAGAATAACCATTTTAATACTGGTGGTTTGTCATTAACATCAAGTAACATTTTACTGTTTCTTTTCATATTCTCCTCCTTTAAAACAATAAACTTGAGCAAAAAAAATCTCACCAATAAATGATGAGACTAAATAACAAAGATACTAACAACATTAAGATTGTAATTTTTTGTTAAAACCAATTTTTCTGTCATTAATATTTCCATATCTTTTTTCCTCTTTTAAAAGAATAGCATATCTTTTTTATAAATGCAACAATTTTTTTAATATTTGTATAAGGCATAAATAAATGTTATAATTTTATAGAGGTTGGCATTATGGAAGTAATTGATTCTATCTTAAAAACAATTGGAAATTCATATTTGCATAGTAAAAATATTTATGACACAATAGGTTTAATATTAAGTATAATTGTTGCTCATAAAGCAGTTTATTTAATTCTTGGAATGTTTTTTACAAGAAAATTTAAACCAGCTAAAAACAAACATAAATATGGAATTTGTATTGCAGCAAGAAATGAAAGAAATGTTATAGGAAATTTAATTGATAGTATAAATAAACAAAATTATCCAAAAGATTTGTACACTATTTTTGTTGTTGCAGATAACTGCACAGATGATACAGCAAAAATTGCTAGAAGCAAGGGTGCAATAGTATATGAAAGATTTGATAATGATCATAGAACTAAAGGATTTGCATTACAGTTCTTATTCAATAATATTAAAAAAGACTATGGAATTGAATCATTTGAAGGATACTTTATATTTGATGCAGATAACTTATTAAAAAGTAATTATATTGAAAAAATGAATGATGCATTTGATTCTGGATCTAAAATAATAACTTCTTTTAGAAATACTAAAAACTTTGATGAAAATTGGATATCATCAACATATGCTCTTCATTGGATAAGATCTGCAAGAACTAATCATAGAGCAAGAAGTCTTCTTAGATTAGCAACTAATATACAAGGAACTGGCTTTCTATTCTCAAACGAAATAGTAAAAGATGGATGGAAATATACTTCTCTTACTGAAGATAGGGCTCTTACTGCTGATGCAGTAGCACAAGGGTATCAAATAACTTATCAAGATGAAGCTGAATTTTATGATGAACAACCAGTAAGTTTAAAAGTTGCATTAAGACAAAGATTACGCTGGTCAAAAGGTCATCTTCAAGCGTTCGCAGAATCAGGCCCATACCTATTTATTAATATATTTTTTGGAAAGCTATTTCTAAAAACTAAGTGGAATAAGCAAAAGAAAGAAAAGAAAAAAATTACATTTAAAAGTATTTTACTTGGAATAGTAGAATCAATAAGACATAGGTTTGCATCATTTGATACTCTTGTTCAATTAACACCCATCTCTTTAATTAATCTAATTAGATGGTTAATAGTATGTGTATTTATTTATTCTTGCTATACATATTCAAATGGAATTATTAATGTTAGTTTATTTAGTGGAGGATCATTCCTTACAAAATTCTTAAGAAATTATGCTAATGTTAATATTAACATTATTCCTGGATTTAAGGCTTTATGGATTGGTATGCTAATTGCTATATTAGCTAGAATATTATATAGAATTGGTGCCTATTTTACTAATATGCTAACTGCAATATACTTATTCATAATTGACAATGATAGAATTAAAAAAATGGATTTTATGGATAAAGTATTATTTGTACTTACATGGCCAACATTTGATATGATTGGAAGATATACAACTTATATAGCAGTATTTAAAAAAGTTACATGGAAACCAATACCTCATGAAAGTAAAGTTACAATTGATGACTTAAATGAGGTGAATAAATGAAAAATTTAATTTATCAATTTTATAATGAAGGATTAGGAAAACTATTCTGTAAGAAGCCAATTGACCATATAAATAAAAAGATTAAAAGTAAATCTATACGTAATATATTATCATTTATAATTATGTTTATATATACAATAATAATACTTTTAATCGCAGGATATGTATTATATAAAAAATTGCCAATATAAAAACATTAATACAAATTAATGTTTTTATTGTGCTTCTTTATTTTTAAAATAATTATATTTTAATGTTAAATCATTTTTTCTTGTTAAATAATTAACATATTCATTTTTCTCAAATAACTTATCAGAATTGATCTTCTTGCCATTGGTTACTTCTCCACTTTCAACATATACATTTCCATCATACCAAGAATAATCACTAAAGAATACTAGCCCTTCATATTTTGAATTTAAAGCATCTGTAGATATGTAATTATTAACATTATATGAAACTCCATATAAGTTTAATATTGTAGGTAATATATTTAATTGAGAAGTTACTTTATTAACTTTAGTTTTCTTAATTGAAGTAGACCATATAAACCAAGGGGTATTATTTATTAAATTATTAGATGTATTTTTGTATTTATCTAAAATTGTTTGATCTTCAAGAGTATATAAGTAATGATCAGTAAATACAACTATAGCAGTATTATTTAATAAGTCCTTTTCTTTTAAATTTTGAAGTAATAATTCAATCATATAGTCTGTTTCTTTTGCTTGTCTTCTTGTACACTCTTCTTCAGACATTTGAACAAAATCAGGTCTTACTCCAGTTTCTTCTTCAATCTTATCCATATCTTCTTCATAAAGCATCTTACATACACCTTTAGTATTTGTAAAAGGCAAATGACCAGAATATGCAATGATATAATCTAAAAAATTACCTTCTTTATTAAATAATAATTCATTGAATTTCTCATTTAATATTAGCTCTCTATCAAGTTGATATGATTGATCTGAATATTTGTCTATATCAATAAGTCCATAATAATTATCATAACCCCAATTTTTATAATTAGCAGTTCTTGAATAATACTCTCCAGTATTCATATGGAACGCATTTACACTATATCCTAATTCTTTAAATATATGAGCAAGTGAATTAGGAAAACTATTTTTATTAAATGCATATGCATTTTTAGTATATGAAATTGGTGTTATATATCCAGTATTAACAGCAAATTCAGAATTAAATGTACTACCACCACCATTATAATATGAATAATGTTTATCGAAATTAATTCCCTCATTCATTAGTTTATACATAGTTGGTGTATCTTCTTTAGTAATTAACCATTTATCTGTACCTTCTAATTGAATGATAATTAGGTTTTTACCTTTTAAATTACCAGTATAACTATTCTTTTTGTTTTTCTCTTCAACATAAGAAGAATCTAAGAATTCTAGATCTTCTTCATTTTCTTGTTCTTCAGTTTTTAAAAATGTCTTATAGAAGTTTCTAATAGTGTACTCATAAAATCCACTTATTTTAAGACTCTTATTATTATCATTAAATGAATTATATATATTTTTAGGATTTCTCCAACTAGACCATGTCAAACTTGTATTTGCTCTTCCAAGTGTCAATAATGCTATTGTATGAATAATAATAAACGCTAAGAATACTTTGCCAAATACTTTATAGTTGTTTTTATCTATTTTAGGCATCTTTTTAAGTCCAATAATCGACATAATTATTAATATTATAAATGCAAAGTAAACAAGTGAATTACAATTCTTAATAGCGTCTAATATATATGGAGCCCCTTCACTAGCAGATTCAGTTAGTCTAAAATCAAAGAATGTTTTTGTCATTGAAAAATAAATGTTATTTGTTAAAAACATAACTAAAAATAGCAAGTCAAAAACAATATATAAAATTTTACCTATCCATTTTTTAAAACATAAAGATGTCCCAACAAATAACGTTATCCAACTTATTGTAAAAATTAATGGAGATATAAAATTATAATTAACATATCTTACTTTTAAACCAAAAATAAATATAAATACTTCCATTAAAATAAAAGGAGAAGCCATCCATAAC
Source organism: uncultured Clostridia bacterium (assembly GCA_947165135.1). Lineage (GTDB taxonomy): Bacteria > Bacillota_I > Bacilli_A > RF39 > UBA660 > CAG-1000. The sequence goes on from CAMUZE010000014.1 coordinate 19,697, forward strand.
ATATACGGATTATATATTTCAATAACTTTATTTTTTAGTGTTTTAAAATACCCTTTTATTCTTTTGAAATGTTTATTTTTTTTCAACACTTCCATATAACCACCATATGACAATATTATACTATATTTTTATATTTTTTCAATTGAAATAAAAAAAGTATATGTTAATTAACATATACTAAAATTCTATTATTTTAGGTTCTTCACCAAACGATGAAATTACTGCTTTAGCATGTTCAAAATATAAAACTGCAGTATTATCATCATTTTCATTATACATTCCTCTTAAATTAGGATTCTTATCAAGCATATCTTTTTTAGCTTCAATTCTATCATCTAATATTAAGTTACCTGATACTCTTATCCATTTGCCATCTTTAAATGCACACATTTCAACATTATTATTTTTTTCAATTTGCTTAAATACATCTTTTTTCTTACCTGTTTGAATATACAAACGTCCTTCAAATATTTCAGCTGTGCCGAAAGGTCTAACTCTTGGTTTATCATTTTCTATAGTCGCTAAATAATAAACTCCACAATCTTTTAAAAATTTTTGTACTTCTTCCATAATATCCTCCTTTTATTCATATACTATTGATTTTAAGAATATATCAACGAGTCTAGATAAATCTATACTTGCAGTAAAACAAAATGCATATACATCTTTATTATGTTTATAATAATAAATACTTGTTTCAACGTTTTCACCAACTGGATTTACAAAGTGAACCACAGTGTAATCTAAATCACCTACTTTGATATCGTATTTCTTATCATATGAAATAGTTGAATCTTTAATAGCATAATCTATAGATTTATTTTTATAATAAAATATTCTATAAACAAAGTAAGCTTGATTATTAATATTTTCAGAAAAATAATTTATAGCATTTCCTGTATCTGTTTTTCTAAAATTACTAGCTATTTTATATTTTATTCCATATTCACTTTCATCTTGATCTAATTTATATTTTATTCCTTTTAGTACTACTTCATCATCTTGTAATTTATTTTCTTCTTGTTTAGTCTTTTTACCACATCCAATTAAGCAAATACAAATTAATAACAATACAAATATTTTAAATAACTTTTTCATTCATATCCCCCTATCTAGATAAACCTCTTGAATGAATATCTTTATATATTCTATTATTCATCCATAATGGTATTTCTTCTTCAGTACACATTCTAGTTTTATGATATGCAATTAATTCTTTATAGAATTCATCAACATTTATTTTAGAACCATCATTTCCATATTTTTTCATTAATTTATCATATACATAATTTAAACATATATCCATGTATTGATTAAATGTATGAATAAGTCCACCCCCAAGTGAACTTTTAATTCTAATGCCATATGGTTCTGCTCCATGCATCGCGATAGAATAATAACCATTATCGCCTATAGTAGCAGCAAATGGTTGTGGTTTACCAAAATTCTCTATTGCGTTTAATACTTTTTCTCCATATCTTTTTTCATCTTTTAAGTCTTCTAATAATATAACTATTCCAAGTAAATTATTTTTATCAATATAGAATATTATTCCATCTGATTCCTCAAAACGAACTTTACATCTAACATATATGTTCCGTCTTAACGCCTCATTTTGAAATGCTTTTATAAACGCTAAAACGTCTTCGTTTTTTAAGATATTTGAATTTCTTAACGTTATTCTATAATTAACATCAGCAGCTTTTTCTGGCTCAACTCCAGTATTACTTATTATAAATGCATCAGAACTTTCTGTTGGGTCAACTGATGCTTGAATAATACCTGGATTAACATTATTTCTACCTTTTGATTCCTGATACATAAATTCTTTAAATCGGTTATTTCTTTTACTATCCAAATATCTATTTATACTTTCTTTATCTCTTTGAGCAGTGTTTGCAATACTATTTCTATTACATATATAATCTAACAATTCATTTGAATCATTTATACTTTGGAAATTATTTCTTATACTTCTACTACTCTCAACTGGTTTATATGCAGAAAGACTATTTAGTTTTCTATTACATTCTTTTATTATGTCTAATAGTTCTTCTCTTCTTTCATATGTTTTCATTGTATAAGGTTTACTATCAATGTTATCAATTTCTTTTAATGCTCTACTTTTTAATTCCATTGCATCTAAATACTCTTTTTTCTTAGATTCCTCATCATCTTGAAAACTTGTTGGTCTATAAAAAAATTTATCCATAACACCACTCCTACTTTAATTTTAACACATCAAAATTATAATAAAAGCAATAATAACAAAAAAAGAATTTTAAAGTGTAAAATTCTTTTTACATTATTTTTTCTTTAATTAATTTTTCCAAAAGACTAACATCCTCTATTCCAATTAAATTTATATTATTTGGATCATATTTATTAATCCAAGATTTAAAAATATTTTTCTTCTCTTCACTAAAATCTTTATAAATTTTGTTATAATATTTATACTTGTTAACAAGAAAATTAACTACTATTTTCTTGTTACTATCATCTATTGTAATTCTATCCATCAATTCTTTTACATTTGATAACATAATTTCTAATCTATTAAATTCTAATTCTTTTGAATTATTAGTAGTAGAGTTCTTATTATTACAGTAGATATAGACAAGTTCTAATAGTATATGATTTTGTGCGCCACTTAGTAATACTAGATTGTTAAAATAATTATCTTCATGAAATCTAGTTGCATTAAATTTTATATCTTTTTCGATTAAATATTTTCTTCTATATAATTTACCATGTAGGTCACCCTCATTTACAACTAAAAAGTTCCTTGACTCATCATATGTGCCACCAGAAACCATATCATAACCATCAAGAATTTTTTTATAAAGTTTATTTAAAGAATCAACATTATATAATAAATCATCTGCATCAATAAATATTATATACTCACCATTAGTTATATCTATCCCTTTTTGCCTAGCAACTCCACCTCCGGAATTTTTATTTAATCTATAATAACCAATTTTAAAATATTTTGAAAATGTTTCAATTGTTTCTGAATAATCATCATCAGAGCAATCATCTATTAGTGTTACTTTTATATTACACTCAATATTCTGCATCATAATGCTCATTAACGTTAATGGAAGAGTATTATTCGCATTATAAACAGGTATTATAACATCAATCATTATAATCACACACCATATCTATGAATTCTTCAAAATTAATAAATTTATTAATTATCTTATTTTCTTTAATATAATCTTTTTCTCTATTATCAATTAATTTATCCAATTCATTCTTATTTATACTTTTTACATTATATTTTTGATAATTTGATAATAATGGTTTTGACCATTTTAGTATCTTTTTAACATCATAAGAATTATATAATTCTAAATAATAAAAATACATTGAAATTAATACGTTAAGGGTTAAATATTTAATTAATTCAGGAATACAATTTCTTTTTGTAGCTTCATCCATAGCCCATTTCATATTATATATAAGACCCTCTAAACCATCTAATTTATATTCTCTATTATTTTTTCTAGTAATAGAATTATTATTTTCTGAATAAACATATGTTATTTCATTCAAATAATATATGTTTGGATTTAATAAAAGAATTAACCTATTAAATCCATTATCTTCATTTGCCATTGTATTATTAAATCGAATATTATTTTTATCTAAGAAACCTCTTCTATAAATCTTACCATGTAGCCATGTATGATCTTGTTCTTTTATTGTTCTTTCATTATCTCTTTCATATATAAAATTACTTATTACTAAATCATAATTACTTTTATTAATTAATTTATATAATTTATCAATTGAATCAGTAGAATAAAAAAAATCATCACTATCAATGAATACAATAAATTCAGAATTGCTGTTATCAATACCAGTGTTTCTAGCTCCACCCGGCCCAATATTTTTCTTCGTTTTTATTTCTTTAATGGGATAATATTTAGAAAAATAATCAACAAAAGATGAATAATCATATTCAGAACAATCATTAACAATAATAACATTAAAAGGAACACTACATCTTTGTACTGCTATAGAAGACAATGTTTTAAATATTGTATCTTTTGCATTATATGCTGGTATTATAATGTCTAGCATATTATCACCAATTTAATTTTAGCAAATAAATAATAATATGTCTAATAAAAAAACGACCAGTTAGTCGTCTATTTTGTTTGTTTTGGATATTTGGTAAGTATCATTTGAACTGCTTCTTCTTGTCCATTTTCCAAACAAGAAACAAAGAATTCACGTCTTGCATTATAGTACCTATCATAGCAATCAAATATTGTACTCTTTCCGTATATTACTCTATGAGTGCTTTCAAATTCTTCTTGATTTTCCTTAGGTACAATTGAACGCTTAGTTCTGTTTTCTAAATCCGTGTAAAGAATAACTACTTTACTCTTATCTTGCTCTAATAATCTTATATTAAAATATTCTTCATATTGTGAAACTGGACATTCAAGCATATATAACCAAATCTCATTAGTTTTTCTTGGCTTTCCATACCCATACTCTTCAAGACAATAATCTAGAACATCTCCATCTTTACTAAACTCTCCACATTGAACTTTACTTCTTAGTTCTTTTAAATAGTTATACCTTTTTACTGTAAGCGTTTCTTCTAATCTGCCTATTTCTCTAAAATTACTTTTTAAAGTATCACTTATATCATTATACTCTTTTTTTATTCTATCTAATACTTCGTTTTCCATATTATTCCTCCAATATATGGTTATATATTATAAAATTTTTTATTGTTAATTACAAATCATTTTAATTCTTTATTTATTTGTTCAACTAGTTTTTTATTGTAATAGAAAGTTAATGCTTTCGGTATAACTGTCATTTCAAATTTTGTAGATGTTAAATCTTCGCCATCGAGATTTGCCGAGATATCTTCATCAGTAATAATAGTAAATTTATTAGTTCTAACATGTTCAACATATTTTGATTCTTTATGAGTACCCTTTAATAATCTAATTAAATAACTGATTAATTGTCTTCTGTTAGTGGCAGTAATAATATAAGCATCCATTAACCCGTCATTATATATTCCATCACGATTAACATGGAAACCTCCACCATAATATCCACCATTACATACAGTTACTAAGGAAAGTTTACTTGTCATAGATTCATTATTCCATTTCATTGTAAAGTTATATGGTTTATATAAAAAAATATGTTTTACTACACCTAATTTATATTGAAGTTTTCTTGGAATAAACTTGTTATGTACTATCTTATCATCATTGGCGATATCTGCATCAATACCAAAACAAGCAACATTAACAAAATACTTATTGTTACATTTAATCAAATCAACTAGATTATCTCCAGTACTAAAAAATTCATTTATTGAACGATTAAAATCATTTCCAGTTCCAGCCGGAATACAAGCGACTTTATTTTGACTTCCATATACGGAATTAATAACTCTATTTAATATTCCATCTCCACCAACAGCATATATTATATAATTATTATTTTTATATTTTTCCAATATATCTTCTGTAGATTCTTTTTCATTATTTACTTCTATTTTATAATCTAATTTTAAATCCTTTGCTGCTTTATCTATTGCATTAATATAATTATCAGTTCTTTTTTTTAAACTAAATCTATTAATTAAAAAAATATGTTTCATACATATCACCATTCTAATAATATCATACCTTTATATTTTATTTCAAATAAAAAGTCATAAAGATGACTATTTTCTAGATAATGCAATATATAATATATTTTATTATTGCTTAGTATTAGGAATAAGTTTTCTTTGAGACTCTGATGATTCTTTATCTGCTTGATTAAGCCAAATAATATCTTCAAACGCAATCCCTAATTTACTATAAACTTCTTCAACTTCCTCTTTATTAATATTTTTTGTATACCATTCGAAATATTTTTTATATAAGTCTTTTGAATTCTTAAACATTAACAAATCGCCAGCAACTGTGAACAAATTTAATATTTTATTTACATTATCCTCATCAACTCTTTTAAATCCAAATCTTTCGATATTTAATACACTATCTAATAATCTTACAGAGCCATATGAACATTTTTCTATATCATCTCTTTTTTCTATAAAATCAGTAAGCATTATACCATTTTTATTTGTTAATGTGAAATTTTTTATATACTGTGAATAATTTTTTTCTTATCCAGTTAGGTCAAAGTTGATTTTCACTAATAATTTCAGTATAATATAGACATATTTCTAATGAGGGAGTATTAAAATGGAAAATAACAATGAGCAAACTTTTTATGACATTTTAGGTGTATCAATAAATGCAACTTTAGAAGAGATTAAAAAAGCATATAGACAAAGATCTATGGAGCATCATCCAGATGTTAACCCTAATACCAATAATGCTTATTGCCATGAGATGATGTGTAAAATAAATGAAGCATATAAAACTTTAAGAAAAAAAGAGACTAGGTTTGAATATGATGAAATGTTAAAACAAAGAGGACTATATCATGAGCATAAACAAAGTGTTTCAGATGAAGAAAATAATAATCAAATTCAAAAGAAGCAATCTGAAACTAGACCAAATCCATTCTCACATCTTCATGACAATATATATGATTATTACTATAGTTGCGATATTGATGATGAAAGTGAATTTATTTATTGGATGGAAAATTTTGCTGATTATTATACTAAATATGTTCGAATGTATTATAGAAAAAATAAACATATACAAAATATTGATGACTTATTAAATAAATTAGATACCACATTCTATGAAAATATTGAATTAGAAAAAGAATTATCAAGAAGAACATATAATTTCAGATAAACACATTAGAAAGAAAAAAATTATATGGAAATACTAAAAAAGAATTATTCAAATAATTCTTTTTTAATCTTATAACAAAAACATTTGTTTTAAATTATTATTTCTATTTTTTATAACTCTTGAATATATAATAATCAAAATCAGCTAAGTTATTGCTTAATATTATACATTAATTTATTTGGCTTTATTAGTGCTACATTATTTTTTCAATGATTGAATTATTTCTCGTTTTCTATTAATATCTTTTTTTGTGGTAACTATATCAATTATAGAAGCAGTAGCAAAACAAGCAGATGCTATTGAATCTAATACTGCTCCTGCAATATTTTTATTTAACCCTAATTGGATTGCAATTCCTAACATTGCCATTGAAGAAATAGCTTCAATAGAAGATGTAACTATTCCCCAATTTCTTTGATTTTTAATTTTTTTCTCTAGTGCTATAATTTTATATTCATTTTGTGTCATAAAATTCTCCTCTATTATTTATTATGTAATTATCTAATTAATCGTCTTAATTGTTCTCTTTTGGGATCTAATTTTCTATCCAAATATATAGATCTGTCCACTCCACCAAGTAATGTAGCAAATGCTCCAAGGCAAGTAACAACTGATTCATAATAATTATCATTAATAAAGTTTTTAGCTGCCATTCCAGCTAATGCACCAGCTAGAACTATACTTAAACCAAAAGTGGCAATACTTTTTGCTTTACCCTTTTTAATGTCTTTTTCTATTTGGATTATATTGTATGATTTATATTCCTTTTTTGTTCCCATTTTTATCCCATCATCCTTTCAAATTTGGTTTGTATTATACCAAATCCTAACATAGAAGTCAAATTAATTTAGTTAGTTAATCTCAGATGTTTTTAAAAATAAATTCACTACTGAATCAATTAAATATTAAACCTAAAAATTTGAATACAATTCCTTTTAAAAATAAAAACAAGTTTTTCAAATATTTGGTGTGAAACTTTTTTGTACTTTTTTTAATAAAAATTTGCACACTATTTAAGCATTTAAAAAAGTTGCATAAAGCAACTAATTTTTTTAGTGGGGCAATAATTTTTCTCGTTTAAGAAATTATGACACCATTCTATTCGACTAAATCTAAATGAATAATAGCACATTTATTTTAACTTGTAAAATCATTTTTATTTTATCAACCAATCTTTAATATCAATTATTTGTATTCCTTCATAAGTATACATAGAATGATGCGTTTTGGCTATTACAACTTTTGGATAAGCATCTTTTATTTTTAGTAATGGATCAACTTCACGTCTGAATGTATCATTTTCAAAATCATCTCCAATATCACTAGATACTTGAATATATAGTTGTTCATTTCTCTTTTTTGCAACAAAATCGATTTCTTTATCATATAATGTTCCAACATATATTTCATATCCTCTTCTAATTAATTCCATCGCAACAATATTTTCATATATACTGCCATAGTTCATATTCTTTGTTCCTTCTATTGCATATTTAACAGCATGATCTGACAAATAATATTTATCTTGAGAAGCTAAATACCTTTTTCCTTGAATATCATATCTTCTTACCTTATAAAATGCAAATGCTTCACATAAAAACTTTATGTATGACCCAACCGTTTTATCATTAGTATTGGCTTTATTAGAATTTAAAGTGTCAGTGACACTTCTATAGGAAGTTAATCTTGAGATATTATCAATTAGAAAATCACTTATACTATCAAGTAATGGAATATTTTGTATCCTATTTCTTTGAACTATGTCTCTTACTATCATAGTTTTATATACATCTCTTATGTAATTATATTTTTTATCTATTTCTTTGTATAAATAAGAACCAGAAAATCCACCTTCCAAAACATATCTTTCAAAATTATCTTGAGTATTTTCCATTTTATAGTACTCGAGATATTCTTTATATGAAAATGGAAATACCTCGATACTATATGTTCTACCAGTAAATAATGTTGCTAAATCACTTGATAATAAAAAGGCATTTGAACCAGTTATATAAATATCATACTTTTCTTCTGCATGAAAATTATTAATTGCTTTTTCAAATCCATTACACATTTGAACTTCATCAACCATTAAATAATTATTCTTTTTAGAATCATATTTTTCATCTACATATTTTATAAATTCTTTATACTGCTTTAATTCATCATATTTATCCAAATTAAAATCTACAAATATTATATTTGCTTTTTTATCAGTCTTTTTAATATAGTTAATAAACATATTTAATAACTCAGATTTGCCGCTACGTCTTACTCCAGTAATAACTTTTATATCTGGAGTTCCCATAACATTAATCATTACTTGTAAGTAATTTCTTTCTATGATCCTCATACATATCACCTTCAAGTTAATTATATCATTCATTTCGCAAAAGTCAATTTTTTTTATTTTTGCGAAATAATTTTTATATATTTAATTATAAAAATAAAAAAGTTTTCTTTTATGAAAACTCTAATATATATCTAGCCAAACCATAAAAGTTCGACAAGATTTCATTATGGGGCAACAAATTAGATGATTTAAAACTTGTTACCTTTAAAGAAAAGTTGTTAATACAACTAATTTATATGAAGATATTATCACAAATTATGTAAAAGCCAAAATACTCTTTACTCTAACAAAAAATAAGATCTTTAATCCTATTTTAATCTAAATAATATGCTCTAATTAATACTTATATATATTTAAATAAGTGGTGAGAAAAGTTCGATTATAGCATTAATGGCTTCTCTATAATTATCTGGAGACTTACCATATCCTCTTGCTTTAATACTTTTACCATCTTTGAATGCTATTTCTAATTTAAAACTTCCACCATCCATAAGACCTTCTTCATTTTTATCAAATCCATCCCATTCATATATATTATAATCATTAACTAATTTCGATAATTCTTTTAAATATGAATCACTAATTTCTTCATTTATTTCTTTATGTTCATTACAATTAACACATCTTGACTCATATGAAAATATTGTTTTATCATCATTTACAGATACATTATACTTTGTAAATCCATTCATGCCAGAAGTTGAATAATAAAAACTAACAATATCACTTTCAATCTCTTGATTGTTTTCACATCCAAGCATAGTTAAGGCCATCATAATGGTTAAAACAAATATAATTATCTTTTTCATAATTACCTCCAATTGCATTTTAAACTATTTAATTTAATAATTGTGTTTCTGGCACAATTTGAACGTATGACCGGTCATTGCTCTATCCAGCTAAGCCTCAGAAACAACTGAATTACTAATAAAGTATATCACATTCGCTCTAAGATGTGAAACTTTTTTTGCACGCTTTTTATAAAAAAGTTTCACACTGAAATAATTTTATACAATATAAAAAAGTCGCAAAAGCAACTTATTTTTTTAATGGGGCGCAATGTGGGAATCGAACCCACGCATAACGGGACCACAATCCGCCGTGTTAACCACTTCACCAATTACGCCATAAGCACAAGTATTATAGCAAATTAATAATTGTTTTTCAAGTATATAAGTCTTTTTTACAAAAAAAAATAGTTAATTAATAACTACTTCTTTTCTTCATTATTTTCTAGTGGTTTTTCTTCTGGTTTTACATCTTCTTTAACTTCTTCTTTATTTTTCTTTTTGTTAATAAGTACTATTGTTACTATAGAGGTAATACTTACTACAGCCACGGCAGCTAAACACCAATATAATGTTTCCATTGAAGGATTACGCTTTATTTCAGTTGGTGTTGGATTTGGATTAATATCTATAGGTGCAATTACTTCTGGATCATCTGGAGTCTCTGTTGGTTCTTCATATTCTTCCTCATCATCATCCCCAAATTTTACACCGCAATAATAATTGCCATCATCTAATTCATTATCATAATCATATTCAGTATAAATCCATCCTTTAATACCATCTTTTTCATAATATGCTGTGCAAAGCTGATAGTCATCATAATATTTTGTTGAAAATGTAGTACCTTTTTTTAACTTTCCAATTACTTTTAAATTATTTTTATCTATTTGCTCATTTGCTTGCTCATATATATTTAAATCTTCTAAAGCAGTTATCTCAATAGATTCATCATTTTTTGCTACTGCTTCACTGTAAGCAATATAACCATATGCTCCATTATATTTTACATAGTATCCCCATGACCATGGATCTAGATTGTATACATCTTTTTTCAATACAGTATTTACAGGAATGGTATTATTATTATTTAATTTAATTATTGAATTTGTTATAAGTTCCACTTCAACTGGCTCATAAGTTACTGCGCCATCCATTGTATTAATGAAGCCATTTGTCCCATTATATTCAACATATGCCCATGGATTCCATTCACTATCAATAAGTCTAATAGATATTTTTTCTCCAGCTTTAATAATAGTTCCAGTAGAATCATATATTTCCGCAGGCCCTTTTTTAATAACTACATCTTTTAATACTAACGAAGTAAATTTTTCTCTATAATTTCTAGTATCTATTTTATAATCTTTTTTTACTAATGTTATATCTCTTAAATAGAAAAAACCATCGTATTCATCTGACCAAGCAGTAAGTCCATCTTCATTTTCTCCATCTACTTCTATTTGCTTATTGTATGGAATGAATACATCAGTTGCTACTAGTTCACCAGTTGGAGTATCATCTTCAGCATCATATCCATATTCATATAGTCTAGCTCCTTCTGGATTAGTAACAATTGCTTTATATCTTTCAATCATTGGCGCAGACATATCCGCTTTTACTACAAATGGTATAATTAACAGAATACCCAATATTACATAAAATACTTTTTTCATTTTACTTCCTTCTTTCTTTTATTTATTACTTTAAATAACACTATTGTTGCTACTGCCAATACTATAGCAAGACAAATACATATTAGTATTAATTCTGTATTGCTTAGACCAGTATTTAATAATCCAGGTGGAGCAACATCTAATATATTAAACAAATTCATTTTAACACCTTCTTTAATATATTATATAGTTTATTATTTCACCTATTAAATATGATGAACCATTTAATATGAGTGATAATATATAAGGGTTTATCTTTCTGTTCTTCAAATATTTTTTATAAATAAATCCTTCAACAACTAACACCATCAATTCTAGCACTAGCAAACATATATTTCTACTTTGTACTCCGAATTTTACATTAAAATATACGGGAACACTAGTAACTATTGGATTAGTAAGTACATTAACAAGTAATACATTAATTAAATCTTTCTTTCTATATCCTATAATTAATGCTATTCCAACTTCAATTATTATTGTTAATATTAAGCATCTTATCATTACATATGGTAAATCTATAAGTTTCATTTTTTCCTTATCTCCTTATAACCAAATACTATTGATAAAATAATCATAGTTACGATTGAGATAACATAAATATAAAATATTATTTCATTACCAGATATAAATTTACTATCAAATATATATTTAATCATACTTTTCTCCTTTAATTATTTTAGCAAGTATAAATGAACATAATACTGAAAGAACTACTATCATAACTATATTAGCTATATTACTTGTAATAGTAATAAAGAATATTGGCGCTGTTCCTAAAAAGAGACCTATTGTAGTAAATCCAAAAGCAAGTCCTGGTCTATTTTTGTATATACTTACAAGTACTGCTAAAGTTATTGCCATTGTCATTGAAAACATCATCACTCCAATTAATGATATTAACATATATTCATTTCCAAAACACAAGAACGGAATTGCTAAAAGTGTACTAATAATTCCAACTTTTCTTATTCCATATGCATCAGATAATATTCCTCCTAAACATTTACCAATACCCATTATAAAGAATAGTATTACAGTTTGAAGGGTTGTTTTATTCCAACTAGTAGGAATTCCATACCCCATATAACCTCTAACTATTACAACTAATACTGCTAAAAAAACTATTAGATATGGTGATAATTTAGAATTGGCATAATCAAATTTGGTTTCTTTTTCTTTATAATCGACGTATGTATCAGCAAGTAAGATAAATGGTATCATAGTTAACACTAGTGGAATCATAATTAGTGGTGTAAATGATGTTCCAGCAAGAATCCTTCCAGTTATTACACCAAATGATCCCCCTCCTACAAATATGGCACTATGTGATAATTTTCCTTTACTTGCTTTTAAAGTACATTCTGCTCCACTTATATGCAAAAATGCATTACCTAAGCACAATATAACCAGTGGTAGAATTACATTAACATGCAGAAATGAATATATCAAATAAGATAATATAAGTAATATAGTTCCGATTATACCTGTTTTTAATTTTGGATTTAAATCATTAATATATCCAATTAAACTCTGTGGTACAAAAGCTAAACCATCATATATAAATGGTATTAACCAAACTATTCTTGAATTACCAGTCACTTTTGATAAAAAATAAAAACAAGCCACTTCAGTAATAAAATGAATATAAAAATATAAATATCCACATGCAATATTTTTTTGTTTTAAAGAATTAAATATATTTTTCATATTTTCACCATAATAATTATAACAGAATAAAAGAGAACAATCTATTCTCTTTCATTTACGTATCTAACTAAATCGTAAAACATTTCTTTTAAACCATGATTATAATACTCATCTTTATGTTTATTTGGATCTTTATAATTATCATTCATTGTTTCAAGTACTATGGCTGGTGCATGATATTTTAAAGTAGCATTATTATTCTTATATGAACTAGATGATAATCTACCTGTTTTAGAACTAAATATAAATCCATTTACTAATTCTGCCATAAAATCTGATGCTGTTCCATCATTACCTTCTCCTATTTCTTCTCTTTCAAGTTTATGAACCTTATACTTATTAAATTTAGACATTCTATTACACAATTCTATTGTTAGATCATTATATTCATCCGATAAATTAGGTTTACCAGAATATATAACTCTTCCTTGACTATGGATATTAATATATGCATATGTATCTTCATAATGAGATAGTATTTGATACATTACTGCTCTTACTTCCGGTTCACTTCCAAGAGTACTACCTCCAAAATATGTATGTCTTTGAGTTGTTTTAGATAAAGATACACTACTTATTAATTCATATTCATTATAATAAAGACCAGCATTTTGAGTTGGAAAGTTTCTATTTAAATCCACTCCATTAGCATTATATTTAAAATGGTTAAAGAATACATTATCTTTATTTTGATATATCCACAAGTCTTTATTATTTAAATAGTCAATTCCAAAATTATATATTTCATATCCATCTGGATTTATACACGGAATAGCGACTATTTTAACTTTATTTAACAGGTCTACTACTTCTTTATCATTATTTTCATAATCATTTAAAATATCAATTAAAAACTTGGTTAAAATTGGTGCGTTAGCACTTTCTGCAGCATGCATATTAGCATCCAACATTAAAATTTTATTTCCTTTACCTATTTCAACATCATAAATATTCCTATTATCATGAGATTCACCTATTATATAAACATTAACGATATCTGACTTATTCATTTCTTTTATTAATTCTTCTATTTCATAATAATGTAAAGTATTCTCAAAGTCATAGTTTATCTTATTATAATTTACACCCGATATTAGTTTAGCAGGTGTATAATTTAATATATTTTTGTAATCTTCAGTGCCCATGCCATCTGCAAATATGGTATTAATTACATCAGTATCTATTTCACTCGTATTAATAATATTATCATTTTCTTCTTGTATTTTTTCTTTTTTATCACAACTATTAACTGATACAATAATTATTAAAATTATAATAATAAGTGATATAAATAATATTTTACCTTTCTTTGTCAACTTTCTAATATGCCATTTTCTCATACTATCACCTATTTTAATTTTATCATAGATATTGAAAAAAACAAAAAATTATAATATACTTTTATTGGTGAAAATATGAAAAAGAAATTACTTATATTGACTTTAATTATCCTTTTATTAAGTGCTTGTAAAACACAAGAAGAAATGGAAGAAGAAAAAGAAAAGCAAAGAATTAATGATATAACAAAAGAAGTAGAAAAGAATACTGAAATATCTGACGAAGCAAAAAAGTGGTTGATTGATAACAAAGCTACTAAAGTATTAACAATATTCTGTATGAAAACATCATCTAGATGTAATAAACTCAAGGAAGATGTAAAAGAATATGAAAGTAAATTAAAAGTATATTATATTGAAATGGATGAAACAGATGAAAGTACAAAAGAATCGTATAAAACAACATACGAATTAAAAGAGTATACTGGTTATCTTCCATATATAATACTTGTTGATAATAATAAATTAATAGATTATTCAAATAAAATTAATGATATTAAAGATATAAAAGATATACTTATAAAAAATAAAATAGTAAGTGAATAAACTTACTATTTTTTTGCAATAAAAAAATTGGCAACTTGCTATCTTCGCTTACACTATTTTCGCCGTTAAAGTGCTTAACTTCTCTGTTCGGTATGGGAAGAGGTGTATCCACTTTGCTATCG
>CAMUZE010000015.1 GCA_947165135.1 uncultured Clostridia bacterium
AAAAATAGAAAATAGAATTACTGAAATATATTCAAATATTTATGAAGACATTATGAAAACTGAAACAAAAAATAAACCAATTATCTCAAATAAAAATAGTTAATAATTTAACTATTTTTATTTTGCTTCATACCAATCTTTTCCATAATTAATTTCTACTTTTAATGGAACACTTAATTTATATATATTTTCCATTGTATCTTTAATCATTTTACAAATATCTTCAAGTTCATTTTGAGGTACATCAAATATTAATTCATCATGAACTTGTAAAAGCATTTTTGTTTTATAATTACCTTCAACTAATTTTTTATCAATTTCTATCATTGCAAGTTTTAATATATCAGCACTAGTTCCTTGTATAGGAGTATTAAGTGCCATTCTATCTCCCATTGATCTTATCATATAATTAGTATTTTTAATTTCTTCAATTTCTCTTTTTCTATTAAATAATGTTCTTACATACCCAAGTTCACGAGTTTTTTCAACTATATCTTTCATATATTTATCAACTTCAGGATACAATGTTAAATATTTATCAATATACTTTTTAGCTTCTGTTGCAGTTATATCTAAGTTTTCGCCAAGTCCATATCCACTTATTCCATAAACTATTCCAAATATTACTGCTTTAGCAGTTCTTCTTTGATTTTTAGTAACTTCACCTTCTGGTATATTAAATATGTCAGAGGCAACATGTGTGTGTATATCTTCTCCATTAACAAAAGCATTAATTAAGCTTTTAGCATTACTAATATGTGCAAGTATCCTAAGTTCTATTTGTGAGTAATCACTAGATAACAATACTGAATTTTCACTTGGAACAAATGCTTTTCTTATTTTTCTTCCTTCTTCATTTCTAACAGGTATATTTTGAAGATTAGGTTCAATTGAAGAAAGCCTTCCGGTTCTAGTTCCAGTTTGCTTATAAATTGTATGTATTTTTTTATCTTCTAGCACATAATCATTAAATGTTTCTAAATAAGTTGATAATAATTTACTTAAATTTCTATATTCAAGTATTTCATTAATTATTGGATGTCTATCAATATATTTAATTAATACATCATGAGATGTAGAAGTTGCATTTTTTCCTCTTCCTCTAGGTATTCCCAATTTATCATATAAAATTGTTCCAAGCTGTTTTGGAGAAGATATATTAAATTCTTCACCTGCATAATTATATATTCTACCTTCAATCATTTCTATTCTAGTTTTAATATCTAATGCTAAGTCATCAATTACTTCTGGTTTTACATTAATGCCAAATATTTCCATTTTGGCAAGCACATTTATTAAAGGGTGTTCAATTTCATAATACAAATTATATAACTCATCATTCTTTAATTTACTATTAAATTCATCATAAGTTTCATATAAAAATTTAGCTTTCTTTACAATTGCAGACATTATTTCTTCATCAGTCATAGTTTTCTTCTTATTAATTATATTTTCATAATAAGGAATTTCTACTCCAAATGTAGAACTTAAATATGATAAATCATCTTTAACATTATAATTTAATAAATATGCTGCGATTAATGTATCAAATGAAGAATTAGTATTAACTTTATATCTATTTAAAAATACTATATTTTTCTTTAAATCATATGTTACTTTTACATCTTTTAATAAATCTTTATTAAGTACTAAACTTGGTAAATCAAAGTAATATGATTTATTTCCATCATATATAGAAGCACCAATAAATGAAGCAGTATGATAGTTAATTCCATCAAGTTCTATATATAAACTTTTTTCTCCTTCAATATTTATTTTACCTTTAACTATTTCATATTTTTCATCACTGACATTGTTATTAGTTGGAATACTCTTTAAAAATGAATTAAACTCTAGTTCTTTATATTTTTCGATTAAACCTTCTCTATTTATTCCATTATATTTAATACTATCAAAAGTATATTCAAAATCAATAGTTTTATATATAGTAGCAAGTTTATAAGAAAAGTATGCATTTTCTTTATCATTAATTAATTTTTCACGTGTCTTTCCACTTATTTCATCTATATGTTCATATACTCCATCTAATGTTTCATACTTTTGAAGTAAAGATAAGGCAGTTTTTTCACCAATTCCTTTTACTCCAGGGATATTATCAGAAGCATCTCCCATTAATGATTTTAAATCAATCATTCTAATTGGTTTAATTCCATAAGTATCAAAGAATGTTTTTTCATCCATTATAATATAATCTTTTTGTTTTAACAATTTAACATTAACTTCATCACTAATCAATTGAAGTAAATCTTTATCACTACTTACAATAGTTGCATTATAATTTTTATCTTCATCTGCCATTCTTGCAAATGTACCAATAATATCATCTGCTTCATAATTATCACATTCAATATATTTAATACCCATGAGTGTACATAATTCTTTAGCAATTGGAAATTGAACTTTTAAATCCCCAGGTGTCTCAATTCTTCCATCTTTATAATTGTCATACATATCTTGTCTAAAATTATGTCCTTTATCAAAAGCAATCATAATATATTCTGGTTTTTCTTCATTAATAATTTTATTTATCATATTAACAAATCCAAATAATGCATTTGTTGGAATACCATTTGAATTTTTCATTAAATTTCCAGTATATGCAGTAGCATAATAACTTCTAAATAGTAAATTATTACCATCTATTAATATTGCTCTTTTTTTCATAAGACACCTCACTCTATTAATTATTATACCATTAAAGAAAAAAAATAATAAAGATTAATTTCTTTATTATTTTATATTTCAATAATATCACTTATAGCATCTTTATTTGATAAATATAATTGTATTTTATTATCTAATGATTTTCTATTAACTTCATATGCAAGTTCATGAGTGTTGTCATGTTCACTTATATGAATTAGCATTACTACTTTAGTATTGTTACCTACAAAATGAGATAAATACATTGCACATTGTTCATTTGATAAGTGTCCCATATCTCCAATGTTCCTAACCTTTGTTACATAATCTTTTGTGCCATTCATTTCCATAGTCACATCATGATTACTTTCAAATAAATATACAGTTTTATTTTTTAATTTTTCATGAAATTTTGAATTAATAATTCCAGTATCAGCCATATATGCAAGAGATATTCCACCATATTCAAATACAAAACCAAATCCTTTTTTATCATGGGATATAGGTATTTTATCAAATTTGATTCCCATTATATTATCAAGTTCATCAAATAATACTACATCTTTTAAACAATCTTTTTTATAATATTCATCCAAAGTATCTTTAGAAATAAATATTGGGGTACCATATATTCTATTAAAAGAATGAATACATCTTATATGATCTGTATGTGCATGAGTTACAATAATAAAATCTAATTCTTTTGGATCAACACTTATTTCATATAATTTTTCTTTTAACACTCCATATTGAAGACCGGCATCAATTAAAAATTTTACATTATTCATTTCAACAAATGTTGAATTACCAGCACTACTACTACCTAAAACTACTACTTTCATATTTATACCTCATCTAATGGAAATTATTTCTGCATGAGAATATCTTTCTTTTGCTTCTGAAATTGCCTCTTTAATTACTTCTTCATTTATAACATTATATACTCTTATACCTAATATTTTTCGACGTGGTATTTTTTGAATAAAATTATTTAATTTATTTTCTTTATCTTTATCATCTTTTAATAATAAATTAAAATAATATGATCTAATTAAAAATTTAAATATTCGCTGAATTCTTTTTTCTATTTCATCTTTTTGACTTTTAATAAATATATTATCTTTACCATAAAAGCAATATATAAAATCACAATCATTTAAAAAATTAAAAATCTCATCACTAGATGCACATTTATTTAATAATTCACTATGAAGACCATACAAGTTTGATGTAAAATATAATTCTTCCATCTTTTTATCACCAATAACTATCTCCATTAATTCGGCTATTGTTGCCATAAAGTTATATCGTCGGCTTTCCGTTTTAAATAATGAAAAGTACTTTCTATCTAAATGAACTGTATAACCCTCATTAATTCCTCTCCCTATTTCAAAAGTATCATTACCCTGTCTAAACCCAACACATTCTATATGATTAGGACTATTTTTATCTACCATTATACAGCTACTAGCTAAGTGTAGCAATTCATGATTTAAAGCTGAAGCTAATGCCAAAGGTGAAAGTCTAATAACATTGCCTTTTGCATAATAAAACCCAGCCAGATTTTTTGGGACTGTTTCTAACGAAAATGCAATATCTGTTTCATTAATATTATTGTAAAAATTCTGTAAAAAATTTTTTGGTATTTTTTCTTCAAGAATTTTTATAAATCTTTTAACATGTGCTCTGAAAAGTGTATTGATTTTATTAGCATCTGCTTCTTTATATTTTTGTTCTAATCGTGGTGCAATAATAACTTCATTGACACCATCCAAATCAAAATCTTTAATTAATTTATATTTCTTTTTTTCTTTTTTAACATAATATATAACGCTACCAATTGCCGCAAATATTATACCTACAATTATATCAGCTGATAACATGTTTATCACCATTGCTTATAACATATTCATCAATATTTTGTTGCACTTCTTTCCATTCATCTTCATCAATTATATCTTCTAATTTATGAGTTAATAAATTATATCTTTTAGCATACAAATTTGTTTTGCCATCGATATCAGCGACATTGTCAGTAAAAACAATATACCTATTATTATTTTTTAATGATAAATAAGATAATACAATTTCATACTTTCTTTCAGTACCATCTTTCATTTTTAAAATCATTTCATTTTCATTCATTTTTACACCTCAAAATCAAATAAACTTAATTGTGAACTTTCACTCATTCCATCAAATATACCTAAAGTTCTCATTTTATCTATTAATGTTTGAGACACTTTGCATCTATTTTGAAAATCTTCAATACTTATAAATGGTTTTTTTAATGCTTCAGTTTCAATGTTATTAGCAACAGTTTCACCAAGTCCATCTATTGTAATAAATGGAGGAATTAAGTCACCATCTTCATCTACTCCGAAAGTAGTTGCTTTACTCTTATATAAATCAAATGGTTTTATTTTTATTTTACGAGCTGACATTTCAAGAGCTACTTGTAGACACTCTAATATTCCACCTTCTTTATTAGTTGCTTCATGTCCTTTTTCTTTAATTTCAATTATTCTATTTTTAATAGCATCATAACCTTTAATCATAGTTTCTATATCAAAATCAGTTGCTTTTGTTGAGAACCATGATGCATAGAAGTATTTTGGTTTATGAACTTTGTACCATGCGATTCTAAATGCACTTGTAACATATGCTGCAGCATGTGCTTTGGGGAACATGTATTTAATTTTTTCACAAGAATTAATAAACCATTCTTCAATACCAGCATCTATCATTGTTTGTTTATGTTCTTGCCATCCTTCTGGATCTTTTGATGCTTTTCCTTTACGAACAAATTCCATTATTTTAAATGCCTTAATAGGTTTTACGCCATGATACATAAGATAAACCATAATATCATCACGGCACCCAATTACATTTTTAAATGGTACCTTTATATTTCCATTTTCATCTGGAGTACATAAGTCTCTTGCATTTCCAAGCCATACATCAGTACCATGAGAAAGACCTGATATTTTAGTAAGTTCTGCAAAAGTTGTTGGCTTTGTTTCATCTACCATACTAATTGTAAATGTAGTACCAAATTCGGGTATACCAAGAGTACCAGTAGGACACATTATTTCTTCATTTGTAACCCCTAGTACCTTAGTGCTTGAGAATATACTCATGGTATCTTTATCATCAAGTGGAACTTGTAATACATCATCTCCACTTAAATCACGAATAAGTCTTAATTGTGTTGGATCTGAGTGACCTAATATATCTAATTTTAATAAATTTGATTCAATTGAATGGTAATCAAAGTGTGTAGTTCTCCAAGCAGAAGTTGGATCATCTGCAGGATATTGATAAGGAGTAAAATTATATACATCCATATAATCAGGAACAACAACAATACCACCAGGATGCTGTCCAGTTGTACGTTTAACTCCAGTGCATCCAACAGCTAGTCTTTCAATCTCACAACTTCTTTTATCCATTATACCTTTATCTTCAAAATATCCACGTACAAAACCATATGCAGTTTTATCAGCAACTGTACCAATTGTTCCAGCACGATAAACATTATCAACACCAAATAATACTTTTGTATATTCATGAGCAGCAGCTTGATTTAGATCTGAGAAGTTAAGATCAATATCTGGTACTTTATCAGCATTAAATCCAAGGAAAGTTGCAAATGGCATATCTTGACCATCTTTTTTCATTTTACTTCCACATTTTGGACATATTTTATCTGGTAAGTCAAAACCACTTAGATATTTTGCTCCCAAAGGGTTACCTTCTTCATCTTCAAAAATACTATGTTTGCATTCTAAACATCTATAATGAGGAGGAAGAGGATTAACTTCAGTAATGCCCATTAATGTAGCAACAAAACTACTACCAACAGAACCTCTACTACCTACTATATACCCATCATCATTAGAGTGTTTTACAAGACGTTGCGCAATTAGGTATATAGGATCAAATCCTCCACCTATAATACCACCAAGTTCTTTTTTGATTTTTTTATTTATTGCATCCTCAGTCTTCTCACCATCTTCATCAGTCCATTTATCTAAAACAATTTCGCGTACTAATTCTTTTACTTTATCAAATCCAGCAACTAAAGTATCATGTAAATGAGAAAATGCTTCTTTCACTTGTTCTTCTTCACTTAATTTTGGTTTTTCTTCTTTTACTTTATTTATCCAATAATTATATACAACATCACCATATAATTCTTTTGAGATTCTTTCTTCAATATTTAAAGGTAAAGGATGACCATACCATTTTTCTGCAGTATTAAATACAAGATCTGTTACAACTCTTGGGCAATCTAAATAACTTTTACCATCATCAGCTTTTACTCTTGGTGAATATGGTATACCATGTGTATCAATTATTACTTCAAATTCACCAACCATATCTGCTATTTTGTTCGTATTTGTAACAACTATTTCATATGCTAAATCCTTATCAATAAAATCAAAATCTTTTAACATTTCTTCAGTTGTTCTAAAATGCATAGATGGAATATTTGTTATTTCAGTTTTAGCAAGTGGATGACGTCCACCGCCTGGTACTTTTTGATTAATAATTATTTCTCTATATATTTTATCTTCACGAGTAAAATGATGTACATCTCCCGTAGCCACTATAATCTTACCTGCATCTTTAGTAGCATCTATTACTTTCTTAATATGATTTTTAAGTTCTAATATATTTGCAAAATCACTAGTTTGTATTAAATGATCATATACTTCAGGGGGTTGAACTTCAACATAATCATAAAAGTTAATTATATTAGTAAGTTCTTCTCCTTCTTTACTTCTTGCTTCTACAAAAACTTCACTTTCAGCACAACTGCTTCCAATTAGAAGTCCTTCTCTTAACTCATCTAATTTACTTCTTAAAATTCTAGGCGTTTTATATAGATATGTTGTATTAGCAAGTGATATTATTTTAAATAAATTAGTAAGACCTTTTCTATTTAATGCAATTGCATTAAAGTGGTATGTACGTCCAAATTTATATATTTCATCTTTTGGTACTAATCTTTCTAATGAAGAAATAGTATCATAATTTTGAGAAACTAATTTTTGTAACATTTTATGAAATACTAAAGCAGTCCCTTCAGCATCATAATCAGCTCTATGATGTGATTCTTCATCAAAAGGAACATTATATCTTTTAACTAATGCAGATAAACTATGTCTTGCAAATCCTTGATCTAATGCACGTGATAGTTCTAAAGTATCAATAACAGTATTTTTAAATTCGCCTAAATCATTTCTTTTCATAGATGCTTCAATAAATGAAATATCAAATTTAGCATTATGAGCTACCATAGGGGCATCTCCAGCCCACTCTAAAAATTCTTTAGTTACTTCTTTTTCACCTTTAGCATCTTTTAACATATCGTCTGTAATCATAGTAAGTTCAGTAATCTTTTTAGGTAATTTTCTACCCGGATTAATAAATTTATCAAATCTATCGATTATTTCACCATCTTTGATTTTAACCGCTCCAATTTCTATCATAGTATCTCCAGAAGCAGCATTAAAACCTGTTGTTTCAGTATCAAAAACAACGTAAGTAGTACCTTCAAGTGCTATATCACTAGGCCTTACAACTATTGAGACAGTATCATCAACTAAAGTTAATTCCGTTCCATATATTCCTTTAAATTTTTTATTTGGGTCTTCTTGTTTTTTATTATATGAACTAATTATTTGATAAGCTATTGGGAAAGCTTGACAACCATTATGATCAGTTATAGCAACTCCCTTATATCCCATATCAATACATCTACTTACAAGTTCACACGTATGTTCACTTAAATTAACTTTAGTGACACCATCCATCTGACTCATCATAGTGTGTGCATGTAATTCTACTCTTTTTACTTCAGCTTTATCTTCTAATTTTTCTTCTTTTTTATCATAAGTTTCAATATCATTAGGAGAAAATTCAAAGTCATTACTTCTTGTATTATATTTAACTAATCCTTTAAATTTGTACCATTTATCCTTTTTTAATTTGGAAAGCAAATAATTATATTCCTCTTCTTTTTTAGTAAATATATTAGATATCATACTATCAGAATAATCAGTTAATTTTAATGTAATAATAAACCATCCACTTTGAGTACTTCTTCCTTCAACACCAAATACTTGCGCAACTAAAATAACATTTTCTTCATTAGATATTAAATTCTTAATTAATGAAGGTGTCCCTGCTATTTTACTACCTTTAATAATTTCAGTTTCTTTTTTAATTGGTTTTTCTTCTTTAGAATCAGTTAAACTCTTTTTAAATTTTTCTCTTTCTTCTTCATTTATTTGAGGATTTACTTCTACATCATCAAATCCCATATCAGTTAAAAATATTTCTATTTTTTCTTTTATTTCATTAATTTTGTTTTCTTCTGCCGTATTTAATACTTCAATACTAACATTATTATTGTTAAAAACTATTTTATCTCTATCAATACATCTAAGCATTGGACATCTACTAACTAATATATCAAAATAATAATTAAAATAATCAGCAAACAATTTATCATTATTTTCAACTATAAATTTTAATCTAAATTCTTTAACTCCTTTTAGGGTTAAACCTTTTTCATATAATTCTTTAAATACTATAATATCTGGTAAGTTATCTATTTCAATAACCATAGTCATTTTGGCTTGTTTCTTATTTAAAAGAACTTCTTTAACAGAAGCATTCTTGAAATATTTAGTGAAATCACTATTAAAATTTGTTGTATCAAAAAACCTGATTAACTTTTCGTCTTTCACTATCCTCACCATATACAATTATAAATAAAATAAAAAATTATATCAACAATGTTTGACATAATTTTTATTTTTTTAAACAAATTATTTATTTAATTCTTTCATTTGTGGGAAAAGTACTACATCACGAATTGATGGTTGATCATAAATAATCATCATTAATCTATCTATTCCAAATCCGAGTCCAGATATTGGTGGCATTCCTTGTTCCATAGCTTGTAAAAATCCTTCATCAAGTTCCATAGTTTCTTCGTCTCCCTGCTCTTTTGCTTTTAGTTGATCTTCAAAAGCCTGTCTTTGGGTAATTGGATTTACTAGCTCTGAATATGCCTTACAAAGTTCAGTTCCAGCGGCAATAACTTGAAATACGTCTATTCTTCTTGCATCTTCATCATTACGTCTGGCTAGTGGAATTAATACTGCTGGATAATTATATATAATTGTAGGTTCTACTATATTAGCTCTTACTTTTTTCTTATAACAGAAGTCAATTATTTGACTTACTGAGAAATAATCTTCTAAGTCTGCATAAGTAAATAATCCTTTTTCTACAATTTTATCTTTTAATACTTTTGGATCTTCTATTTCTAAGAAATCAAATCCAAATATTTCAGTCATTTTATCAACATAATTAATTCTATCCCAATTATCTTTACCAAAATCAAGTGTATATTCTTGATATTGTATAGTAGTTGTTCCAACTAATTCTAATAATAGATTTTTAATAAATCCTGTATAGAATTTAATATTATCTTCAAAATTCCAGTATGAAGCATACCATTCTACTTGAGTAAACTCTTGTAAATGTTCAGTATCCATTCCTTCATTTCTAAAACACTTTGCAACTTCATATACCTTATCAAATCCAGCTGCGATACATTGCTTTAAATAAGTTTCTGGTGCAATTCTAAGATTACAGTCCATATCTAGAGCATTATGATGTGTATAGAATGGTCTTGCTGCTGCTCCACAAACTGCATTTTGTAGAATTGGTGTTTCTACTTGTAAGAAACCATGTTCTCCTAAATATTTATTAATAAATGCATATAATTTACTTCTTCCTAAGAATACACGTCTAGATTCTTCATTCATAATCATATCTACGTATCTTTGTCTATATTTTTGTTCAATGTCAGTAAGTCCATGGAACTTTTCTGGAAGAGGTCTTAATGCTTTTCCTAAAAATTCAAATGAATGAACTCTTAAAGTTTTTTCACCTGTTTGAGTAGTAAATATTTCTCCTTCTGCTCCAATAAAATCTCCAGTATCAATTAGTTTCTTAAAGAATTCATATTTTTCTTCTCCAACCATATCTACTTTAATTTCAAGTTGCATATCTCCTTCTAAATCACGAATTCTAACAAAACTTAATTTACCCATTTTTCTCATGAAAACAATTCTACCTGCTATTCTAACGTCAGTAGTACCATCTTCTAAATTTCTTGCATCTTTTAAAGCATGAGTCTTTTCATATCTTTCTGGATATGGATTACAATATGCTTTAATTTCTTCTAATTTATTTCTTCTAATTTGTTCTTGTTCTGAAAATTGTCTTTCCATTTTAATCATCCTTTCTAATCTCTTATTTTAATGTGAAGTTCTCTTAATTGTTTTTCATCAAGTTCATTAGGTCCTCCCATTAGTAAATCTTGTCCACTAACGTTAGGTGGGAATACTTGAACTTCTCTTAAATTTTCTTCACCTGTAAGTAACATTATAATTCTATCAATTCCAGGAGCCATTCCTGCATGAGGAGGTGCTCCATATTGAAATGCATTATATAAACTTCTAAATTTATTTTCAATTACTTTTTCATCATATCCTGCTATTTCAAAAGCTTTTTTCATTATTTCGACATCGTGATTCCTAACTGCTCCGCTTGCCATTTCATTTCCATTACATACAAAGTCATATTGATTAGCAACTATTTCTGAGTAATCATCTGTATTAAATGCATCAAGTCCACCTTTTGGCATATTGAATGGATTATGTTCAAAATCCCATCTTTTTTCTTCTTCATTGTATTCATACATTGGAAAATCTTTAACAATACAAAATGCAAATTCATCATCATTTATTAGTTTTAATTCACGTCCAAGATAATTTCTCAAATGTCCCATTATCTTATTAATCTTATCTCCGGCAACTATGAATAATACATTTCCTTCTGTAAGATTAAATCTTTCAGTTATATCTTTTATTTCTTTTTCATTTAAGAATTTTAATATGGTAGATTTAAGTCCTTCATTAGTTACTTTAATATACGCAAGGCCACCTGCTCCTTTTTCACGAGCAAATTCTTCACACTTTTTAAACCATGAATTAGATTCATCACACACATTTACCTTAATAGCTTTAACTGTTTTATCTTTAAATCCACCAAATTCTGTATTTTTAAATATATCTGTTATATCTTCTATAATTAATGGGTTTCTTAAATCTGGTTTATCACTACCATATTTTTCCATTGCTTCTTTCCAAGTTATTCTTGGAAAAGGTATACTAGTTACTTTCTTATCACTAAATTTAGTAAATACATCATGAAATACTTTTTGTCCTACTTCAAATACATCTTCTTCAGTAACAAAACTCATTTCTAAGTCAAGTTGATAAAATTCTAAAGTTCTATCTGCTCTACAATCCTCATCTCTAAAACAAGGTGCGATTTGAAAATATCTATTAAATCCAGATACCATTAATAATTGTTTATATATTTGTGGTGCTTGAGGAAGTGCATAGAATTTTCCTTTATAATTTCTAGAAGGAATTACAAAGTCACGAGCGCCTTCTGGAGATGATGTAGATATAATTGGAGTGGATATTTCAGTAAAATCCATTCCTTTCATTATTTCTCTTATATAATCAATTACTTTACTTCTAAGTAATATATTATTGTGAGATTTTTCATTTCTCAAATCTAAATATCTATATTTAAGTCTAGTTTCTTCACTAGCTTCTCTATTTCTAGATATTTCAAAAGGAAGTACACTTTTACATTTACCTAAAACTTCAATTGTATCAAGTAATATTTCAACTTCACCAGTTTTCATATTTGGATTAGTATCCCCTTCTCTTTTTCTTACTTTACCAGTTATTGTTACAGTTGATTCTCTTACTAAATCTTTAATTTTATTTTCATCATCAGTAACTACTTGTACAATTCCTTTTTCATCTCTAATTGTTAAAAATGCAATGGCTCCTAAATTTCTAATAGAGTTTACCCATCCAGCAATTCTTACTTCTTTACCTACATAATCACTAGTTACTTCTCCACAATATACATTCCTATACTTATTTTCCATTTTATACCTCCTAATAAAAAAGAATCTATTCGTAAGCGCGAATATAATCGCTGTACCATCTTACTTCATAGATTCTTATATTTCTATCTTTAATCTTTATAGCAGATCTGCATTTAAGTTCTAGGATTTGTCACGTTCTTTTTTTCATTATTTAACAATTATTAGTTTCCACCAACCACTAATTCTCTATATAGATAAATTAAATAACTACTTGTTCCCTTCATCACTTACGAGAAGATTATATTATTTTTACTACACTTTGTCAACAAAATGGGATTATTTTATTAAATTACCTATTTTTAAATTTTACTCACCTAAACGTATATTAAAATATTATTATTCTTTAGGAATTATTAAATTTTAATACCATTAATAATATCTATAATTAAATTTTATCAATTTGACTAATTTATATAAATTAATAAGATACTACTTGAAGCATTTATTTACTGGTGTCTACCTACTTTTTTAAGAAAGGAGGTTTAATGTATGAGTAATAAATCTTTCATTATAAAGATTCTTAAACTCATATCCATTATTCTATTACTCTCTATCCTGTTAATCGTAGCAATAAAAAAATGACACTTAAGTATATAACTTAAATGTCTCCAACCATAGGTAGGCATTTAGTTAAATAAATGCTTCCCTTAATTAGATTATATTACAATAGAATAAAAAATACAACATTTTAACTATTCTTTAATTTTTTAATATAATTGTTTACTCTTGATGCCCACTTTGGATCACTTGCGTATTTTGGTCCAATTAGTTCTGGAGTTGTTTTACCATTATTGTAATATTTACTTAAAACATTAATAGCAAACTTAATACCTTCTTCAATAGTATCAAATTTTCTATAACTTCCGCCATTACAAGATGGTTTACCTTTATTACCACCAACATTATTACATTTTCTAACTAAACTACTACATGTCCATTTACATCCTGTTTCTTGAAGTATTACTGCCGTAACCAAATAAGGATCAACATTTTTAGATAATGAATATTTTGCAATAAACATACCTTTATCTTTTAAAGTTGAATTTAATAATTTATTTAATTTTTTAGCAATATCTTCAACACTTTCTTCTTTATAATAATTGTATTTAATATATTCATTTTCAAAATGGTCTATAGTTGTACTTATATAATTATCCATATATTTATAATCTTTAGAACTATTAAATATACTAAAAATACTTAAAATTAAAAATAGTTTTAACATAATTATCTCCCTTAAAAAACAAGTAATGTCTATTATACCACATTACCTGTTTTTTTAATAACTATTTTACTCCTTCAGAAATCTCCATATATTTAATCGTATCTTTAATTAAACATTTTTTTGTTAATGCTTCTCCTATGATTTCTATTTTAATTTTATAATCATTTATTAGACTCCAATCATCGGGATATAATAAATCTTCACTAACATTTTCATTTTCCTTTTTATATTTTGTTTCAGATAAAACATACAAATTATAAATCATTTCTTCATCCATTTTATCTGCCTCCTACTCTAACACTTTTAATATTACTTCTACTATTTAATATTTTAGTTTCATAATAATTTGTTAACATATCCATTAGTTCATCGCCAATAAAGTATCTTAATGCTTCAAGTCCTGCTTCACTATTCTCACTTTTAATTATTGCGCTGTAATTAGCAATCATTTCAGTAAAAATGGCCTTATAATCTATAGCATAGTAGTTTACTCCATGTCCACTACATGGCTTTATTATTTCACCATCCAATCCTTTTAACAATCCATTTTTAAAGTGCCCACCAGTTATACCATCTAAAAAATCTCCAATTGACATAAAATTACCATATTCTATTCTATAAATTAATGTAATAATTTTAATCTTTTTAATTCTTCTATCTTGTTCGTAATATTCTATAAAATCATATGTATCATTTAACACTTTATCAATAGTTGAAGGTGAAATACCAGCTTTAATATACATGTCTCTATATTTTTCTCTCTCTTCTCTTAAATATTTTTTAACTGCTCTATATTCTTCTTCAGTATGACTACTATCATACTTAGGCATATATGTTCTTTCAACTCTTTTTTCAATTTCTTTACTGATTGTATGATACATATCTGAGTATTCTTTAGTTCTTCTTAAAAATTCTTTATTATTTCTAATTTTTTCAATTAGTTCAACAAATCCTTCCGGAATGTCATTGCCACCAATAATGTGATGGAATGCATGACCAGTTTCATGACACAAAGTATCTGCATTTTCATTATCCATGCATACTACATTTTCTATACTTTTAAAATAAGCTCCAGCATTAATCTTTTTATAAGCAAAACTAGGATTATTCTTCTTCATATTTATTAAATTAATAACTTCTTCTATAAATCTTCTATCTTGTGAAATAACTTGTCTATAAGTTTTAATCAACAAATTAATAAGATCAGGATCACTTTTTCCATCGCTCATTACATTTCTTAATTCTTCTAATAAACTTTCACATTCATCATCTAATTTAATATCAGAATATCTACTATTACTCATATTGATATATTCAGTATCAAGATTTCTTGTAAGTGAACTATAATTAACATTTTTTTGTTTCAAACCTCTAATTCTTATAATCATTGCTATATCAGGATTTTCTTTTACTTTAGGTAAAATTATTCTATCTATAGTTAATTCTGGCTCAATGTCTAGTAAAATATCTATTAGTCTTTCCCCATTATTTTCCTTTAATAAATCTTCTACTTCAAGTGGCTCTAAATACATTTGTAAATTATGTCTTGCAAAAATTATATATTTTTGTGCAATTAAATCTAAGTTTGTAATTGCCCTAAAATTCAATGCCATAATTTCTTTATCTTCTTTTAATTGGGACAAAGCTAAATCTAAATATGTTTCATTTAGATTATAATTATATAAAAGAACTCTTACAATAACATGTTTAAATAAATCATATCTTTTATATTTAATAAATAAATTAACTATTTCTGGTCTAGTAATTGAAACAACATCATTAATATCCAATCCTCTGTCTAAAAGTTCTTCTATAACTAATTTTCCAGTGTTTAGTTTTGTTAATAACAAATTTTCTGAACAATTACTAAGTAAATCATATAATTGATATTTAAAAATATATTGAAGCATTTTATTACTTTTAAATAATATATCATTTCTTGGTTTATAACCTGATATTATTAATAGTTCAATCAAATCATGTTCTCCATCTATATTTTGTAACAATAATTCTTCATTAGCTCTCAATAAAACTTCATATCTTCCGCACTCACATAATTTTTTTGCAAAAGTAAGAGCATATTTATCGTTTTGACTGATTGAATTTTTTACCGAAATAGGAATTATTCCCTCATCTATCAAATATTCAAATAATAAAGTTCCATCACTATCAACTTCAGTAAATAAAGCTTCAGTAGAAGAATGAATTAACAATTTTTCTTTACCCATTTCAATTATTTTTTTAATTGCTATAGGATTAGAAAATATCATTTTTACTGGAATATTTTTAGAAAGTAAATCTTCCAGTATCATTTTTCCATTAATCTTTTTTACTAACATACTTTCATTTAAATATTTTAATAAATTAGTTTTACCCGATTTAACCAATATTTCTACTAACTTATAATCACTTATTAATTTTATCATGAGACTTGATATTAAATCATGATCAAGTAAATATTCAAATACTGTTTTTCCATTTGTTAATTCTTTAGTATATAATGTTGGATTAATGTGAGTAAGTAGATCTAATCTATTATATTTTTCACATAATTCTACGATAAGTGTTGATTCAGAAAAAACTCTTACTATTGTCTCATGTATTTTATTATTTCTAAATAAGTATTCAAGTATTGTTTCACCATTATAGTCTCTAGTAAATACCTCTTCAGGTGCATAATAAAGTAAATCATATCTATTATTGTCAAATATCATTTTTAAAAAAATATTATCACTTCTAATAAGATTTAATGTTGACCAATCAAGAAAATAAGAATTACTTCTAAGAAGCATCTCAAAAATAGTAGTGTCATCTACTTTTCTTAGTAAAAACGATTTATCTAAATGTACTTTAATAGTATATGAAACATTTTTTTGTTTGATTAAGTTTATTATATCTTTAAAATACTTTTCATCTTTAGTTTCAAAATAAGTTCTAATTAATTCATTAATTCCCATATTATCACCTATTTATCTTCATAACCTTCCATATATCCAATTCCATATTCATCATAAAAATAATACATGTTATATCCAGATGAAAATTTATCTCTATTTTCTCTTGGTACTATATAATTTAATATATATTCTTTATTTAATTTATTATTAGCATTAAATAATTGCCTAAATACATAAATTATTTTTTTATTATCATTATCAATCATTGCGTATTCATACGTATCCATTCCATCACAAATAGTAATATATGTTTCATATTTTAAATCATCTGCTTTTAAAATATATTTATTTTTTCCATTATATACTCTTTTTATATCTTTAATTCTTTGTAATTCTTTATTAAATTCTTTTTCATCATAATTGATTATTATATAGAATAAATATGAATCATCTAATAAACTATCTTTTACTAAATATTCAAAACTTTCAACTTTATCTTTATTTATTTCATCTGGAAAAATAAATAGTCTACTCTGAGCATCACTTTCATATCTAAGCTTATATAGATATTCTTCATATTTATCTAAATCATTATAAGAATGAACTTCTTTTTTATATAAAAATAATACTAATAATGCACACACTATTAATATGGCTACTATTAACAAAATAATTTTAATACTTTTCTTCATATGTTCACCATATTAATTATACAAAAAAAAACAAATCTAATAAATAGATTTGTTGAATTTATTTTTTACTTTTTTCTAAACTACATCCATATGCAAAGATATGTCTAGATGCGAAAATAACAAGTAATAGAATAATATCTTTTAATCCCCAAGAATAATTAATATCAATATTTCCTATTAATTCTGCAATCCAAGCAAGTATCGTAGGTACTGCCATATATCCAATTAAAGCAATTAATAATTTTGTAATTATATCAACATTATTTTCTGTAAATGGTGTATCTTCTTTATTAATGTTTTTGAATAGTTTGTATAAGTAATAGAAAAAGAACGCCATGCCAACTAATGCCACTACACAAATAAAGGTATATGCACATAATTCAAATACTCTATTATCGGTTATAAATTCTTTAATAAAATCAAATGTTTTAGTATCTACCCCATTTTTTAATAATTCTTCTTGAGACAATTGTACAATTTTAAATTTTCCAATCGAAATGTTAGTTTCTCCAATTTTAATATTTTTAAATATAAATGGTATTGCTATAGTGGCAACTAAACATGCAGAAGCGCCGACTATCATACATACTTCAAGTATTTTTGATATTATCGAAATAACTTTACTTATTCCTTTTAAATTTCTTTGATTAAGATCTTCATTTTTCTTCATATTATATCCTCCAATAAGATAATAACATATAATAAAATAAATTAAAAGTAGTTTGACAAATTATCATTTTATGTTAAAATATTTTATTAATGGAGGGATATTTATGGATTCACATATTAGATACACTCATGAATTAATTTCATATAATGAAAAAACATATATTATAGGTCAAAGGCATATTAGAAAAAGAATTAAACGAGACTTTGAAAAAGTAGATTCAATTGAGTTATCTAAATTAAGTGACGGTTCATGGGCATTAAGAGTAAAAGGTCCAGTTCACTTATATGGATATAAAGTAGAAGATGGTGGATTCTATGATTTAATGCATACTAGATATTATCCTGAATATTATGAATTTGTTAAAAACGGAGAAATAATTAATTGCTCTGGAAAGCATATGAGAATGGATTTAGTTAAAAAAGTATAATAAAAATAGTCGAAAGACTATTTTTTATATAGAAAACATTCTTTTTCATGAGAATTAATTATACCAACAGCTTGTAAATAAGAATAAATTATAACGCTTCCTACAAACCTCATGCCTCTTTTATATAAATCTTTTGATATAGAATTAGAAAGACTACTATTTGTCTTATTAATTTCATAATATATTTTACCTTTAGTAAATAAACATAAGTAATTGTAAAAGCATCCATATTCTTTAACAATATCTTTAAAAACTTGAGCATTCTTAATACTAGATTTAATCTTTAACTTATTTCTAATTATGTTTTTATTGGAACATAATTGTTTTATTTTATTTTCATCATAATTAATTAATTTTTCAATATCAAAATTATCATATGCTAATCTAAATGCATCTCTTTTATTTAGTATGCACTCCCATGAAAGACCAGCTTGAAATGATTCTAAAATTAACATTTCAAATAAATAATTATCACTTGTATTTAGTTTACCCCACTCATTATCATGATAATTTATATAATTATCATTTTTTAAATTACACCATCTACATCTATTCATAATTAATCACAATGTAATTATAGCAAAAAATAAAAAACTCTAAAAGAGTTTTAAAATGGTGCCATCTACAAGAATCGAACTTGTAACTAAGCCTTACCATGGCCTTGTTATACCACTTAACTAAGACGGCAAGTGGTGCTGAAAATAGGAATTGAACCCACAACCTACTGATTACGATTCAGTTGCTCTACCAATTGAGCTATTTCAGCACTATTGGTTGCCCTGATAGGATTCGAACCTATGGATGCTGGAGTCAGAGTCCAGAGCCTTACCACTTGGCCACAGGGCAATTTTGGTGGAGCTGAGGAGTAGCGAACTCCTGTCCAAAACACAATCTTATAAAAAGTCTACAAGTTTAGTTGGTTTCTATACTCAAATAATAATGTAGATTGCCAACTTCTATTATTATTCAAAGTTTGTTAAACATTCGTTATAAATCACAAACAAATTTATAATATAGTTCACTTTATGACTCCCTTTTTAAACTCGTGAACAAAAGTTTAAAAGGAAGCTCCTTAGTTTGCCAAATTAGGCAAATGCTGGAGAGAAATTAAAATCGTTTCCGATTATTTTTGTTTTTGCATTTATAGTATGCCTACTACTTGCATTTTATAAAACCATTGTTCTGTCGAATCAATACAGCCCCATGTGCTTACACATTATATCATATATTATATTTTATTGCTAGTTTATTGACAAATTTTACTCTTTTTCATAGAATATTATTTATGAAGAATAAAGTGATAAGAAATCTATGGCTAATTATTATTAATTCAATAACTCTATCTAGACTTATTGGAGCTTTATTATTGCCTATTATATTTTATAAGTATGGAAATAGTGTTACAGCACTAATAGTATTAATTCTATACTTAACTGATGCTATAGATGGATTGCTGGCGAGAAAGTTACATCTAACGACTTTCTTTGGAGGTGCGATGGACGCAATGTGTGATAAACTTCTAAACTTTGTTGCATTTATTCTACTAGGACTTATGTATAACATTATGTTCTGCCCTCTTGTACTTGAAATAACGATAATATTAATAAATTATTTAATATATAGACATGGTGGTAATGTACAAACAAGTAAAACTGGGAGATTAAAAACTATTATATTAGATATATTTGTAATATTATCTTTTGTAGTAATAAGCTTACCTGCTCTTAAAATATATATATTTACAAATAATATTGTAAAACTATTAATAAATATTTTTTCTATAATAATTGTTGTTGTAGATTTTATAACTATTATAGATTATGATAAAAAATATAAATTAGTTAAAAATGATCCAAAGATAACACATATTAAATACCAAAATAGAAAAAGAAAAACAATTAATGATATCAAACATGACTTATTTGATACTGAATATTATTTAAAGCATAAAAATGAATCAATATTAAAACAGTTTTATAAATAGTCAAAATATGATAAAATTATATATAAGGATGTGAATATATGAAAAAAGTAAGTTTACTTCTAATTATTGCTGCATCAATTATTGGTGCTATGCTAATATATGGTTATTTTAACAAACATCACGTAGATAATAATACTACTAAAAATAATAATGATTACCCTTTGGTAGAAAATAGTATTATAGTAAGCAAAAGCATAGATGAAATAAATTTGTTATTCAATAAAAAATCAGGAGTAGTATTTCTATGTATAAAAGAAAATGAATGGTGTAATCATTATGCTAAACATTTAAATAATGTACTAAAAGAAAATGAAATAAGTGAAATATCATATTTAAATATTAAACAAGATAGACAATATAATACTAGTGGATATAGAAAACTAGTTGATAATTTAAAAGATTATTTATTAAAAGATGATGAAAATAATTTAAAAATATTTGTTCCAACTGTAATATTTATTAAAGATGGTAATATTATTGGATATGATAATGAAACTTCAATCATTACAGAAAACATATCACCAGATGAATATTATACAGAAGAAAAAATAATTGAATTAAGAAACAAATTAATAAACTTCATAAATGACTATAAGGAGGAAGAATTATGATTTGGAAATATATAATTATAGTTTTAGCACTAATATTTATATCACTTGTTGTTATTAAAATGAAAAGAAAAGATTTCAGTGTGGAAATCAACAAATTAATTCAATATTTAGGTGGTAAAGAAAATATAATTGAAAGTCAAATTAATTTATCAAGATTAAAAGTTGTTGTTAAAGACGTTACTAAAGTAGATAAAGATGGTATTCAAAAACTTGGTGCTAAAGGTATAGTTGAAATTGATAATGAACTTAAAATCATTTTGGGTCCAAATTCAAAACAATTAAAAAAATATATGTCTGGTTTAAAATAAGAAAAATGATTTTCTTATTTTTTTTGACATAATTCGACAAATTTCGACATAAACTATGTGTTAATATACTATTGGTGAAGAATATGTTATATTTAGAAGTATTCCTATTTACTAATATATTTGTATTGTTTGAATTGACAATATATATTGTATTTTTCTATTTCAAATATTATTACACTAATTATAAAAGAAATTTATATGAAGAATTATTTTTAATATTAAATATTTTTCTATTAATATTTTTATATTTAAAACTTAATATTGATTTTTATATATTTTTTCTTACTATAAATATACTTTTATTATTACAATTCAATAAATTATATTTAGCAATTTTTACTATATTATGGTATAGTGTTTTATCAAATGTATATTTTATAATTTTATATATCTTTTACTTGTTGGTATATCTTTTTTACAAAAAAACAAATAAATCAAAATTTTTTCTTACTTATTCTTTTTCAATAATAACCACAATATTTATGATTATTTATATTTATATTAATAATATATTTATATTTAAAAATATATTATTAATAATTTTATATATTATGACTATCTACATAATTACTTTATACATTATATATTTAAAAAAGAGAATTAAATTATACTTAACAATCAAGGATATTGAAAAAGATAAAGCATTTAAGACATCAATATTTAAAGTAACTCATGAAATAAAGAACCCTTTAGCAGTGATCAAAGGATATTTAAGCATTTTTGATCCACATGATAGTAATAAATGTAAAAGATATAAAAATATTCTAGAATGTGAAGTAAATAATGCGTTACTTGTCTTAAAAGATTTTAGTGAACTTAATAATATGAAAATAATAAAAGAACATATGAATTTTAATAAACTATTGATTGAAATTAAAGAAACCATAGTTCCTTTTTTTAAAATTAAAAGAATCAATTTAAAAATTGATTCTGAAAAACAAATATATATAAATGCTGATTATAATAGATTAAAGCAAGTATTTATAAATATACTTAAAAATTCTTGTGAAGCATTAGATAACAAAGGAACAATAAATATTAAAGCATATAAAAGTAATAGCAAATTAATTATAAATATAAAAGATAATGGACATGGTATGACAAAAGAAACAATAGAAAATTTATTTACCCCATTTTATTCAAAGAAGTCTAATGGTACTGGCCTTGGTCTTTGTTTATCAAAAGAAATCATAGATAGTCATGGAGGAAGCATAAAATATAGTTCAGTATTAGATAAATATACATTAGTTAAAATAACACTACCTATTAATTAATAATAAAATGGATAATTACCATAATATGGCCCAGAATAATACATTGGTCGTGGTCTATAAGGATTAAATACTCCCACAGCAGCTCCGCCTGTTAATGCTCCTAATAAAAATGGTGCTGCAAAAGGAACAAAACGATCATTTTTAAATTTAAATTTATTATACATAATTTTCACCTCTAATTTATCATATGAAAAAAGCACATTTATGATTGTGCTTTTAATCTGTATAAATTAAATGAAGGTTTATTATTAAATCTATATTGATATTTATTAGTACCAATACCACTTGATATAAATATTTTTGTTATTCCTTTTTCATATTTTTCATCATAGTATTTATATGAATATTTATCAATAAATAATCCACCAAAATTAGGAAGAACTACGCTACCATTTAATGAGTGTCCCCCTAGTATTAAATCAACTTCATAATTATCATTATCTAAATATTTAATAGTACTTCCATCATGTACTAAGACAATAATATATTTTCTATCATCTTCATTATAAAATTCAAATGCTTTATCCAAATCAACTTGTTCTTTTATTGAAGAAGGTAAACCAACAATATATATATTATCATTTGTTTTATAATATAATTCTTCATATGAATTATATAATACTTTAAATCCAGATTTCTCCATTATATCTTCATACTGGCTTAATTTAAAATCAGCATCTCCATATATTGCATACTTATCAATATTAGCATTAATATTTCCTAAACTTTCTATTAAAAATTCAATATCATTAGAATTTAATTTAATATTTTCATCCACCAAATCACCAGTAAAAACAACAATATCCGGTTTTAATATGTTAATTTTATCTACTAAAGATTTTACATCATCTTTTACTATTGTAGATTTATATAAAAGATCAGAAAAATGTACTATTTTAAATCCACTAAAATTCTCAGTTAAAATATTACTTTCTACTCTATACTCTTTTACTTTAATACCTTTAACTCCAATATATTTAGCATATAAAAAAAGTAATGCAATGCATATAACAATGAATATAATAATATTTAAAAATACATGCTTTTCTTTTTTTACTTCTTCCATTATAAAGCACCCATATTATATACTATAAGTAACATTATACCAGTAATACCATTGTGTATTGCATGCATCACGATAGATGTAAATGTACTTTTAGTTTCATAATCCATTATTGCAAATGCAAATCCTAAACTTCCATATGGAAGAATATATAGTAAATCCAACCATTTAAAATTTCCTGCAAGCAAATGTGCACCTCCAAATAAAAGCCCACATACTAGTGCATAAATCCATTTATTTTTGATAATTGGTGCTAAACTTTTCCTAAATATTAATTCCTCACTTAAAGGTGCAATAATAACAATACTTATCATTGTATAAATAGGTTTACTAAATAACATATTTCTAACAGTATCTTCATTTGTAGATACACCTTTCATAATAAATGATAAAATTAAATTGAAAAATATCATAGCCATTAATCCAAGAAAATAATACTTTAATCCAGTAAAAAATGAACTTTTAA
This sequence comes from uncultured Clostridia bacterium, assembly GCA_947165135.1. GTDB lineage: Bacteria > Bacillota_I > Bacilli_A > RF39 > UBA660 > CAG-1000. The sequence goes on from CAMUZE010000015.1 coordinate 24,342, forward strand.
AATTTTTAGAATAATTTTTTGCCTCCCTATTTAAATCTTTAAAAAACATTAAATATAAAACTAATATAAATAAAATATTGCAAACTAATTCGAGTATATCTAAATTTTTAATTATATTTCTTAGCATTAACGCAAAAATTAAAGGTCCAATAAATAAACCAACAATACTTAATATAAAAAATAATGCATTAATCCAAAAACTTCTTTCTTCTGAGTATTTCATATTATCACTTACTTTCATTATTAATTATATAATATATAATAGAAATATTAAAGAAAAAGTTACTTTATTTTACTAAAGTAACTTTAATATGTGTTTTTTTGCCTTTACTAACAATTAAACTAGATTCTTCTGTTAAATCATTAACCAACACATTTGGATCAGTCTGTTTAATTGAATTAACACTTATTCCATTTCCTAAAACAAGTCTTCTTGCTTCACTCTTAGAAGGTGCTACCTTTGACAAAACAAGCAAATCCATAAGATTAGTATTTTCATCAATATTAATTGTTTCTTCCATCATACCTTCCTCACTATACCCTTTTGAAAATACCTCTTCACTTGTTTTTCTAGCTTTGATTGCTTCATCTTCTCCATGTAAATCTTTTACCACTTCAAAAGCTAAAGCTTTTTGAGCAAGTCTTTTTTCAGGTTCAGTTTTAACACTTTCTTCTAATCTTTCTATTTCTTCATGACTTAAGAAAGTAAATACTTTTAAGTAATGTATAACCATAGAATCATCTGTATTAATTAAGTATTGATATATTTGATATGGACTAGTTTTATTTTTATCAAGCCATAGTGCATTACCTTCACTCTTTCCAAATTTTTTCCCAGTAGCATCTAGTATTAATGGCATTGTAAATCCATATGCTTCTTTCCCTTCAATTTTACGAATTAATTCAATACCAGTAGTAATATTTCCCCATTGATCAGATCCTTCAGCCTGTAATACAACATTTTTATTTCTAAATAGATGTAGAAAATCATATCCTTGAAGCAATGTATAAGAAAATTCAGCATAAGTTATACCTGTTTCTAATCTTCTACTAATTATATCCTTATTAAGCATATAATTAACATTAATATACTTACCAATATCTCTTAAGAACTCTAAATATGTATAATCCTTTGTCCAATCATAATTGTTTACTATTTCAGCTTGTCCTTCAAACAAATCATATACTTGTTTTTTAATTCCTTCTATATTTTTATTTAAAACTTCTTTATCGATTATTTCTCTTTCTGCAGTAGGTCTAGGATCTCCAATTAGTCCAGTAGAACCTCCAACTAATAAAATTGGCTTATGTCCTGCACGAGCAAGCCTTTTAGCAGTAACTAAAGATGAATAATGTCCTAAATGTAGAGAATCAGCAGTTGGATCAGTTCCCCAATAAAATGAAATTGGGCTTCCATTTAATATTTTTTCAATTTCTGGACTACTTACATCTTTAACAAGTCCTCTCCATACTAAATCATCATATAATTTCATATCTATTTCTCCTTTTTATTAGTGGAACCTATTCCACCTTTTCTTTTATTATTAATATTTTCTTCATCATCAACAGTCAAGTATTTCATAAATACTCCTTGAGCAATTCTATCACCAACTAATACCTCAAAATCCTTGCTACCATGATTTATAAGTTTAATTTGAAAGTGACCTTCATTATCAGGATTATTATAAAAATCACTATCTATTACTCCAACGCTATTAGAAAGGCAAATATCATATTTAAATCCAAGTGAACTTCTATCATATATATATAATACTTCATCAGAGTTCATAGAAACTTTAAGACCAGTTTTAATTGCTTTAGATTCCCCTGGTTTAATAATAACATTCTCTATACTTCTAATATCATATCCAGCACTATTGCTAGTACTTCTTTTAGGCAATTCTATTTTATCATATAGTTCTTTATTATCACATACATCTTTTTTAAATTGCTCAAAACTAATTTTCTCAAACTTTCTCATTTTTTCCTCCAAAATAAAAGGTAGTACATAAGGACGAATTATCGCGGTACCACCTTAATTTATAGACTAACTATCTCAAAGACTATATGGCATCACCCATTAAGTTCCAAAATATGTATCTTCATTATAATTATTTATTAGTTTCCATCAACCACTAACTTTCTATGAAAATTAATTATAACTACTATTTATTTCTTCATCACTTACAAATAGAAGTATATATTATTTAGTACTAAAAGTCAAATAAAAAAGGTCATAAGACCTTATCCTCTACTAAAATATTTACCATCACGAGTAGTTATAATTATTTCTTCTCCTTCAGAAATAAATAAAGGAGCTTTTAATGTATAACCAGTCTCAATAGTAACATCTTTTTGAGCAGAACTTGTTGTATTACCTTTAACAGCATCTGGAGCACTAATTACTTTATATGATACTTTTTCCGGTAAATCAATACCAACAATTTCTCCTTCAATAGTCATTGATTGAACATTCATACCTTCTTTTAAGAATTTAATTTGATCTTCAATTAAAGAAGTAGGAATTTCAATTTGATCATATGTATTATTATCCATAAATACATAAGTATCACCTGTACTATAAAGATATGATAAATCACTCTTTCTTACATCTGCTTTTTCCATTTTAATACCAGCGTTAAATGTAATCTCTTGAGTAGTTCCTGCTTTCAAATTTTTAAGTTTTGTTTTAACAAAAGCACTACCTTTACCAGGCTTAACATGTTGGAACTCAACAACTTGATAAATATTTCCTTCATATTTAATTGTCATTCCATTTTTAATATCATTTACATTAAACATAAATTATAACCTACGCTTTCTTTTCTTTATGAAGTGTAGTTTTATTACATTTAGGACAGAATTTCTTAACTTCTAATTTACCTTCAGTATTCTTTTTATTTTTACTAGTTAAATAATTAATATCTTTACATGCAGTACATTGTAATGCAACGCCTTCTCTATTTTCCTTCTTTGCCATTTTTATTTCCTCCCTCTTTGCACATTAAGATTATAGCAAACAAAATGAAAGTTTACAAGTAAAACTTTCATTTTGCATCTTTAAAATTATTTAGAATGTTTTAATATAAATTCTTTATCATCATTGTTATTCTTTAATATAGATTTATCATCATAATTGTTTTTCCTTATACTTGAGGGTTTTGTTATACTTCTTAATAACTTATTAATAGCAAATATATTACAATCTACCGGTACACAAACACCCTCAATTTCAAAGTCACCACTTACATTATCAATAGAAAAAATTAGACCTTTTTCTCTACAATAATTTATAATATACAAAGTAATTGCAGTCACAATATATGACTTAATTGTTGAAAAAAGATCATACAAAACTTTTGAACTACATAAATCAACATTATTAAGTTCATCTGCTAATTGAAAACCAATCACTTGTTTTTCAATCTCATCATATAATAATACAAATTCACTATCACTTTTTCCGATACTTTTTAAGTATAATTTTTCTCCATTATGTCCAAGATAATTTAATAGTTCTTTAAGGTATTTGTTATATAGTAATTTAAACACTCTTTGATCAATTTTATCCACAAAATCTTTAAAACTTGAATTTTTATATGTTATTAGTGCAGAATTTATGCAAATGCTCTCATTATATAATTGAAAATTTAATCCATGAAAATTACAAAAAATTCTAGCATATTCTATGAATAATTTATTAACTCTTTGATAATAAACATCATAAGAGGATAGATAATCAGAATTTTCAATTTCTTTTATTATTTCTTTGATTTTATTAATAGTATTAGATATCATTGCGTTTAGTTCTTGAGCATTAAACTTTCCAATACGTTCATTAATTCTATCAATAAAGATTCTTTTATCTTTACTAATACTATAGTCCCCTGGCGAGTATTGGTTAGATGACCTTGAATATCCTAATCCTTTTAAAAGAACGCTCTTTGCCTCATTAATTTGTTTTGCTTTTTGTTCTGCTTCTTTAGTTTTGTTAACATCCGGATGCCATTTCATCATTAATTTTCTATATGTCTTAGTAACATCTTCTTTAGTATAAGAAGTAGGCAAATTAAATATAGCTCTAGCTTCATATAAAAGCATAATTATATCTTCCCCCCTTTTTTAACTGAGTGATATTATACCATATATACACAAATTAGTCAAAAAATTATTCTAATGTTAATTGTTTAACTGGAACACCTGGTTCAAAAAAACCAATTTCATTATTTTCTGCATTATAAGAACTAGTTGCTTCTACAGGAACTTCATTTACAAAAACATATATTAAATTAGAAGAGTGTCCATATGTTCCATCATTAATTGTTATTGTATCTAAATATTTATATCCATCTGGAGCTTCAGGAATATCTAATTTAGCATTTCCCCAACCATTTTTATTATCAAAATATATTTCATTTTTAATATCAACATTATAATATACAATATGCTCTCCAGGTAAAAATGTTTTAGTTTGGGAAGTTATAGCAGTAAATTCTTCACCATCTTTTATATATTGTTTACCCCCAATTTCGACTATTTCTTTTCCTTTGCAACCTGTCATTAATAATGCAGATGTAAGTCCGAATAATAATACCTTTCTTATGTTTTTTTTCATATTTTCTCCTTTCTGAAATATAAAAAAGACTTTTATATTTCTATAAAAGTCTTGTTCTTTACATATAATCCAGGTTATTAACCGTGTTATTGAATTATAACATCTATTGATGGAACTACTCCCTTTCAACAATGTTAATTATACCATAAATACAGCAAAAAGTCAATTAACTAAGGTGTTAATTTTCTTTCAATTACGTCTTTTTTAGGAAATACCGGTTCAACGTTGTCTAAGTATGTTGTAGGTATTAATATTTGACATAATTTATTCTTAACTTCCTCAATACTTGAATCTTTTACTCTGGCTGCAGCACTATGTTCATTACCACCACCACCAAATAACTTCATAATTTTAGATACATCAATTATTCCTTTACTTCTTGCACTAATTGATATCGTGTTTTCATCAATATATGCTATTGCAAAAGTTGCATTTACTTGATATTTAAGTAAATAATCTGCTGCTTTTGCTATGTCTTCAATTTCATATACTCTGTTACTTTCATCTTTATCACATGCTATTGCAAAACCAATAAATCCAGTATTATCAACAAGTTTTTGAATTGCTCTATCATGTTCAAAGTCTTCAATAAACATATTATTTACATAATATAAACTAGCTCCTTTATTTACTAATTTAGTAATTACAGATAATGTTTCACCATTAATATTAGGTTTGTTTAATTTATTAGTATCAAGTATTATACCTGCAAGTATATAATTTGCATCATCAGCAGATAGTTTTATTCCATACATAAATAAAAGTCTACTGATTTCTTCACAAGTACTAGACATCTTTTCATCAATAAAAGTATTAGCAGATTGAATAGTATTTTCATCAATATTATGATGATCAAGTATAAATGTATCATGAAATTTATCCATAAAAGGACTTACTGATACCAAATACTTTTTATTGCAATCAACTGCAATCATTAAACTTCTATCAGTCATCATACTTTCTGCTTCAGACGCATTAATAATATTAAAGCGTGAAGATATATCCATTATTACTTTTCTTGTTACAGATTCCAATTTTTCAATTTGGTCATTTATAACAATGTAGCTTTTCTTCCCCTTTTTTTCACAAATTAATGACATTCCTATTGCAGCACCTAAAGCATCCATATCAGGTCTATTATGTGGTACTATAAAGGCAACATCATTATTTTCTAATAGTTTATCAAGACAATCCTTGATATCCCTACTACTTTGCATAAAAATGCTCTTCCTTTCATCATTTTAAAAAAATGATACCACTATTATGCCTTTTATATTTTTATTTGTCAATTTGACTTTTATTTAAAAAAGTGCTTAGAACGTAATTTAAGCAAAATATTTACATATTAATAATTCTGTGTTATCATTTTTATAGGAACAACTGATATTCAAATGTCAGGTGTTACCGGTTTGGTAAGTACCTAACTATTTTTAGTTAGGTGTTTTTTTATATTAAAACTACATATAGTAGGATAATAAGTAACAGGATTATAAAGATTAGTGATTTAATCAGAAAATCTTTTTTAATCATCTTTATCACCTCCTTTATGAGTGTGATAACACCTAACAATCAGTTGTCTAAAATACATTTTAATTACTTCAAAAATATTGTCAAATCACATATTATTCAATTATTAAATATAAATATTCTACAAAATTTAAAATTTAAAACAATTTAAGATAGAATTATAAAAAATAATAACTATTTGAAAAATAAATATTATTAAAAACTCTAAATTTAAAAATTTAAGTTTTTAATAATTTATGATATAATATGCTTGATTTGGAGGAAAATTATGAATAAAAAGAATGTATTAATAACTGGTTCTACTGGACTGGGTGCTTCTATAGCTGAAGTATATGCAATGAATAGTTATAATGTGATTATGACATATAATACTCATGAAAAAGAAGCAAAAGAACTAGAAAAGAAATTAAAAGAACAATATAATGTAGAAATACTTTGTATAAAATGTGATATATCTAAAGAAGATGATATTATTAATTTAAAAAATGAAATAATTAATAAATTTAATAAATTAGATTTATTAATAAATAATGCTGGTATTGCAATAGATACTACTTTTGATATGAAAACTAAAGATAATTTTATGAAAACGTTGGAAGTTAATTTAGTTGGTACTTTTCTTATGAGTAAATATTTTGGTGAACTTATGTTTAATCAAAAAGAAGGCAATATTATTAATATCTCTTCAACTAATGGAATTGATACTTATTATGAATATAGTTTAGACTATGATGCATCTAAAGCTGGAATTATTAATCTTTCTCATAATCTAGCCAACCATTATGCACCATATGTAAGAGTGAATACAATTTGTCCTGGATGGATGAATACTCCAATGAATAAAGAATTAGATAGAGAATATATTGATGATGAATGTAAAAAAATACTATTAAATCGATTTGCAGAACCAATTGAAATAGCAAAAGTAATATATTTTATTACTAGTGATGATGCTTCATATATAAATGACTCAGTAATTAGAATAGATGGTGGTAAAAAATGTTAGCATTAAATGACAAATATATTAAACTAGTAAATAAATGTGAAAAAGAATTATCAAACATATTTAATGATATAGATAGTAAATCATTTATATTCAGTAAAAAAGTATTAGATGCATTTCATAAATATAATATATCTGAAAGTGATTTAAATGGCACTACTGGATATGGATATAATGAT
>CAMUZE010000016.1 GCA_947165135.1 uncultured Clostridia bacterium
TGGAGGAGCCAGTCGGATTTGAACCGACGATGGAGGTGTTGCAGACCTGTGCCTTACCACTTGGCTATGGCTCCATGTACATATAATTATACTAAATTATATGTACTATTTCAAGATAATTGTTATTTTTTTGCCCCTAATTGAAAGGATTATTTCAATTTTATTAGCATCAATTACCTCTCTTGGAACCTCCAAATATGCTATATTGTTTTTTAAATAATCTGCGCTTATTTTTTTTGCAGGCATTTCATAAGATACACCTAGATATCTATATTTTATTATAGCAAAATATTCAAACAAATTTTCAACGTTTGCTAATTGCTTTTTTAAACTAATTTCAGAATCAACTTCATATTCAGTATTTATCTTAATAACTACATTTTTGTCACTATTTTCTGGTTTTACTATATATGATCTATCATAACAATTATCTTTATAGCAATATTGATATGAGTCTTTAAAACTTTTTGATGTTTCATATTTTTTTATCTTTAATTTGGTATTTTTTAATATTGTGTCGTTAAAAGAAATATCCTCAAACATATGATAGTTACTATCTTCAATTGTTTCATCTATATTCATTGGATTAATGATTACATCTTTATATTGTTCTTTAACTGAAGCAGCATTAATGTTTTCTATATTGCTGATTTTAAATAAATACTCTTCTTTATTATTTTTATCTATTTCAAAAATTACATTAACTTCCTCTATACTTCCAATATCAATTGTCATTGGACTATATATTTTTCCGAAATCAATAAACTCTTTATCCATATTAAATATAGGTAAAATGGATTTTTTCCCTGTATCTAATCTAAACAACTCTCTACTTAAATCATATTTTTTATTAGACTTATTATCTATAGTAACATTTACAATTATATATTTTTTTTCACTATCAATTACTTTACCACTCATAGCTTTATTAGTAATATATGCATTATTTACTTTATACCACATTGTATTTGCATATATTAATTGATTTGTTGTATATTTAACATTATAAACTTTTATATTTAAATAAACTGTAATTGAAATTCCAAGCATTAGTGCAGATAAAACTGCAGTTACAAAGAATTTATTTTCTTGTATAAAGTATCCTAAATATCTAAATGTTCTAACTATAAATCTTTTGTATTTGTAATTATTTTTACCTAATGTAACTTCAACTTCTTCATTGTCAGTTGTCTCTATTTGTAAATCTTCTAAATCTTTTTTAAATTCAAATTTTTTTAAATTAAACCCTAAACTTCTAGATAAAATAATAAATGCAAATACTATTTGTGGAATTAAAACAATAATAGCTATATCTCTTATTGCTCTTACGCTTTCAACCTTTAATGAGCTTTCCATCAATCCACCAAGTACATTAGAAATATAAATAAAATATGCAAATAATATAAATGAATAGATACCTATTATTAAGTATATTCCTCTATTCTTTTTCTTAACAGATAACAAATAATATATAATTGCACATAGTAAAGCAATTAATATTAAAACAAAAAACATTAAAGTACTAATATATTCAGACACTAATGTACTTGTATTTGTAAAATAATGTCTTGTTGCATACTCATTAAAAAAAGTATAAATTGATACAGATTTAATTGCTATAAATACTAACATAACAAAAAGAAGACCATGTATTAGTCTAAAATGTTTTATTAAAAAAGCATATGGTTTTCTTACGATCAACCTAACCAACTCCCACTATAAAAATTATAACACGTAATAAAAAAAAAGACTAGTAGTCTTTATTTCTTATAATAAATCATTTGTTCTGGTAATAAATAGATTGTTTTATTATTTTTAACTATTTCTTCTTCACTAACTCCAAAGATATTACTAACAAGTTCTAATGAATCGCCATCCTTAGTTATATAATAACTTACATCCTTTTTAGGAACTAATAGCATTTGACCAGGATAAATATAATCATCCATATTTAATCCATTTAACTCAGATAACAACTTAGTATTTACATCAAATTCCTTTGATATTTTATATAATGAATCACCTTTTTTTATTTCATAGACTAAATAATATGGACTTTCAATTTTAGTATCTTTAAACATATAATCACCTAATGTATTATATGTTCAATAATTAGAATTGCTATTTAATATATACAAATACTGATTTTGAATTATTAAATGATAATTCATAGTCATAAAATATTCTTTCACTTCCATTTTTAGGATTATATTTATAAAAACTATCGTCTAATTTATAATATATATCATCATTATTTTCGGCAATTATATTAATTTTATACTCGGATATTTTTGTTTTAATACTCGAATTATTTTTAAATATTTTATATGTTTTATCATCTATTTCATAATTATAATTTGATTTTATATCGTTTTCTATAGTAATTCTATCATTCTTATATTCACTTTTACTGCATTCAATAAATTTACCATTTGAATACTTTTTATATCCTTTTTCACTGCTTGATATTATCTCGGTTTCTCCGTTTTTAACATTTATTTCATATAATATTGATTTTTTATTATCATAAATATACAATTTCTTTTTAATATTTCCCACTATGTATGAATCATAGTCAATCTTTTTATTTAATTTAATTTTAGATACTTTTTGTGAAACCATATCAAGTGCTACTAACTCATCATATTCATGTTCAATATCATAATTAGGCATATATATAATATTATTAATTTGATGTGCTAAATCATTGTCATATCTATCTTTATCAAAAATCGATATTATTCTATATTCTTTACCATTCATTAATATATATCCTTTATATGTCCACAAAGCTATATATACATTATTATCTATATTACTATTAAAATAAAAATCTTTCTCATTTTGCTCAAGAATACTTTCTTTTTTGTATTCTAATAAAGCATTACTATCAATTAAATTATAATCTACATTAACATTATCTTTTTCACTATAACATAATGGATAAGTATCAATATCTTTGATTATTGGTAAAATACATTTATAATCTTCTACTTCCAATTCTTTAATGTCATTAATAAATTTTTTCTTTTTACTATTCGTATAAATATCAAAATTATATTTAACACCTTTTTCAATTTCAAAATATAAGATACCATTATCTAATTTGGAAATAATATTGTAATCATTAACTTTATAGTTAAATTCATAATCAGAAAATGCATATTTAACTACTACTATTAGTAAAAATATAATTATAAATATAATTAATTTTTTATTCATTAATACCACCTAATACAATTTTACCATTTTAATAAATTTAGTTCAAATGACCATTTAAAAAGAGCTATTTATAGCTCTATTTTAATACTTTTGTTTGTTTTAAGAATTCAGTTAAATCTGAATCCTCCATTTCACCTGTATGTGATCCCATAAATTTCTTATTACTTATGACAAATGTATATGGTACATAACCTTCATATCCTTCTAACTCTATTGTAGTAGTTAGTTTTCCATAATCTGCTTCACTTAATGTATCTCCTTCAAAAAAATATAACTTATATCCATATTTTTCAGATGACGCAGTTATAACTGGCTTTAAATTTTGACAATGAGGACAAGTTGAACTTGCTAATACTGTTACGATTGTTTCTCCTGATTCATAATCATTATACCAATCTGCCACTTTAATTGGTTCTGGCTTTGGTTCACCATTAGTATTAATTAAAAACGATAATCCAAAAAACATCCATAATAACGCAGATATTAATGCACCAGTTCCAACACTCTTTGCTGCTTCTTTATTATTTTTTCTCCACAATAAATATAAAATTAATCCAAGTGGAGGTAAAATTAAACCAACTAACCACCAAGCTTTAAATTTTTTTGTTTCTCTCTTATTGTTTTTCACTTTAATTTCACTTTTAACTTCTTTTTTAACATTCTTTTTTACATCTTTTTTAATTTGCTTTGCCATATTCCACCTCTATATATGATTTTACCATTATACGTATTTTTTTTCAATATTTCACAAAAAAAGAAGTTTGTTATTCGCAAACTTCTTTACCTTCTACTTCTTTTGATTTTCCAGTTCTCTTCCATCCTGATAATGTTTCAGATGTACTCCATTTATAAGCTTTTTTAGTTACTGTTGTTTTAGTAGCTTTAGCGTCTACAGTTTTAGAACATGTACTACCAGAAAGTTTATACCCTGATAAATCACAATAATTACTCTTAGTTGATGTAGTCTTATAACATGTTTTATCTTTTAATGTCCATCCATTAGCAGTATCACAACTATAATTAGTTGAAACAATATAGCATTTTAAATTTTTTCCACTACCTTCACTGTAATTAGAAGTAGGTTTACAAGAATATGTATAAGTATAATACCAACATTTTAAATTTTCTCCGCTTCCACTTTGATTTTCTTTACTTATATTATCTGGGCATTTATATATTGTAGTAGCAGGTGTTGTAACATAGTACCAACATTTTAAGTTCTTTCCACTTCCACTTTGATTTTCTTTACTTATATTATCTGGACATTTATATATATCTTTATAACATGTCTTACTTGATCCTGATCCTTTATCAGTATATCCATTAGGACATACCCAAACATCATTATCAGTACATTTCTTATGATATACATATCCACAAGTATTACATACTTCTTCTAATACTCCATTTATATAAGTTGGAACACATTGTACCTTACAATTTGGATCTTTTTCCTTAACTGTAGTACAAGTTGTTTCTACTTTCTTATCTGGATCAGTATATATTCTAGTTACTTCATAATCAACATCTACCTTCTCAGTTTTAGAAGGAGTTGTTGTTTTTTCATAACCTACATAATTCTTGTTTTTAGTTACGACAGTTTCATCTAGTTTCTTATTTGTTATTTTTGCAGCTGCTTTAGAATCAGTCTTAGTTATTGTTCTTACCTTAGCAGCAACTGTATCTGTACAACTCTTACCATTTAATTTACCAACTGTACAACTATATGTTGTTTTTGTTGATTTTACATCTTTAACGAATTGATATTGAGTAATTTTTTCTCTTGTACAAGTTTTATCTTTATTGCAGTCAACACATAAATCATGACATCCTAGAACTTTAACTATTTCATGTGATTCTTCACCACATTTTAAGAAAGTTCTTAGTTCATATCCATCTTTAGTTTTTACAACTTTAACATATGATTTATTTAAATCACATGTATCACCATTTTTATCAGTAAATGGTAATATATAATTCTTATCAAGCATTTCTTGTAATGTAAGTATTACTTCTTGTCCTTCTTCAGTAGGTAATTTATCATTTGTAAAATATGCTTCTCCAGCATCTTGCATTGAATTAATATTATCTCTGAAAATTGAATCATATAATGGATTTAGATTTGGAGTATTCTTCTTAACAATTCCCATTATTATAAATAAGAATAGTAATATAGCTAAACATATTAGGATCGCTCCTATAATACTAAATCCTCTTTTACTTATTTCTGTTTTCATAATTCTAACCCCCTTTATATTAATTTAACTTCTTAACAGCTTGTTGTGATTTTTCATTAAGTACATCTTTTAAATCTTTTGATACCATCTTATTTGGATTAAATACTTGATCTCCAATCATTATAGATACTTCTCCATTTAGACTTGTACCATATAACATAGCCTCATATACATCACGTGTTTCGATTTGTTTATAAGTATTATTTTCAACATCTACACATGCATCAAAACATACTGTTAAATCATTTGATATTAAGTATTCTTTAACATAATTTGCATATCTACCAATTGAAGCATTAAAAGCAAGGAATTTTTCTTCTCTAGTAAATAGATATGGGTTCCATCCACCATACATACCTTGTAGATGCCATTCATTATATAGTTTTGTACTTAAGTAACCTACTTCTTCAACAAAACCATCTACGTTACCCTCAGCTCTATATGCAGCTATTTTATTATAAATTTCATCATATTCAGCACAATAACTTGCTAATGCACTATTTTCATTACATAAGTTTGAAAAATGTACTGGATATAATTCATTCTCATGTCCTCCTTGAGCTCCAAATACATAGATAAATTTGCTAGCTAACTCATCAAATGTTCCTTCATTATATTTTCTGTTTAATGGTAATTCACCATTTACAAATCTTACAATATCAGAAATATCTTCTCTAGTAACTTGTGCTTCAAATGCAGGATTATTTAAACCTTGTATCATTGGATTTATATCTTCTTCATAAATTTTATCCACAGTATTCTCAACACTATATTCATCAGTAGGATCAAGTCCTGGCTCTACTGTAGGTGTTGGTTCTGCAGTAACTACTGGTGTTGCTGTTGGTTCTACAGTTGGTGTTGCTATAATTACTGGTGTTGCTGTTGGCTCCATAGTTGGTGTTGCTGTAACTGCTGATGTTGTTGCTGGAGTAATTGTAGCTGCTGGAGTAGCTATTGTTGGCTCTGCAGTTGGTTCAGCTGTAGCAGTAGGAGTTGCTTTGTTCTTTACTGTATCTGTTTCAACTGTTTGATCATAATCAGATGCAGCACATCTACCAGCACAATTACCATTTTTAAATAGTTTTTGTACTAATAATGTACCTCCAACGCCTGTTGCTAATGTTGTAACAACTAAACCTAAGATACCACCTTTAGTTAAATATTTTTTGGTAGTTGGTTCTTTTTTTACAATAGTACAACTATCTATTTTAGTTAATTCTGGATTTTCTTTTTGTTCTTGTGGTTCTTCTTCAACTACAGGTACATTAACATTTGCCTTACTTAATTCTGCTATTTTTGCATCTATCGCGTTTACTTCATTAGCTCTTGGATTAATTTCACGAGCTACTTTATTTAATTCAGCAATTGGTGCTTTTGCAGCTTTTAGTTCTGCATGTCTTACATAAAGTGGATCAAGTTCATCCATTAATTCCTTTCTTCTTAATTCTAACTTTGCTATTTCTTCTTCGTACATATTATTTACCCCCTTCGTAAATATGGTCATTATGATAACAAAAAAAAAGCATTTTGTCAACAAAAAATGCTTATTCTATCTAAAATTAAATTTTTAATTTTTATAAAAATTTTGGATTCTAAGAGTGATAATACTAATAAAACAAAATATAATATTGGTTTTAATATATTTTTAATTACAAAAATTGACTTTATATAACTACTTGAATAATCAATGTGGGTAACAGAATTTAGAACTATTATATTTAATATGTATGATAAGAATGTTCCAAATACTATTATAATTAATAATTTGCTTATTCTTGCTAAAGAATATTTATCACTATAATTCATAGTTGTTGGGATTAATAGAAATACAAGTATCATACTTAGTGATAAATATATTAATCCAAAAACATTCGACTTGCATAACAAATATTTAATTAACTCAATAATTGTTAATAAAATATAGAAACTTGAAATAAAATATAATAAATATTTTTTATATTTATACATACTACTACTCCTATTAAAATTATATCATAAATAATCTTGTTATTAAAAATAAAATGCGATATTATTAAATTAAGAGGGTAACATGAATAATAATACTAAATTATTTAAATTTGTTAAAGATAGAAACTATTCAAGTGATAATATAGATTTTTTAGTAGAAAATACAAATTTTACGTATAAACAACTTATACGTGAGTATTTTGAAATGTTAAATTATTGCATTAAAAGGTATGATAAAACTGACTTTGCTAATGAAATAATACACAATATTGTAGAATTAATTTTAATCCTTTGTTCAATGGAAAAATTCGACGATAACGAAATTGAAACAAATAAAGCAAGAATTAAAAAATCAAGGGATTTGTTATATCCATATTTAAATGAAAGCAATTTAATATTGAAATCAATTAACTTATTGGATGAAATAGTATTAGAAAAAAATATTGATCCTAATTTATTAACCGAATTAATTATTAAATTAATAGACAAACAAGAAGATGTTAATATTATCAAAAAAATTGCCAACTTAAATAAAGTAGTTAAAACTAATGATACAGTATTGTTTGATTATGCATTTGACAAAGCTATAGCAGCATTAGAAGAAAATAATAGAGACATCTATTATTATATTACCTTATTAAAAATATTTTATAATTCAAAAGTTAATAAAAATAATTATACGAGTAGAATATATGCATTTAGGAATAATATTTTTGTAAATGAAATTAAATGCATACTATCTGGAAACAAAAGACCATACGATGGTGAAAAGGTATTACAAAAGTATGAAATATCTGATAGTCAACCCTCAATTATCATCAGATCTCAATACAATAGTTTCCCAAAAAAGAATATAATTACAATAGATAATGCTAGTACTCTTTTAAGAGATGATGCCATCAGCATAAAAAAAGATGGTAATAAATATGTAGTAAGCATTTATATTACTGACTTGAGTTCCATTATTAAAAGAGGAAGTGATGTCGATTTACAAGCACTTAAAAATTTTAAAAGTATATATCTTCCACAAAGAAAAATACCAATGTTAAATGAAAGAGTAGAAAACAAAATATCGTTAAACAAAAATAGAGTTAGAAATGTTTATGTATTAGATGTATTTATGAATGATAGTGGAGATATAATAGATTATAGAATAAGATTAGATACAATAACTGTATGTGATAATCTATCATATGAATATGCAGATAAAGTATTAAGTGTTTCTAAAAAAGATAGTCCATATTATTTTTTACATACATTAGAGGCCCTTGCACAAGCGCTTAGTAATAAAAATAAAAACAAAATTAAATATTGGGAATTAAAAGATAATTCCGACTCAGACTGTAAAAGAACATCATATAATAGTGAAAAAATTATAAGTGAATTTATGATACTTTATAACAGAATAATGTCTGAATTTGCAAGAGACCACAATTATGTATATATTTATAGAGGAAAAGATAAGGAATATATGTCTAAAATGATAGAAGATTTGGGTATTCAAATGAACGATAAAACAAAAAGAACTATCTCAGCAATATATTTAGACAGTAAATATTCAATTACACCAATTCCTCATACAGGTCTTGGTTATGAGTGTTATTCTCATTCTTCTAATCCTGGACGTGAATACGTTTCAATGTATAATCAATATTTATTTAAAAAATTTCATTTTTGTGGAAAAAATGATGTAGATTCAAAAGAACTTGAAGGATTAATAGAATATTTTAACAAAAGAGAAAGAGAAATAGCATTGTTAACTGCGGAATATACAAGATCATTACGCTTAAAAAAATAGTTAGACACCTCTAACTATTTTATTTCTCTTTAAAATAATTTTCCTTATAAAATCAAATGGTATTATTGAAAATGCTACTAATAACATAAATTCAAATTGATAAATAGTCAAACCGGTTGTTCTAAATATCTCTCCGCCGAAATATATAAGTATTATTTGAACTATAGTTATGAATAAAATGATAAATATAAATACTTTATTTTTTAAAATATTAGATAATATATTTATTCTGTGAGTACGTGCATTAAAGGCATTAAATATAGCTAAAAAAATAAATAATCCAAAAAATGCAGTCATTAAATAACTATCAGATATTTCATAATTATATATTGATTTAATAAAACTAGATTTTAAAAATAGTATACATATAATTGTAGAATAAAGCCCATTAAATACAATTTGATTTATCATATATTTATTAATGATTTTTTCATTTCTTTTTTTAGGTAATTCATCCATATATTCATATAGCGCAGGTTCGAAAGAAAAAGCAAGTCCTGCAAATGTATCCATAACCATATTAATCCAAAGCATTTGTATTATTGTAATTGGAGAAAGTATTCCAATAAATGGCCCAATTATACTAAGTAGAACTGCACATACATTAACACTTAATTGAAATATTACAAATTTTCTAATACTTTTAAATATCGTTCTTCCATATAATATTGCACTAGTTATTGACATTATATTATTATCAAGAATAACTATATCACTTGATTCTTTGGCAACTTCTGTACCACTTCCCATACAAAAACCTACATCACTTCTTTTTAATGCTGGAGCATCATTGACACCATCTCCAGTCATTCCAACTATTAACCCATATGATTGTGCTAATTTAACTAACCTATTTTTATCAGTTGGAAGGCTTCTGCTTAATACCTTTAATTTAGGTAATATTTTTATTGCGTCTTCATCATTTATTCTATTAAATTCTTCACTTGTTAATACTAAATCATTTTCATTTTCTAAAATATTTAATTCTTTTGCAATTGAACAAGCAGTTTCTTTTGAGTCACCAGTAACCATTACAACTTGTATGCCTGCTTTCTTAATTAAGTTAATTCCTTCATATGATTTGTCTCTAATATTATCTTTTAAAAATATAAATCCAAGTAATATATTATCTTTAGTATCTTCAACTCTATAACATAATGCAAGTACCCTTTGACCACTTGCAGCTTTATTCTTTATAAATGCTATTGTTTTTTCTTTTTCTATAAATACTCTTACTTCTCCATTACTTTTAATGCACTTATTACACATTGAGACTATTAATTCATAAGCACCTTTAATAAATGTAGTCTTATTATTATAATTTGTAGTTACACTAGAATATTTAGTTTTACTATTAAATGGTGTTTTTTCAATAATAATGTATTTGCCTTTGCTATCAGTTTTACAAAAAGATAATATTGCTTTATCTGTTGTATTTCCTCCTTCAATTTTATTATTATCAATAAAAGAATCATTGTTATATATGAGAGATTGATACACTAATTCATGCAAATTATTATTTATATTATTAAAACTACTATATTCATTAAATTCAGAATCACAAAAAGAAATAACTTTTAATTTACCTTCTGTTAAAGTGCCAGTTTTATCTGTAAACAATATATTAAGCGACCCAGCAGTTTCAATACCCACTAGTTTTTTAACAAGTACATTTCTTTTTAATAATCTTTTCATGTTAGATGATAATACAAGGGTAATCATCATAGGAAGACCTTCTGGTACAGCCATAACAACAACCGCGACACTAAGCGTTAGTGCATATATTAAATGTGGCACAAAATCTTTAAACTCTAATATTTTATTTATATCAAAATTATTCTTTATTACTATAGCATTAAACATATACGATATTAATATTAAAAATGCACCAATATATCCAAATTTACTTATTTGATTAGCTAAAACTCTTAATCGTGTTTTAAGTGGACTTTCAATAGTATTTTCCTGAATTCCTTTGGCAATACTTCCATAAATAGTCTTTTCTCCTACCTTAGTAACTTGCATAATTGCATTTTTTTCAATTACTATTGTTCCCATTAATACATTAGAATTGTATATATCTTTATATTTTTCTTTTGTTTCTCCAGTAAGTATACTTTCATCAACAGTTACTTCTCCACTTACTATTATTCCATCCGCAGGTACTTTATCTCCACTTTCTAAAATAGCAATGTCCCCAACAACTATTTCATCCATATTAACTATTATTTTTTTTGAATTTCTTATAACTTTTACTTTAATAATTGAATTTTCTTCGCTTAACTTTTCAAATGCTTTTTCACTACCATATTCTGATATAGCTGAAATAAATGATGCTAAAAAAATAGCTATAAATATACCTAACGTTTCATAAATATTAGAGTCCTTAAATAAAAAAATTATTTTTATGGCAAGAGCTATTATTAGGATTTTAATTATTGGATCCCCAAGAGACTCTAACACTAATTTTATAAAACTATTCTTTTTTCTTATATTTATTTTATTATTTCCATATTTTTTTAATGATGCTTTTATTTCATCATCATTTAAACCTGTTTTAATATTAGTTTTCATCAATTAATTATATTCAAATGATTAAAAAAAAGACTAAATAGTCTTTTTAACTTATTTCTTTATATAATTCATTTTTTTTAAGTAATTCCTCATGTGTTCCAGTATCAATTAATTCACCACTATCCATAAGAATTATATTATCCATCAATTTTAATATTTTTGTATCTCTAGATATTATCAATATTGTATGATTTTTCTTTTTTTCTTTTAATATCTTCATTACAATTTCTCTATTGGATCTATCCAAAGTTTCTATAATTTCGTCAAACAAATATATTCTAGTATCTTTAAGAAGTACTCTAGCTATTGCAAGTAATCTTTTATCTGAAGATGATAATAAACTACCATCATTTGATATTAATGTATCATATCCTTTTTCAAGTGATTTAATTTTTTCATGTATTCCTAGTTTCTTACAAACATCTTCTATTTCATCAATACTTTTTCCCAAAATCATCAAATTATCTTTAATACTACAATTAAAGAAGAAAGGATTTTTTCTGGCAACAGATATTAAATTATAATATGATTCGTCATCTATAGTTGATATATCAATATTATCAATCATTATTCCACCCTGTATCTGTCTATTCATTTTCATAAGTAAATCAACAACACCTGTTTTACCACTTCCAGTTTTACCTGTAACTGCAGAAATACTATTAGGGTTAATAACTAATGAAAAATCATTTAATACTGGATCATGTCTATAGCCATATAAAACATGATTAAATTCAATTTGTCCTTTAATATCATCGACTTGTATTTTGTCATCTTTGTTATCAGATGCATATTCAAACAATTTATTAAATCTCGATAATGATATTTTTAAATTTTTATATTCTAAATTTAAAGTGGTTACTAAAGATGAGTTATCAATTATCTTTTGATAATAACTATATATTATTACTAAAATACCTATTTCTAAGTTACCATTTGATATTTGAAATACTCCATATATAAGTAATATTAATCTTAATAACTCAAATATATATACAGAAACAATATTAACTATATTATACATGGTAGAATATTTTGCATTATCAGTTGCATATTTATTTGTATCAGTTATTGCTCTCGCGTTAATATGTCTACCTATATTGAATCCTTTTATTTCTTTAATGCCACTAAATATATCACTTATTGTGCTTGTCTTCTTATCATATGATTCTTTCCTATTTTTATTATATTTTTGTACTTTATCACTAAATAAAATAATAAACATTAATACAATTACAGAGGCAGATAATGTAACAACAAACAAAGCTGTATTTATAGTAAAGAAATAATAAAAGATAAATATAAACTCACCCATTTGAGCTATTCTATATATTGCATTTGAAAAGAAACTACATATTATATCAATATCGCTATTCATAATATTTAAGTACCCACCAGAAGTAAATCTAGATAAACTGAATATTGAATTTTTATATGTATAATCCATTCCTAAAGAAGTATACTCTTTATAAAGTTTATTATAAACAAAATAATATGTATATTGTCTAAAATATTCAAATAACTTATATATACTAATTAATATTACATATATTATTAAAACCTTAATTGCTTTGTTAAAATATGAAGTAGAAACATAATTAATTATATCACTATACAAAATAGGAACAATTAATAAAATTGCTCTTAATACTAAACAAACAAAAAATTCTAAAGCTATTTCTTTTTTAGTACTCTTTAATATTCTAATGATATGTTGTTTCACTCTTTCACCCCTATTATCATAATAATTATAACTATTAAGTATAAAAAATACAAGTTAGTTATTTTATTTATATTAAAATAATGATACAATTTATTTAGTATGTTCAAAATATTAGGAGTTATAAAATGAAGTTAGATTTAATTGTGCCAATTAACGATAATGAAAAACAAATAAATAAATTCTATGATGATGTAAAAGAAATACTTAAAAATATTAAATATAATTTTATATTTGTCGATAATTCTTCTACAGATGATTCATTAGATGTATTAAAAAAATTATATAAAAGTGATGATGATCATATTAAAGTAATAAGTTTGTCTAAAAAATATGCTGAAAATGATTTAATTCACATTGGATTAAAATACTCTAAAAATGATCTTATTTGCATTGTGAAAATAGACGATGATTTATCATATATATTAAAAATGTACAAATTTTTAAATGATAATAAAGAATATGATTGTGTTTGTAATTGTAATAATAACATTAAAAATAATTTCTTTAGAAAGCTTGCAATTAAATATACAAAGAAACAAACAGATATTAACAATTTAAATGAATTATCATCTTTAAAGATGTTTAGGAAGAATATGTTAACAGGAATAATAGAATTATCTAATAAATATGGTTATTCAAATGCTATATATAGTAAAATAGGATTCAACATATATTATGATAATACATATATCGGAAATACAGATAATGATACTTTAGCTGATTATATTTTTAAGTACTCAAACAAACCATTAAAATTTGTATCTGTTATAGGATATATTATAACAATAATTTCAATCTTATATATGATATATATGTTTATATTTTCACTTAATAAAGTATCATTATTAACATTCATATTATTATTAATTAGTGGCATTAATCTTATAATTATTGGTATGTTATGCAACTATATAACAAAATCATTATTCATATTAAAAGCGTCTCAAACATATATAATAAAAGAGACGATTGGAATTGATGAAAATTATTTATAAAAAATATACACATATTAATACTTTTGTGTTATTATATTCTTAGGAGGTAAACGTATGTATAATTATGGAATGACAACAGGTTATAATGCGCCAAGCTCATCAATTAGTGGTGGAGCAGCAATTTGGATGATAATTGCACTAGTTATTGCTATTATCGGAGGTATTTGCTTATACTTTACTGTTTTCAGTAAAAAGAATGAAGGTAAATACAAAGGTTTCATGGCTTGGTTATATGATTTTGTTAAGTTCAAAAAGATGTTTGCAGCAACAATTTTAAAAATTACTTATATGATTACTGCTATATTCATTACATTATTCTCATTTGCATTAATAACTAGTCCACTTGCATTCTTTGGATTATTAATTCTTGGTAATTTAGGATTAAGAATCATGTATGAATTTTCATTAGTTATTTTATCAATTCATGAAAATGTAGTTGAACTAAATAACAAATCAAAAAAATAAGATTTAAATAAATCTTATTTTTTTTACATACTTTTTAATTGAACATTACTTTTTGCATTTACATCTAACTTAGAGAATTGCTTATTCTTATATAAGATGTAAGCTGCTGCTCCAATCATCGCAGCATTATCAGTACAATATTTTTTATCTGGCATATGCATTGTTACATTTATTGAATCACACATTTCTTTTAATGAGTTTCTAATAAATGAGTTACTTGCAACGCCACCACTTATTAATAGCGTCTTAAGATTATATTTTAACAACGCTTTTTTTGTTTTATCAACTAAGTGATTTGTAACACAATTTTGAAATGAACAAGCAAGATTATATTTATTTATTTCTTCTTTTCTTTGCTCTGCATTATGAGCCAAATTATTGACATGACTTTTTATTCCACTAAAACTAAAATTAAACGAATCATCATTGAGTATTTGTGGCATATTGTAAGTTGGTTTACCCATAGATGCATATTTTTCTACATTAGGTCCTCCCGGATAAGGTAAATCTAATATTCTTGCAACTTTATCATATGCTTCACCAATAGCGTCATCTAATGTTTGACCTAAATAATTAAATTTTGTTTCACTTTCCATTAATATTAAATCAGTATGTCCTCCAGACACTATTAAAGATAATAGTGGATATTCTAAATTGTTCCCAATCATATTGGCGCATATGTGTCCCATCATATGATTTACTGCAATAAATGGTTTTTTATAAATAAATGAAAGTGCTTTTGTAGCTTCTACTCCAACTAATAAACTACCAAGTAATCCTGGAGCATATGTACATGCAAAAGCATCCATATCTTCTAATTTCATGTTTGCTTTTTCCAAGCACTCATCTATTACCATAGTTATGTTTTCTAAATGCAGTCTACTAGCAACTTCTGGAACAACTCCCCCATATTTAGTATGTACATCTATTTGAGAATTAATAATTGTTGCTATGTCATCATGTCCATTTTTTATGATGCTAACACTAGTTTCATCACAAGAAGACTCAATAGCTAAAATGTATACATCTTTCATTATTTCACCTTCTCCATAATAATCGCAGTATCATCACCATAATATCTATTTCTTATACTTATTTCTTTAAATCCTAATTTATTATATAATCTTAAGGCATTATTATTGTTCTCATTAACTTCAAGCATTATTCTATTATATTTTTCTTTTTCAAACATTTCATTCATTAATTTAGTAGCTATTCCATGATGCCTATTTTCTTCATTAACAAATAAATTCATTATATCTAGAACACCATCTACAAGTCTTATTTCAAGATATCCTATTACCATACCATTATCTATATAATTATAAATAGAATCAGTGTCACTTAATATTTCTTTTTCTATCATTATTTTTCCACCTCGATCTTCTTTATATAATTTGCTTTAATATGATGTGGATTTTCTGATGGTAATTTTTCACAATATTCTATAATTTTATTAACATCTAACTTTTTATCTACTAAAGTATAATTATAATTATTTTCTGTTACATATTGTTCTTCAACAATACTATTATTATTACTATCAAAAACTGATATATAATATCCTTTATTGTCTTCAATAACAGCCATTTTATCACACTTTAAATCACTACTAATTAAATAAGCAGTTAAACTTGATAATGTATTTATTTCAATATTTAAAGCATATGCCATTGTTTTAGCAATAGAAAGACCTATTCTTATTCCAGTAAAGCTTCCTGGACCATTAATAACAATTATCTTTTTTAAATCATTTATATCTAATTTATTTTCATTAAATATTTCTTCAATCATTGGCATAGTAAAAACTGAATGACTATATTCACTCAATTTAGTTTTTACATATAATTTATCATTATTTTTAATTGCAATTGTAATTAACTCATCATGTGTATCAATAAAAAGTATCATATGCCAACCTCTTTTCTTTAATTAATTATAGCAAAGCAATATTATACTATTATAAAAATATTTGTCAATTCCATAGGTTGCTCTTATATTCACCTTTTTCAATTTGCATATTAATATAATCCGTCACGCTTTGCTTGTCTTCTTTATATGTAACACCTACCCATTTTGCAGTTGTTTTAAGCACTTTAACTGGACAATAATTATTATTAACCGCTTTCATTACTATATCAGGAATTAAATATTCATCTTTTTCTAAATTACTATTTTTTAAAAATCCTTCAAAATTTTTCTCTATGAAATTAAATATATCAGGTAAGAAAGTAATCATATTCATTGATACCTTTGTATCTTTACTTATTTCTTTAATATTAGTTGTCCCAAGAGGTGTAGCATATATTTTATCATTTTGCTTTTCTATACTGCATTCAATTATTTCAAGTAATTTTCCATTAAGTTCTTTCATAATGCCTCTTTTCACAGCACCAGTCTCTGCTATAGTATTTTCTACATTGTATCCCACTATAGCAATACTATTTTCTTTATTATTATCTAAATATTCACTTGCAGTTTTAAATGCATCATATCCATAGAAATCATCTGAATTAATCATTACAAATGGTTCTTTAACTGCATTCTTCGCACATAATACTGCATGAGCTGTTCCTAAAGGTTTTACTCTATCTTCTGGAATTTTATACTTTTCAGGAACATTATCATTATTTTGAAATACATATTCAACTTTAATATGTCCTTCTATTCTTTTACCTACTGTTTCTCTAAACAAATTATAATTTTCTTCTTTAATAATAAATACTACTTTATTAAATCCACATCTTATTGCATCATATATTGAATAATCAATAATATATTCTCCATTTGGTCCAAATTTTTCTGCTTGTTTAAGTCCTCCAAATCTGCTTCCCATACCAGCAGCTAGTATTAATAATGTTTTATCTTTCATATATACCTTCCTTATATCTATATAATAAAAGAAGATTGTTAAAAATGCAATCTTCTATTCATTTTCTTTTACTTCTTCTTTTTTAGAAGCTTTTTTAATTTCTGTTTGTTCATTTTTCTCTTTTTTAGAATTCTCATCTTCAGGCATATGTCCTGTTTCGACTAATGAATCAATTTCTTCTTTAGTAAGAGTTTCATATTCAAGAAGTGCATCTGCTATTAATTTTACTAAATCTTTATTTTTAATTAATATATCTTTAGCTTTCTTATGGCATTCTTCCATAATCTTACGTACTTCTTCATCTATTTCATGAGCCATTTCATTAGAGAAGTTACGTGATTTATTATAATCTCTTCCTAAGAATACGCCACCTTCTTGTTGCTCTAATTGAACAAGTCCTAAATTACTCATACCATATTCGGTTACCATTGCTCTTGCAATTTTAGTAGCTTTTTCAAAGTCATTATGAGCTCCTGTAGTTACTTCATTAAATTCTAATTCTTCTGAAGTTCTTCCACCAAGTAAACCTGTTATTCTTTCTAATAATTCTGTTTTAGTAGAAAGATATGTTTCTTCACTTGGCATCATTAGATTATAACCACCAGCATTGCCTCTTGGTATTATAGTAATTTTTTGAACTATATCAGCATGTGATAACTTAATTCCAATTACAGCATGACCAGCCTCATGATATGCTACAACTTTCTTCTCACGTTCTGTATATTTTCTTGATATTTTAGCAGGCCCAGCTATAACCCTATCTGTAGCTTCATCTATTTCGCTCATTGTGATTGCATTTTTATTTCTTCTAACTGCAAGTAAAGCTGCTTCATTAAGTAAGTTTTCAAGTCCAGCTCCACTAAATCCAGGTGTTCTTTTTGCTAAATATTCAAGTTTTACAGAAGGAGCTAATATCTTGTTTTTAGCATGTACTTTTAATATTGCTTCTCTTTCTCTAACATCTGGAAGATCTACAGTTACTTGTCTATCAAATCTTCCTGGACGAAGTAATGCAGGATCAAGTACATCAGGTCTATTTGTAGCAGCAATAATGATAATTCCTTCATTTTCTCCAAATCCATCCATTTCAGATAATAATTGGTTTAGTGTTTGTTCTCTTTCATCATGTCCACCACCTAAACCAGTACCTCTTTCACGACCTACTGCATCAATTTCGTCTATAAATATTAAACATGGTGCTGTTTGTTTTGCTTGTTTAAACATATCTCTTACACGAGATGCTCCAACTCCTACAAATAGTTCTACAAAATCAGAACCACTAATATAGAAGAATGGAACTTTTGCTTCACCAGCAACTGCTTTAGCAAGTAATGTTTTTCCTGTTCCAGGAGGACCAACAAGTAGTACTCCTTTTGGGATTCTTGCTCCCATTTTAGTAAACTTTTTAGGATTTCTTAAGAAATCTATTAATTCTTGTACTTCTTCTTTTTCTTCTACAAGTCCAGCAACATCTTTAAATGTTTTAGTTCCACCTTCTTCAGATAGTTTAGCTCTACTTTTTCCAAAATCAAAAGTACCTTTTCCATTACTTCCAAGTTTAACAAAAGTATAATATAATAGTCCACCTATCATTAAAATTGGAACAACATTTATTAAAATATTAAGCCATAAACTATTTTCTGGATTACTGTTAGTTGTAACTTCTAAATTATTTTCTTTTGCTTTATCATATATTGAAGAAATTAAGGTATCAGTTAATGGTACACTTAATTTAAATGATTCATTTTTAGCATAATTATTAAGTTTACCAGTAATTACATAAATACCAGAACTATTCTTTGGAGTTACATTTAATTCTTTAACATTATTACTTTCTAATTCAATAGTTAATTTATTATAATCAATATTATTAACTTTTGAACTTAATCTATTAACGTAAAAATATGAGCCAAATATAACTACAAATAATAGTATATATGGTAAAAAATTCATTGCTTTTTTAGGTTTTTTTATATTCATAATTTTTTTCCTTTCATTAATAATATCTTAAGATAATATCATACTCTGTACCACCTGTTTTGTCAAATTTTGATTTTTTGATTCCTGGTATCCATACAATGTTATCTTTTGAATCTAATACTATTGGCCATAACTTCCTATCACTAATTTTAATCTTTTCATTAATAAATATTTCACTTACTTTTTTATGACCACTCATTCCTTTTATTATTATTTTGTCTCCGTCTTTTCTATTTCTTACATAAAGTGGCATATTTAATTCTCCACTATTTAATCTAATTGTGTAATTAGAAGTATCATTAATATCATCTATTTCCTCAATTATTTTACCATTTGGTAAGTTAACTACTTTATTTATCTCTATTTCATATGAGCCATATTCTTCTTCATCATAAGAAAATACCAATTCATTATATGATTTAATTACAATAACATTATTAGGTAAATGAACAATACTATTAGATTTATTTGAATTAATTAATCCAAATATTAAATCCACGTGGGCATCTCCAATAATAAGTAAATCATCACCATATATTTTTTCCAAAATACTATATATTATTTTAGTTTGTATTACATTATCAAGTTGAATAAATTTATCAATAAATAATGAGCCATCTTGAAATACTTTATTAAATACTTTTCTAGCTTCATTATCAATATAATTATTATTTTCTAACAACGTCTCACTAAACTTTAAAAATTTCTTATGAACATTTTTTTCTTCACTTTTTAAAAATGGCAAAACTATATGCCTATATCTATTTCTTGTGTAATGATCCTCATTATTTGATGAATCAATTGCATATTTAATATTATTCTTTGCATTAAACTCATTTATTTCATCTTTTGTTACTGTAATTAATGGTCTTACAATTTTATAATCACCTTTATCAACTATTCTACTAAAACCACTATATCCTTTTAAAGTTGAACCTCTTACAATTCTCATTAAAATTGTTTCAATTAGATCATCACCCTGATGTGCTGTCATCAAGTATTTTGCTGAATAACTCTCAACTAAATCTTCAAAAAAGTTATATCTTACACTTCTTGCTTCATTGTGAAAATTATCATCTCCCCATGATTCAATCTTTTTGTATTCAAAAATAATATTATTCTCTTTGCAATAGTTCTCTAAATCTATTTTCTCTTGCTCACTTTCAACTCTTTTATTGTGGTTAACATGAGCACAAACTATCTTAAAACCTATTTTCTTTTTAAATTCATTTAATATATATAAAAGAGCCATTGAATCTGGTCCACCAGATACACCCACAACTACAATATCATCTGTCTTAAGATTAATTTCATCACTAATAAATCTATATACTTCTTCCATATCAAGCCTTTCTATTATTCTTCAATTTTAATTATTATTTCACCATTCTTAGAATATAGGTATTTCTCTCTTGCATATTTTGCCATATATTCAGGATCTTGTAATTTATTTATTTCATCTTTTAACTTCTCTTCATCCACTAATTTTTCACTATATATTTTCTTTAAATTTTCTATTTCTTTATTATTTTTAATAATTTGAGAAAAATATGAAAAAGCTGTAGACACAAAAACTACAATAGATATTATAAATGCTATTGATAAAAATGTCACTCTAAATTTTGTTTTTTGGCTCATTTTTTTCATATTCTACCCCATCTTATTATTAATATAATTATATATTAATGGGTATTTTATTTACAATCGATTAGTCATATTTTTACATTTTTTTTGTAAATTAAAATAGTTTAATGATAAAAAAGTAATCATTGTTATTAAAATAAACAATATATTTATTATTCCACCATTAATTTTATACATAATAATGAAATATATTAATGAACTATCAACAACAAATAATAGTGAATTTAAAAATGAATATATTTTTTTATTAGTATACAAATATTTATATGATATTTTATATGCTAAATATATTAATATTCCATACAAAAAAGAAAATAAAATTGATATGATTTGTTCAGTAAGACTCATTATTTAAATAACCTAGAAATAATATTTTCAGTTTTTATTTTTTTGTTGTCATCTAAATAATTAAGTGATATTATTTTTCCTTTTATAGACAATTTACCTGTATATGTATCTAGATTTAATAATTCTAACTTTTCACCTTTTATTAATATTGGTCCCATTACTGAATCAATAAAGAATTCTGTATCATCAAAACTATTTAATTTTTTTACTCCAGTTAATACAATATTTTTTCTTTCAGTAATTGTTATATTATGATTTAAAACTATACTACTTATTGAATCTTGTACTTTTTCCATATTTTCACCCAGTTAATTATATGAAAATGTTTTTAAAATATGAAAAAAGATGCTTTTGCATCTTATTTACTAATTGTACTTCCTTCTTTATTAAATATTTGCTCTTCTGCTTTTGCTGCTTTATTTAGTAAATCCTGTGTTATCCTATCATATTTATACTCTTCTGGAATAGAAGGATAATGATGTAGTCTATCAGGAAACTCAGAATCTAACTGAATAGTCCAAAATGACTCAGGGAATCCAAAATACAATGTACTAAAGTCCTTTCCATCAGTTCTTTGTGAGTCTATATAATGAACAAGTGATGGATTTAACATATTTCTTTCAACGCAACTATATCTATATCTTTTTGTTGATGTTGCTGCATATTTCCCTGCTTTAGAACTATGTAATGGTCTAAACGAATCACCAAAATCAGGGCAATGATGATAATTTACTTGATTTATAAATTCTTTTAAATCTGGACTTGCCAGTCCTGTTACTTTATCTATTAATACAATTTTAATAATATTTCCATTTTTGTCATATATAGTTCCGGTATATTCCATATAAGTATTCGTTTCATTGTTACTTTTATCTTCTTTTTCATCATAACTTCCACCTTTTGAAGTAACAACTAAATTCCCATCTTCATTTATTTTAATTTCATATCCATATGCAATATATTGAGAATTATATCCATTCTGTTTTGCAGTTGGGTTTGATTGTGCATATCCATAACTAATAGTATTTCCATCTTCAGACACTTCGAAATAGTAATCACTTGGGTTCATTATACCTCTTGTCACTGGTCCATATTGATTTACATACGATGGATTAAATTCATCATACATTAAATTAGCAGCTTTTTCTAACAGTTCTCTAAACTTTTTATTAGCATAAATTCTAGGTGAAATTTTTTGTATTTCTTCGCCATGTTCATGCTGGAGTTTTGACAAATTCTCATTACCCATCGATATGACCTCCTATCCAATATTACTATATATATTATACAACATATTAAATTTTTTTAAAGTCTTAATCAATAAAAAAAGACCTCTAAGGTCTTAATTTTCTAATTATTCTTCTTCAGGTTCTGAAGTTTGAACATCTTCTGCTTTATCATAAGCATCAAGAATCTCTTTTTCAAACATAGTTCTTACTTCTTGGTTGATTGGATGAGCAATATCCTTATATTCTCCTACTGGAGTTTTACGACTAGGCATTGCGATAAATAATCCATTATCTCCTTCAATAATTCTAATATCATGAATAGCAATAGCATTGTCAACAACAACAGATGCAATTCCTTTCATACGAGAATTTTCTCTCTCAACCTTGCGAATTTTTACTGATGTAATTTCCATAAGTACCTCCTTAACATTTAGCTACTATAATTATAATACAATTCTTTTTTAATATCAATATTTTTAATCAAATTTACTTATAACTACTGCCTTAGTAACTATGTCCGAATAAGCAAACGATTTAATACCTTTATTAGTCTTAATTGTAAATATATTTTGATATATTTTATCTATTTCTCCCTCATAATATTCATATTTATTTCTGCCAATATTTACTTTAATTTTTAACTTACTATCTTTAATATTTATTATTTTGTTCTTAATTTTATTTATATTCAATGTTCTTCCTTTCTTGGAAATCCATACTTCATTATTCCACTTATAATTATTCCACCAAAACCTTTACTACCATAGTTTGTATCATTTAATATTTTCTCTATATCTATTTTTTTATCACTATTTGAAAATGATAAGTCTACCGCTATTATTGCAGGATCCAGAGCATGTATGTTAGAGTGAGTTGGGCTCGATGCAAAAGTTGCACCAGAAAGCATTAACCCTTCATAATCACTTTGACAAGCTCCAGCAATAATAATCAGATTATCATGGCTTTTATATTTTTGTCTTATTTTTTTAACTGTTTTAATGTAATAATTACTATTTAAGTATTTGTTTTCATTTTTATAATATGCATCGTGACCAGTTATAACTACTATATCTGGGCTATTCTTTTCTATTAAATCAATAATATTCTTTTCAAAATCTTTAACATTAAAATGGTATGCAAAATATCTTATTTTTTGACTATTATAATATTCTTCACATCTATTCATATACTCTTCATCAGTATCAATATGCAATACTTTACCTGGAATATAAAAATATTTATTTGTATCTAATTCTCTTTTTAAATCATATTTTTCTTTTTTTTTACAATATTTACATATACTTAAATCATTTACATCTGCGTTAGCTAAAAGTCTTACGTCTACTCCTTTTAAAAAAACAATATTGTTTTTTATTTCAACTATTTTAAAAATAATATCATTATTGTGTTTTTTTCTTGTAACATAATCACCGATTTTAAACATATATACCCCTAATTAATTTATATGTTATATAAAAAGAATAATTACAATAAAAAATCTAATCAAGATGATTAGATATTTCTATAAATTCAGTTACTGTTATTTCTTCAGCTCTATAAGTTAAATCTTTATTAAAACTATTTAGTTTTTTTTCTATATTATCCAAATTATAATTTTTTAAATTATTTCTTAAATTTTTTCGTTTTTGTTTAAATGCATCTTTAATTAATTTGTAAAATTTTTCTTCATTTTTTAAGCCCGCTTTTTTATTACTCTTAAGTTTAATAACCATACTGTCAACTTTGGGAATAGGTATAAAACAGTTCTTACTTACCGAACATATTTTTTCAATATCAAAATTATATTGTAAAAATACACTTAAAGAACCATATTCTTTTGAA
Source organism: uncultured Clostridia bacterium (assembly GCA_947165135.1). Taxonomy (GTDB): domain Bacteria; phylum Bacillota_I; class Bacilli_A; order RF39; family UBA660; genus CAG-1000. The sequence goes on from CAMUZE010000016.1 coordinate 24,898, forward strand.
TTTGGTTTAGCCATAAACCTCTCTGCAACTTCTTTTTGAATCATTATTACTATTTCAAATGGATTACTTTCTGATATTATTTTGTTTATAATTGCAGTTGTAATATAGTATGGCAAATTTCCTACAAAAAAAATTTTTTTGTATTCTTTGTTGATATAATCATTTATATTTACTTTTAAGAAATCTTCATAAATAATATTTAATTTATCTGATTTTATTTTTGATAATATACTTTTTAGTCTTTCATCTATTTCAAAACAAATGACATCAGATTCTTTTTTTACTAACTCTTTTGTTAATGCTCCAGCACCAGGACCAATTTCTATAATCAAATCTTCTTTACTTGAATTAATAGAATTAGATATTTTTTTTATTATATTATTATCTTTTAAAAAATTTTGGCCTAATGATTTTTTAAAATTAAAATTCATTATTTTTTCCATCCTTCTCTTAGCACTTCAAATTCAAGTTTTCTAACTCTTCCAACATGTTTAATTGCATAGTCTTCACTCTCAGTTAATAAATCTATTACGTTCCCACCTACACCTCTATCAAGAATTATTGCAATAATGGGTTCATCAGATAATTTTTTAACATTAAATTTAAGTATAGTTCCACAAGGATAATTCCTACTACTAGCAACTATACGAACAGTTCCATATGTTTTATCATTGTAATAAATGCCTTTTTTTAATACATTAGTTCTTGGTGGACAAGCTAAATATCCTGTGCATAATGCACAATCACCAGCATATCCAGTTAATTCACCCATAAATGTATATATTGGATTATAAATTCCTTCTTTGTATAATTCATCTTGAGAAGCTTGAATAACATCTTTATCAACTATTTTTTCAAGATTATCATTCATTGCAACAGAAAGAGACTTTTCAGTGAAAGTCGTATCATTAATAAACATTAGTATAGTAAAAATGACTATTGTTTCAATTGCCTTAATAACATTGTTTATTATATATTTTTTCATGTTACTTCTCCGTAACTAAATTATATAATAAGAAATATTAAATGTCAAAAATCTCCCTACAATTTTGGGATGTTTTATTAATTACTTCTTCTGTAGAAACATTTTTAATGTCAGCTATTTTTTTAGCAACATAATATATATTATAAGGATTATTCTTTTTACCTCTATATGGTTCAGGTGAAAGATAAGGACTATCTGTCTCTAATAAAATATCTTCTAAGTTAATTTTTTCAATTACTTCATATAATTTTGAATTTTTAAAAGTTAAAACTCCACCTATACCAAGTTTATAACCTAATTTTATAAATTCTTTTGCCATTTCATAACTACCACTAAAGCAATGAATCACACCTTTTAATTTATGGCTTTTTAATATATCAAAACAATCTTGTATTGAATCTCTTGTATGAACAATTATTGGTAATTTATATTTTTCTGCAAGATTAAGTTGAAGACTAAATAGGTTTTTTTGCTCTTCTTTATTATCTTTGTCATAATAGTAATCTAATCCTATTTCTCCAATAGCAAATACTTTATTATTTTTAATTAATTCTTCTAACTCTTCAATATTATAATTGTATACATTTTGCGGATGTATTCCAACTGCAGGCAACAAAAAACCATCATATTTATCATATGATTCGATTACTTCTTTTGAACTATTAATATCATCTGCACAATTTATTACATTAATAACATTTTTTTCTTTTAAATCTATTATCAGTGAATAAATATTGTCATAATATTCATTTAAAATATGAGCGTGTGAATCAATCATCTAAAACTCCAAACATCTTATAATATATTACTTTAAATACATAATATATTACTATAAAAATTGATAATATATGAAACAATTTCAATTTACATTTTACTATTACTATTCCAAATATTAATGCGACAATTATATTAGATACTACAAATAAAAATAATGCATGTTCTTTTACTACACTTTTAATTTTATTCATAAATAATCACATTGAAATTTTATCATTTTAACATTTTTATTTTCAATATAAACGACAAAATAATCATAAATTTTACATTTTTTTACATTAAATGTAATAATTTTTAATTATATTATTAATTATTTTAGTGTAATTCATTATGTTTTCTATATTATCTTTTGACACAATTAATATAGAACCTAATAAATCGCTATTTAAAACTATTGGATAAATGACTAATTTACCTTCTTTAATAATACTATTTGATATTTCAATTTTTGAAACAATATCATTTATATATATTTTTCGCTCTTTAATTATATCTATGTATTTATTTTTAACTTCGGTATTATTTTTATTAATAATTTTATTATTTATTATCAAATTAATATCATAGTTTTTAAGCTCTTTAAAACATTCTATTATTCTTAATAATTCAGTATTATATTTTTTTAAATATGAATATTTCTCTAATACTATTCTTTCACCATCTAATAATATTTGAAAATCATCACCAGAATTTATATTTAAATGTTTTCTTAATTCTTTTGGTAATACTATGCGTCCTAAATCATCTATTTTTCTTATAATACCAGTTTGATTCATTCAATCACCCTAATAATATTGTGATATCATTTTATATTTTTATACTAGGAATTTTTGTTTATAAATTGCCTCTAATAACCCTTCAACATAATATATATAGTTTTTTTCTAAACTTGCTTTTAATAATGTAATAAAGATACTATTACTTTTGTAAGCGAAATTAAATTTAGTAGATATTTTTGTAGATTCAATAAATAATTTTTCAACATTCAAAGTATCTAAAGTTTCTTTATTAATTTTTAATACACATTTTAATTTATCATTCTCAACTATTTTTATTGTAGTTATTGATAATAATTTTTCTATGTATTTTTCATGTGCATATAATATTAGTTTTTCATTTGTTATACCAAATCTATCTTTTATCTCACTTAACACTTCATTTAATTCTTTTTTATTTGTAATACCATTAATCTTTTTATGCATTTCGATAATAATATCACTTTCATCACTATATTCTTTTCCAATGTGAGTTTCAACATCTATTGGAACAATATCCTTTTCTTCTTTTTCTTCATCTAAATCTATTCCATTTACCTCTTCATTTATTAAATCTAAATACATATTAACACCGACAGAATCTATAAATCCTGCTTGCTCTTTGCCTAAAATATCTCCTGCACCTCTAATAGCAAGGTCTCTTAAAGATATTTTATATCCACTTCCAAGTTCAGTAAATTCTTTAATTGCTTCTAATCTCTTAATAGCAGTACTATTAAGTATTTTTTCTTTCTTATACATTAAATAAGCATAAGCAATTCTATCACTTCTACCAACTCTTCCTCTAATTTGATATAACTGACTTAATCCAAATCTATCGCTATCAATTACAACAATTGTATTTGCATTTGGAATATCAATTCCATTTTCTATAATTGTAGTACTCACTAGAACATCATATTTCTTATTAGTAAAATCATATACAATATCTTGCATTTCATCTTTTGCCATTTTTCCATGAGCAAAGCAAAAGCGCGCTTCTGGTATTAATTTTTCATATTTCTTTACAAGTTCACTCATATTTGTAATATTATTATATAAAATAAATGCTTGACCGCCTCTAGACATTTCTTTAAGTATTACTTCTCTTAAAAGCATTTCATTGTATTCAATAACATATGTTTGAACTGGATACCTATTTTTAGGCGCGCTTTCAATTAATGACAAATCTCTTATACCAACTAAAGACATTTGAAGTGATCTTGGTATAGGTGTTGCTGAAACAGATAAAACATGTACGTTAGATTTTAGTTGTTTAATTTTTTCTTTTTGTTCCACACCAAAGCGATGTTCTTCATCTATAACAAGAAGACCTAAATCTTTGTATCCAACATCATTACTTAATAATCTATGTGTCCCAAATACTATATCTGTTTTTCCTTCTTTTAAATTCTTAATTTTTTCTTGGACTTGTTTATTAGTATAATGCCTATTAATTATATCTATATTTATTCCATAATTTTTAAATCTTTCTTTAGCAGAATCATATTGTTGATGAGAAAGTAGTGTCGTAGGACATAAGTATGCTACTTGCTTTCCATTCATAATAGTTTTAAATATTGCTCTAAATATTACTTCTGTCTTACCATATCCAACATCCCCGCATAATAGTCTTTCCATTGGTCTATTGTTTTCAAGATCTTTTTTAATTTCTTCTGAACATTTTAATTGATCTGTGGTTTCTTCATATTGAAATTCAGATTCAAACATTATTTGCTCTTCATCATCAGGTTTAAATCCTTCAACTGTTGCTTTATTTCTTTCCTTATATATTTTTAATAACTCTCCAGTTATATTCTTAATTCTTTCTTTTATTTTTAATTTTGTTTTAGTCCATTCAACACTATTTAATTTGTTAATTGTTGGTTTTGCACCTTCTTTTGCAGAATATTTATATAATTTAGATATATCTTCTACTGGCATATATAACTTATCATTACCTTTATATTGAATTAATAAATAATCCTTTTTTAATCCATTTTTTTCTATAGTAGTAATTCCCATATATATTCCAATACCAGATTTTCTATGAACTACATAATCACCAACATTTATATTATCTATTGAACTTATTTTACTTCCATAACCAGTACTTTTAAATACATCTTTTTTGTAAATATTTTCATATAAATCAAATTCAGAATAATAATATTTTCTATTATATATAAATCCGTGATTTAAATT